>JBBINX010000001.1:0-3621 GCA_037443685.1 Ignavibacteriales bacterium
CTTTTATATTTTAGACAGATTGACGAAATGATATTCTATTCTATTTTATTATCTTTCTTGTATCCATTTTCGTACATCCAGGATTCTAGTTACTCATATTTTCAGATAGATACATTGGTCTCTGAATCGTCAGTATTTTCGATGGATTACGAAGGTAATATTTATATCCTAGATAAAGAAAACTATAAACTTTTTAAATATAATTCACAAAATCAATTTCAAAAAGAAATAGGAGGCATCGGTTGGGGGCAGTTAAATTTCGATAAACCAGTGGCAATTGATGCTTCTTATGGATTGAATATATTCGTCTCTGATTATAACAACAATCGCATCCAAAGGTTTAATCGTAATTTAGAATTTATTAGTTCATTGTCACGCGAGTCTTTTCAATCCACTAATTTTCCTTTTGGGCGGCCTTCTTTTTTAGCCGTCGATAAGTTTTCGAATCTATATTATTACGATTCTGAAAATAAGAATATTATGAAAATTACATTCGACGGGTTTCAGATTAAAGATGTTAGGATCATCGGGGATTATCGGTTAGTACCCCATCCCATTCAAATTGCTACAACAAACGACAATAAATTATATGTTTTAGAATCGAATAAAATATCCGTTTATGATCATTGGGGTACATTTTTACATTCCCTTCAGTTGGACTCCCCCCAATCGGTTCGTGCTTTTTGTTTATCCGAAAAAGAAATTTATATTGTTATGGGCGACGAATTGATGATTCTAAATCACAAGGGCAAACAGCTGAACAAAATTAATATCGCGGAATATTTTCAATTACCATCACAAAATCGAATGACCGATGTGAAAATATTTCAAGATAAACTATATATATTAACCAACAAAATAATGTTGATTTGTCCGACAAATTTATTTTTATCCAAATAACATTAACAAACGGAGAGAAAAATTATGGCATCAAAAAGTTTAAATAAAGTAATGCTCATCGGAAATCTTGGAAAAGATCCTGAGCTTCGATACACAGCGAACGGGACAGCCGTGGCTTCATTTTCTATTGCCACAACAGACAGTTGGAAAAATACTGAAGGGGTAGTGCAAGAAAGAACTGAATGGCATAATATCATAGCATGGAATAAATTAGCTGAAGTTTGTGGAGAATGGCTAAAAAAAGGACAAAAGGTTTATATCGAAGGAAACATACGAACCCGCAGTTACGATGATAAAGATGGAAAAAAGAAATATGTTACAGAAATTTATACCGATAATCTGATTATGCTCGGCGGGGGAAGGGGAGCCTCGACTTCTACCACCGAAACGAAAGAAGAAACAGGTATTATGCCTCCATCGGGTCAACAAGATGATGATTTGCCATTCTGATTATATTTGTTTCTTGGAATTATAACATACGGCATTCTATTCTTTCTTCTAATTATCGCATCCTCTTTTTTTTCTGGGAGCGAGGTAGCTTTATTTTCTTTAAAAAATAAAGATATATTAAATATCGCTCCCAAAAATTTTATAAATCGTCGTCTTCTAAACTTACTAAAAAACCCGTCGCAGCTGCTTATAACAATCTTGATCTGTAATACCTTAGTGAATGTTTCCGCTGCAGTGGTAGCAGCAATCTTAACCCTCCAAATAATACAATACTTTCAATCAGATAAAATAATTGCGCTTCTGGTTGAAATTGTTTTTGTAACGCTCGTCATCTTAATTTTCGGAGAAATAACTCCTAAAGTAATTGCCAGAAAATATACACTTCAATATGCTCGGTTTGCGGCAATCCCAATTTCCTGTTTTACTTTTATACTGTCACCCTTTTCAAAAATCTTTGAATATTTAATGCAACAGGTTAAATCATTTCTGAATTATCAAAGAAAAAGTAGGGTCATAACCGAGGATGACCTGAAACAGCTAACTGAGATTGTGAATCAACAAGGTGAAATCGATGAATCCATAAAACAATTATTTCACCGAATAGGTGAACTATCTTTTCTTAATGCAAAAGATATATTAATACCGAGAATGAATGTAGTATCCATCGGTATCCACGCCCCTCTCGGTAAACTAAAAGAGGTAATCCGGATTGCAAACACCTTATACATTCCAGTGTATCAAACCAACATTGATGATATTGTGGGAGTTATCTATACAAAAGATATATTAAAAGTTGAACGAACTATACCCGAATTCGATACCGAGTATATGCTTCCCCTACTGAGAAAGCCACTTTATATCCCAGAAACAAAAAATGTAATCGAGTTACTGAAAGAATTTCAATCCACAAAAATTAATGTGGCTATCGTAGTTGATGAGCATGGAGGAACTGTAGGTATGGTTACATTACAAGATATCCTAAATTGCATTTCAGGAGATTCTCTTCTCACCACCGAAACTAAACTAATTAAAATTATTGATAGTAAGACCTGTATTGTCGATGGAACGGCTCTATTGAAGGATATCGAAAAGAAATTAAACATCAAAATCCTAGACGAAAATGCCGAATATACGACTGTCGGAGGATTAGTACTTCATCTTGCAGGTAGGGTCCCAAAACGTAATGATAAGTTTGTATATATGGGCTATGTTTTTCAAGTTGAAGAAGTTAAACACAACCGAGTAGATAAAATAAAATTTATTGTTGTTTGACTTTCATTCATAGATTTCGTATAATTATATGTAAAATCAATAGGTTATAGGAATGAATAAATCTTCAAAATGGTTTTTCGGTATTATTATAGTGTTGTTAGTAATAAGTGCCGGAATTTTCTTTTTGCTTTCTTCTCTTTTTGTTGAACAAGAAGAAGATATCGAATATATTTCGGGTAAAGGCGAAAAAATTGCACTGATCGAATTAAAAGGTGTAATTGTAGAGTCTGAAAAAATTGTAAAACAATTTAAGAAGTATCGGAAAGACAAATCGATAAAAGCCGTATTATTCAGAGTCGATTCACCTGGCGGTGGTGTCGTTGCCAGTCATGAAATCTATAACGAAGTGAAACAAACGCGTGAATCGGGTAAACCGGTTGTTGTGTCGATGGGTTCTGTTGCTGCAAGCGGTGGATATTATGTTGCTTGTGGTGCAAACTTAATCGTTGCAAATCCCGGGACATTGACAGGTAGCATCGGTGTCATTTCACAGTTTCTCAGAATGGATCCTTTGTTCCAAAAACTTGGAATAGAGATGAATACAGTTAAGTCGGGGAAGTACAAGGATTCGGGTAATCCTTTCCGCGAAATGACAAAAGAAGATAAACAATATTTCCAAAATCTGATGGACGATGTGCATTCGCAATTTATTGAAATCGTCGGCAGCGAACGTAAGTTAAATAGAAACAAAGCAATCGAGTTTGCTGACGGTCGGGTTTTCACAGGTAAGGCAGCATTAGAAATGAAACTTGTAGATACTCTGGGGACTTATGAAGATGCACTGAAAATTGCAGCAGAATTAGCCGGCATAAAAGGTGATCCGGCAGTAGTAAAAGAAGTTAAACGGAAAACTTTTGTAGATCGTTTTTTGGGCGAAACAAAACTTGGCGATGTCTTTAATCTGAAAGACGAAATTTTTAAACACCCGATTTTACAATATAAATTAATTAACCCCTAAGTAAAATTAACTTATGGAGGAAACAATTGACCAAAGCTGAT
>JBBINX010000002.1:0-1898 GCA_037443685.1 Ignavibacteriales bacterium
TAGATAATATACTTAAATATGCCGCCTGTGCCTCTGTATCATATCGCTTTGTAGCTGCAGTTGCTGTATCTAAATAGGTTGCAAACATAACATCAAAATCATAATCCCATGTAAATGTCGGAGTGGTTGCCCATCTTTGTTTCGGTTGGTGAACACCTTTTGTAACATCGCTCAAAACAGTCCCACCTCGATACAATGTCCCGTTGAAATCAACACCGATTCCATACTTACCTCTATTCTTTCCACCCCTCTTGTACATTTGGTCTAACCAACGTGTTTGGATGGTGGTGTAATAAAGGTTAGTTCCTGTAGGTGGCTGTGGACCATATATCGCATTATTATGCCAGGTCCTATCTACACCCCAACCTAAGGATTGTGCCATATCATAAGTCATTATATTGATTTGGTCAAATAAATGCTCGTGTTTAGCCCACCACTCACCAGCCCATCCAGGCAATATGGCTGTAGTCAATAATGGCTTTTTTGTCGGGTCTAGATACTGTCGTCGAACTTGAAGCGAATCGTATAGCCTCCGAATGAAGGGACCGACACGAGTTGTATCATTAATAGTTCCTGTATTTCTAAATGGCTCAATATCCAAATCAATTCCATCGTATTGACTTGTGTCTAATTCGGCTAATACACTTTTTAAAAATGTATTAATGTTAGCCGGACTGCATGCCTCGCCCCAACCTTCTCCACCGGCTCCACCGATTGCTAATATGACAGGTCTACCGTTAGAACGTGCAATAATATTAAACGGTTTTCTTCTCGATGGTAACAAATTACCATAACTCAAAGTCCCATTCGTATTCGCGCTCGCAGCAAACATAATAACGTGTGTAAAGGCAGTCCAGTCAATGTTTGCAATTGGTAATTGTCCATAATTTCCTGTGGTGCCGGGTATATTTAATTCCCATGATGGCAAATATGCACTTACCCAAAATGATGAATTTTTTAAAATTACAGTTTTTTTATCCGGGGATTGATTTAGAGTAGATTTATTATCTTGAGTGAAGTGTTCCGAAGTTAGAAGTATGCTAAATACTATCAGTATTAAGACAATAATAGTTCGTCTATTCATATTATTCCTATTATTTAATATTAGAATATTAATAAACTTTTGCTTTAATATACCAAAATGAAACTTATAATCAAATAAAAAGCTCATACTAAGTCAATAACTTAATATGAACTTTGTTATTTGATACAAAAATGAAAATGTTATAATTTATTTCAAAATGACCATCTGTTTTACCTGTACAAATTTCTTAGTAGGATCGGATATCAAAGAAATTTCGATACGATAAAAATAAATTCCTGAAGCAACGGATTGCCCCCAGCCATTATTTGCATCCCAAGATATTGATTTAATCCCTGATGTTTGAACTTCGTTTACAAGAGTTATAATTTCCTGACCGACTATATTGTACACCGTCAATTTCACCCTGCTTTCAAACGGTAGTTGATATTGAATTTTTGTTGTTGGATTAAATGGATTTGGATAGTTTTGTAACAGTATATAATTTGAAATATCAGCGGTTTGCACTGGCTCACCTGCCGAAAGAATTTCGGTACCTAATACTGCCGTTTTCACAAACTGGAGCATTCTATCCCTATTAGGATATTTGCTTGGAAGATATGCCTCACCGATATTCCATAAAATTACACCACCCATACTTGAATCTCTCGCATATTGAATAATGCGATGTATCTGTGTAGAATCTGTATAACTTAACTTCACTTCGTTCGCGGGATTCCCATCGTTCGACAATATACTTAAATATGCCGCCTGTGCCTCTGTATCATATCGCTTTGTAGCTGCAGTTGCTGTATCTAAATAGGTTGCAAACATAACATCAAAATCATAATCCCATGTAAATGTCGGAGTGGTTGCC
>JBBINX010000003.1:0-6701 GCA_037443685.1 Ignavibacteriales bacterium
TCGAATGTAATGCTTTTCAAAAAATCACTTAGAGGACTCTCTCCCGTACGCCATGTCATGTCCGACTCATTAGGTAACTTTACTTTTAATTATCTTTATACCGGTACTTACTATGCAAAAGCGGTACCTGTTGCATTTTATGCTCCAGCGTGGTACGATGCTGATTCTTGCGGTGTGTTACATTGGGTTAATGCCGACAGTTTCGTAATATCCGGTAATACTTCGGGGATTAATATTTGTGTCTTACCTATCGTTGCAACTGGTTTTGCTCGCATCAGCGGCACTGTGAATGCAACAGGAAATATAACGACTCCAGTACAAGGAGTTACAGTTTTTGCAATCTCTACAACAACCAATTCAGTACTCGGATATGATATAACAGAACAGAACGGAAATTATTTTATTACAGATATAGCTCCCGGAACATACCGCATAATAGTTGACAAAGAAGGATATATTGCGTCCGAAGCATTCCATATCGTCAGCCCTACTAACAATTACACTGTCTCGAATGCGAATTTCACACTTACAAACTCTACGTTAGGTGTAGGAGATAATGATAGTGGCATTCCTTCGGAATATTACGTCAAGCAGAATTATCCAAACCCATTCAATCCAACGACAGAGATTTCTTTCGGGCTACCGACAGCAAGTAAAGTCGAGATTGTTGTTTACAATTTATTGGGTCAACAAGTTGCGACTTTATTTTCTGGAGAATTAACTGCAGGCAAGCACTCCATTTCTTGGAATGGAAAAGATAACAGCGGCAAAACACCCGGCAGCGGAATTTATTTCTACAAGATAAACGCTATCACACACGATAATATAGGCAAATTCAAAAGTGTGAAAAAAATGATTTTGATGAAATAGTATTTTAATTATTATAAAAACAATACTTAGCCCTGAGCTTTTTAGCTCGGGGCTTTTTTTTCGATGACGCTTTTGTATTTAAATAAATATTAATTAAATTGTTAAAGAATTTAACAACCTGAAGAAAAAATATGAATGCAAAAATTATCAACGCGTGCATTTTTTTATCATTGATTGTTACTCTAACAATAACCGCACAACAAGCACAAACATATTTTCCAAACGATTCGGGATACGTGTGGAATTTTAAAGTAACACCCCTCGATACATCGAACAATCCAATCGATTCTTTAGCTTACCTCCGCAGGGATTCGTTTGCTGTGAAGCTCAATTATCAATCAAAATTTGCAAATTTAGTTTTATCGAAAACCGGAACGAATAGTTCAATCGGGTCAACACCTTATACAGATTCATCATTTCTTCACTTCGAATCGACAAACGGTTGGTCATATTTAAAAATAATGCCTGAATTAGATTCAATTCCTTTTTTAGATTCAATCGGTTTAGTAGGTTTTATAAAATCTCTCCAAGGATGGTATTCATACTATAGATTTACTCAAACGATAAATGTTCAATATACAATCTTCTCTAAAGACACATCAATTACTTACAGTGGAACGACATATCCCCTTCGATTTAAATTAACTGGTAAAAGGTTCAACGATCAAAATATATTTATCCCTGCAGGAACTTTCCTTTGCAAAAAATTTGTAACAAATCAAAGTATTAATTTATTGGTTCAAATTCTACCTCCTCCTTTTCCTCCGGCAGAAGTTCCGCTCATTCAAATATTGGACACATCGTGGATCGCCAGTGGTATATGGAAAGTAAAAACCTTTATCCCAACAACCAAGGTCGATTTATCGTTAATTGGAATGGAATCTTTTTTTATTCCCGGACAAATTACCGAATTGATGCAACATGGACCAACCGATGTTCGATTAATATCCGATTTACCGATAGGTTTTAATCTTGAACAGAATTATCCGAATCCGTTTAATCCATTAACAATTATAAATTATCAACTGCCCAGGGCAGATTGGGTAACACTTCGTGTATATGATATTTTAGGTAGAGAAATTGCGATACTAATCGATGATTGGAAAGAAGCGGGAAAACATAAAATTGAGTGGGATGGGAGAAAACAATCTGGCGGCGTATATTTTTATAGTCTTCAGATAAAAACAGATTCACAGACAAAGAAACTTGTTCTATTAAAATAGTATCAAATTAAGGAATCATATTTATGAAGTCTAATGACAGGCGCCAATTTTTAAAACAAACAGCTCTAATGAGTGCGGGATTGGTAGTTACAAATAATTTAACCGATATTACTTTCGCACGACAGAAACAAAGCAGTGCTTTTAAACCAATTGCGATATCCAGTGCAAACGGAAGTGCGGCAGTCGAAAAAGCAATGGAAATGTTAAATAATGGTTCGGATGCTTTGGATGCGGTGATAGCTGGTGTTAATATTGTTGAAGATGATCCAAACGATAATTCAGTAGGTTATGGTGGGCTTCCAAACGAAGAAGGTGTTGTTGAATTAGATGCGGCAGTGATGCATGGTCCATCTTATCGAGGGGGAGCTGTAGCATCGTTGCGGAATATTAAAAATCCTTCGAAGGTTGCGCGGTTAGTTATGGAAAGAACCGATCATGTTTTAATAGTAGGCGAGGGAGCGCTCAGATTTGCTCGCGCTCACGGTTTCAAAGAAGAAAATTTATTGACTGACGAATCACGTGAGATTTGGTTGAAGTGGAAAGAAAATTTAAGCAAAGAAGATGATTGGCTGCCACATCACAGTATTGAAGATGCCGATATAGGAGAATATATGAAATCGTATTTGCGGCATTACGGCACTATTCATTGCAGTGCTCTCGACTTGAAAGGCAATTTATCGTCCGTTACAACTACGAGCGGACTTGCTTTTAAAATTCCCGGAAGGGTTGGAGACTCACCAATCATCGGTGCCGGTTTGTATGTGGATAATGAAGTCGGTGCCGCCGGATCAACCGGTAGAGGAGAAGCTAACCTCTTAAACTGCAGTTCGGTTATGATTGTCGAGTGGATGCGACAAGGAAAATCACCCGAGGAAGCTTGCCTACTTGCCTGCAAAAGAATTAATGAGCAGTGTAAAGAACGAAGGTTACAGGATGACAAAGGAAGGTTTAAACACAACGTCAAGTTTTATGCGATTAACAAGCAGGGAGAGTTCGGAAGCGCTGTTCTTTGGGGTAATGATGGGGTTCATAGGTCCATGTATATAATTCACGACGGTATCTCAACGAAAAAGTTGGAGAGTGCATACCTATTTAAAAGATAATAAATTATTATAATCAAAGATCTAAAATATTATATCGTTATTGCTGTTTCCGTTTTTTTTCAATTCAAATTAATTTCTCAGGACACATCATTTGTAACGACATCAGGAAAATATTTATATTTCAATGGGAAACAGTATTATTCACTCGGTGTGAATTGTTATTACCTGCAAAATTTAGCTGCTTATGGTGATACTAACCGTGTTAATGAAATATTTGCGCTTGCAAAACAGTCAGGTATAAATACCATCAGAACGTGGGGATTTTTCGATTCTTCCGATTCTACAAACAAGGCAGTTATTCAATACGCACCGGGACTATTCAATGAAAACGCACTACGGGCTCTTGATTATGTGATTTATAAAGCGAAACAAAATTCTATCAAATTGATAATTCCGCTTGTAAATAATTGGGATGACTACGGAGGGATGAATCAATACGTTGAATGGTACGCAAGAAGGTTTTTCCCTTTTGAAAAGATTATTTCTCCACTTGAGGCCCAAAATACAGTGATAGGTACCGATAGTAGACGTTACCGTAAAATGGTTTCTCAATCAATCGGTCACGACGACTTTTATACGAACTCGCTGATAAGAAGCTGGTATGCAGATTATGTTCGAAAAATTTTAACACGCGTTAACTACTACACGAATATTCGGTATAGTAACGACCCAACAATTATGGTTTGGGAACTTGCAAACGAGCCGCGTTCCAGCGACACGTCGGGTGAGATTGTTTATCAATGGTTGCAGGAGATGGCTGTAATTTTTAAACAGATTGATAACAAACATCTTGTGGGAACGGGAGAAGAAGGGTTCGATATCGATCGTAACGGTTATGAAAATATTTCAGCTTTTCCTCAATGGATGTTTAACGGCTCGGCTGGCGTATCGTTCAAAAAAAATATTTCCATTTCCGCGGTGGATATAACAGGTATACATTTCTATCCGGAAGCTTGGGGTTTAAGTTCTCCAAATTCTTTCAACAGTTCTGGAAGTTCGAGCACATGGTTACAATCGCACTTGCGTGTTGCCGGCTATAACCAAAAACCTTTACTGATGGGCGAGGTTGGTATTAAGCGTTATCCCAAACTGTTCTACGATGTAGTGTTAAACAGTGTGTTATACAGCAATACTTCCGGTGTGTTATTATGGCAATTAGGTTTTAACGGAAGTTCCTATATCGATGATTATTCTTTTCTGTGTGAGAACGAAAAAAGTGTTTGTAATTTATTGTCGAGATATAAGGTACTTTTTAACAATAAAATTAACGGGTTGCTTACCCCACCGGACAGTAATGAACTGATACAAAATTTTCCAAATCCTTTTAACGATATAACGGTAATAACATACAAGGTTGAGCGCCCACAATTTATTTTGTTAGAAGTTTATAATATTTTAGGGCAGCGAGTTCGTGTTTTAACAGAAGATTATTATCTGACTGGTGAGTATAAAGTATTATTTGACGGTGTCGGATTAGCTAGCGGAGTATATCAAGTCGTGATGAGATACAATTTTGGATTTGTTAGTAAAAAAGTTATACTTTTACGTTAAATGCGATTATGTCCGTTACAACGACAATCCAGTATCGACGCGAGGTTGTTGCTCGGGAAAATATTTATATTCTTATATTCACCCGGCTGTAAATTTTGAAAGTCAATTTTTCCTATTTTAATTCTCACAAGCCGTAGAGTTGGATGCCCAACCGCGGCTGTCATCTTACGAACTTGCCTATTGCGACCTTCGTAAATAGTAATCTCAAGCCAAGCAGTAGGTATATTTTTTCTGAAGCGAATTGAAACAGAACGGGAAGGAAGGTTCGGTTCTTCTTCTAATAACTTAACTTTTGCTGGGAGTGTTTTCTTTCTCTCAATTACAACTCCTTTCCTAAGTTTTTCCAAGGCTATCACATCGGGGATTCTTTCAACTTGAGCGAGATAAGTTTTTGGAGTTTTAAATTTCGGCTCGAGCATTCTGTGTTTTAATTCGTTATCATTAGTTAGAAGAACCAATCCTTCGCTGTCTCTATCCAGTCGTCCGACTGGATAAACATCTTTGGGAAAATTGCCTAAACTATTAAGTGTTTGTCGTCCTTGTGAATCGCTGAACTGACACATTACACCGTACGGCTTGTATAGAATTATATAGTGAAGTTGTTTTTCCCTATTCGTCATTTGTGAATCAATATTCTGAGCCGGAGGTTCATCTGCTTCTGGTTGAATTATTTACTTTAGCATCAAGCGTGTCTCCTTTATTTAAAATAAACCAATTCCGCTTTTCCTCGATAGTCGAGGGAATGTCATATTTTTCAAGCTTTTGCAACGCTTCCTTTGCTTTGTTTATCATGTCGTCAGTGGTTTCTACCATAAGAATCTCTACAAATAAACTAAATGCTTTCAGATTCGAGCTCCAACTCTCGTCTTCTCTGCCAATCAGTTCTAAAATATCGGCTTCCTCTTTAAGCAACGAAGCAGTAACAAAAGCTTTTCCAACATTTAATTCGCCACCGATTTTCAGTAATGAAATAATATCAACATCGCTTAACTGCTTTATCATTTTCCATTTGAAGCCGAGAAAAATTTCGCCGGCAGTTTGAATCTCCACGAGTGCATTATCGTACTGCTTCAATTCTTTGTTGGATAAAATTTTAGCAAGAACTTTATTCAGTTGTTCTATCATTCGCATTATGTAATCGCGATGTATCATATTTTGTGAACCATTATTCTACTGTTTAAAAATAATCTTTCTGTGCAAAGAAACTAATATATTCTTAGTATTGATGAATATATTCTTTGTAATAATTATTTTAAATAACCATTAAGATAATAGAAAAATTTGATGAATGTTTATGAAAATTATATATGGCGCAATTATCTTAAACCAGCGGATCACTGTAGAATAAGTTTGCCTGCGCAATTCACTTTTACCCAGTAACCTTTACCCGGTTCGATAAAATCGGATGTGTAGTATTGATTCCGATAGCCATAATAATTCGAGGTGATGATATCTGATGGAATTTTTATTATTGACTGAATGCTAACAGGTTTATCGATAGACCCAATCAGATTCCAGCCGGGCATAACATTAAGTGTATCACTTAATCTGCGCGCTCCATATATCGCAAGGCTTTCGGCTGAAGGAAATTTTAACCAATATCCGACTCCATATTTCAATGTATCCTGTGGTGTATAGGTACCTGATGCTGAATACGTGAAGGCATCTGAATTAGCTGACGGGAATATTATTGTTTTATCCAGATCTGGAACTGTCATTGATAATGAAATCAGATTCCATGAATCAGATAAAATATATAGTCGCGGAGGTTCGGGTGTCGTAGAAAATTCAAAGATATCGGACCAATCACCGGATCCGCCAATATTTTTTGCGCGGACACGCCAGAAGTACTTTTTTCCAACCTCCAAGCCAGTTATCGTTTCTGAAGTGTCAATTATCGTTGAATCGTTGAAAACTATTTCTGCAGTAAAATTTGAATCGGTTGCTACTTGTA
>JBBINX010000003.1:6801-29927 GCA_037443685.1 Ignavibacteriales bacterium
ATAAGTAGTTGCACCACTGCTCGCATTCCAGCTTAATGTCAATGTCGTGGGTTGGCTGGTTGAATTGTTTGCAGGTGAAGCGAGTGTTGGTGACGCCGGAACAGAAGAAGTTGTGATAGTAAAATTTGCATTTGATATATCAAAGAAGATATTGCCAACTGCTTCTACTCGTATTCGAGCTTGTGTAGTAGCAATGTTAGGAACTGTAATATTTTCCGTTCCATCATTGGGAGTGCTTGCAAGAATAGTTGTAGGATAAGTGTATCCGCCATCTGTTGAAAGTAAAATTTTTACACTACTGCAATTGACAGGTGAAACATTTGTACTCGCAACATTCCAAGTAACAGTTTGAGTTGTATTACTTACCCAAGTAACTGGTGTATTAGGAGCTGTAACTTTGAAAGTATCTGTACCACTAACATTGAATGATATCGAATCCCATCCTATCCCACCTCCACCCAAGCGGTTATCGCGTGCAGTTAGTCTGAATTTCATAGCTCTTGAATACTTCGGTAAAATTTCACCCATCACTTGAGTATTGTTAACAATATTCTCAATTTTTGGAAATGTGCGTGATGGAATAGTAACTCCTTTAAAACTTCTGAATATAGGAGCGGTTCCAGTAGGAGAATTCGGGGCTCCGGCGCTACCTAAATCATATTCTTCCCAACAGTAAGTAAGCGGATCACTATTCAAATCGGTAGCAGACCCTGTTAATGTAAAAGGAGTGTTGATCGGGATAGTATATCCTCTTGCACCTGCATTAACTATGGGTGGATTATTACCAGTAGTTGTTGTAACAGGACAAGTATTTCCAGAACCTGTAGTTGTGTAAGCAACAATTTCTAAAATACTTGCTAGATGAAAATAATCGTCGCTGTTCATCTGAATATTTTGAGGACTGCATATTCCTGCATAAGCCATAATGGTTGTCCCGCTGCCGGGTTCATAGGCAGTGGATGCGTTCCGGTTTCCGCTGCATGACCCTGCATTGCCATTAAAAGTATGATTGGCACCAAATTGATGTCCCATTTCGTGTGCTACATAATCAATATCGAACGGATCTCCAATTGGTGCAGATGACCCTGTAACACCACCAGCTTTGTTGGTCGATTTACAAACACATCCAAGGTAAGCCACTCCACCACCGCCAGTACTAAAAACATGCCCAATATCGTAATTTGCACTACCAATCACAGCATCAAGATTTGTTTGATTTT
Source organism: Ignavibacteriales bacterium (assembly GCA_037443685.1). Classification (GTDB taxonomy): domain Bacteria; phylum Bacteroidota; class Ignavibacteria; order UBA10030; family BY39; genus JAHJRJ01. The sequence goes on from JBBINX010000003.1 coordinate 8,022, forward strand.
GCCCTAACATTGTTGAGCCATTGGTATTGGAATATGGATCCGTCGAAGCATTTGTATAAATGATTAAATTATTATTCGCAATCAAAACCATTCGAACTGCAACTTCTTTTTCATAAACAGCATTTACACGATTAACAGAAGTAACAACGGCGGCAAGTCCGCCCGCAACAGTTCCGCCATGGTATGTTGTATATTCGCCAGTAGTGGCAACAGCTAACCGATATGTTCGCAACTGAGAACCACTCAGTTTGGTAGAAATGTTAGTAACTAAGTTTGATATTTCCTTAGCAATATCTTCATCAGGTTCAAAGTAACAAATAAAATCTTTTTTTCTTGCTTCGTCAACAATAAAATCTTTTTTATAGTAGCTAATATAGTTAATAATATCTCCTCTACTATACGGGTCGATAAAAACTGTACCATTTGCTGAAAGGATCATTGCGTGGAATCCAGCGGGTGTTAAATCGAAACGGACAGTAGCCGTTGGATCGTCTATTCCCTGTCCAGAGTAAGTGTTTATCTCGGAAAATTTTGCGGCAAGTTCAGGCTCCATTATCGGAGATTGGATAATATTAAAACGTCCGAATGTTCCGTTGGGTAAGGGTAAATTAAATTCTACGTTCCTCGTCTTCGCGTCATCAGTAAATTCTACGGGGGCATTCCGAAGTATTTGATTCAAACCGTCGAGATTGACTGAGACAACACGATAAAATCCAGGTATGATTAAGCGTTCACCTTTTGTCTGTATTGATACTTCTGATATATCTTTCCATATTCTATTCATATTATTTTGTTGAGAAAAAATGGAAGTGTTAAGAACATGAATGAATATCAGGATTACTAATATTCTGTATAAATTCAATTCGTATATTCCTTTTAAATATAGTACTTAAGAACTAATAATTTTTAAATCTACGTAATTAAATTACAGAAATATCTAATAAATGGCAACTTTGGAAACTGGCGAGTTATTTACCGCTTTTTTCTTTGATTCTTTAGTCTTTAATTCTTAAATTGGTAAAAATAATTATGACAGCTTAATGGAATTCTCAGTCATCATCCCAACATACAACCGCTTATCCCAGTTAAAGTTAGCTATACACAGCATATTTAAACAGGACTTCGACGATTATGAAGTCATAGTTGTAGATGATGGATGCACCGATGGTACTGAGCAATATCTTAGATCGTTAGCAACACCAAAATTAAAATTTATTTCTCAGAATAATAAAGGTCCTGCCGCCGCTCGTAATGCTGGTATCAGACTTGCCAAAGGAAAATACATCGTCTTCACAGACGATGATTGTGAAGTCTCCTCGAATTGGTTAAGTAGTTTCAAACAAAATTATGAATCAACGGGTGCTGATATAATCGGTGGGGTAGTCAGGAACTCTAACAAGAAAAATATTTACTCAGAAGTAAGTCAGCACATTACAAGTTTTTTCGTAGAATACTTAAACAAGGAAGGCGGGTCATCGCCGTTTCTAACATCCAACAACATTGCTTACCGGGCTGATGTTTTAAAGAAGGTCGGTGGCTTTGATGAACGATTCAGAAAAGCCGGAGGCGAAGAGAGAGCGTTGAATTGGAGAATATTATGTGCCAGCGGCAAGTCGATATATAAATCTGAAATAATCATTGAACATAACCACGAGATGGACTTGTCGGGATTTGTAAAGCAGCAATTAAATTACGGGCGTGGGTCCTATATACTATACAAAGTTGCGGGTAAAGAGTTAAAAATAAAAAATCCAAAGATTCCATGTGCAGCACACCTTCGACTGAGTCTATCGTTTTTTAAGGGGAACGTATTCTTAAGTATATTAAAATTTATTTTGTATATAGGCGCTCAAAAATTAGTAGTATTCGGTTTTTGTTTGCAAGCATTGAAAAAAAACAATAAATTAATAATATGAGTAACGGTGAATTCGGCTTGAGAAAATCTTACAACATCGTTCGAGAATTAGCTTTGGCTGATTTTCGGATGAAGTACCACGACTCAGTCCTGGGGTATTTTTGGTCATTGCTGAATCCACTAATACAGTTCGTTATACTCCATTTTGTTTTTTCATACCTCTTTGTTGTACAGGTACCGAAATTCACATTTTATTTACTTTCCGGAATTGTTTTCTGGAATTTTTTCCACGATGCTACACTAAGCGGTATGAACGCGGTATACGCAAAAGCGACTATCTCAAAAAAAATATATTTCCCACGAAATTTAATTATATTTTCTTCAACAGCTACCGCTCTTATATCATTCACAATCAACACCTCAATTCTTTGGTTAGTGGTTATAGTATTCGACCACTTTTCACCCAATCAATTTCTAATAGTAATTCCTTTTCTCTCAATATTATTGTTAGCAATGGGAACTGCTTTTCTGCTGTCCATATTTTACGTTTACTTCAGGGATACTATTCAAATATGGCTTGTATGCTTAAATGTTGGTTTTTGGCTTACTCCAATCGTTTATAACGCACTCACTGCGCCGTTGCCTTTGAAGATGGTTGCCCTTTTTAACCCTGTTGGAAGAATTTTGATAATGCTTCGATCATTCCTGGTTTATGATGATTTTCCGTCCATAGAATTCATGGTAACAACAATCGTATTTTGCATCATATTTTTTGTTGTTGGCTTGTGGCTGTTTAATAAACATTCGCATAAGATAGTGGAGTATTTATAGATGGTTACAGTTGAAAACGTCTCTAAAGTTTTTCAAATACCTCACGAAAGGACTAAAACTCTTTTCCACAAGTTAACGAGCGTTTTCCGCTCTACTTACAATTACGAAAAATTTTATGCTTTACGAGACGTATCTTTTCAAATAGAAAAGAGTGAGTTTATAGGAATTATCGGCCGCAACGGTTCGGGTAAAACCACATTACTAAGAGTCATTGCGGGTATCTATCAGCCGACATCCGGAAGGGTTCATGTTAATGATGAAGTTACTCCTTTTCTCGAAATTGGTTTAGGTTTTCAAGGCGATTTTACTGTCCGTGAAAACATTTACATTAATGGTGCGCTTTTAGGCTTCTCACGAAAAGAAATTGACAAGATTTTTAACAATATTATAGAGTTTGCAGAATTTGAAAATTTTAGAGATATTAAATTGAATAAACTTTCTGCCGGAATGCAAGTCCGTCTCGCTTTCACGATCGCGATCCAATCTCATGCTCCTGTTCTAATCGTAGATGAAGTAATGGCAGTAGGAGACACAGTCTTTCAGAAAAAATGCAGAGATATTTTCTGGAAATATAAAAAGCAAGGACGAACTGTCATTTTTGTAAGCCATGACCTTGCTTCAATCAAAGAGTATTGTGATAGGGTTATTGTGTTTCACGAAGGTATGATTGCAAACGAAGGCAACACAGAAGAGATGATTAAATACTATAAAGAAAAAATATTATTGCAATGAATAGACTAAACTACAAAATTTTGGCTGTTGTACAGACAGTACTTATTTTAGTATGTGCAAAACCATCCTTTAGCTATTTGCCTGAACAAACTGCACAAAAAAAATCAAAGAGTTATGACCAATGGTACCGGTTATACCCGATAAATCAAATTTCTCTACGTTCGTATTATTTATCGACGAATCATCCGTTTGCCAGGTATAATCTCATTAATTCGGATGGCGATTTTATAAAAAGAGGGATAAGTACATTTGTTGATATGGATGGAGGGGCGGACGCTTTTGATAACTTTCAATTTAGACACAAAATTCAAATGAACAATATCGATAAAGTGTTGTTGAAAAGATTGTATATAAAATACAGGACCGATGCAATATCATTGACATTAGGTGTTGACACAGTCTGGATGGGACATGGTTATCACGGTTCATTGCTACATTCGACGAATGCTGAACCTTATAATTTAGTAAAATTTAAAACAGAAAAATCTTTTAGAATTCCGTACATCGGAAAATTTGATTACATGCTTTTTCACGGCTGGCCAAAAAATTTCAAGATTTTGGGACAGCGAATAACGTGGAAGCCGATCAACATACTCGAACTTGGGTTGAACCAAACAGTTGCATACAATCAAAACTATAAATTATGGGAATACTATAAAGTTATTTCAGCGACGGAAGAAAATATTCCGGGTTCGAAATATGATAATGACCAAAGAGGCAGTTTAGATATTGCTCTTTTTTTATCCTTTCTAAATAATTTTTCTTTCATCGCCGACGGGAAAATTTACGTCGAGTATGCAGGAGAAGATATCTGGGCATGGTGGCAAAAAGAAGATAGGGTGTGGTACGGTCCTTTCGGTTTTGATTTCTTTGACATCGGAAATACATACGGATTATTTTTATCCACTAAAACAAACAGTTTCAGGGTTGAATATTCTAGAAACTATATCAGTTATCCATGGTTTTACGATTTCTATCAAAGATGGTACAACGGACAGTACAGGCCAACTCGCAAATGGTATGCAAAACCGGGCAAAACCGGATTCACCGCCGACGGCATGATTATGGGGCATCATATGGGGGGGATGGCAGATGACCTGTATTTTGAAATAACACATAAATACGATGACTTCAATATAAAATTATTCTATGACAAAGAACGTCATGGACTTGTAATCGCGCCGACTCAATATATTCAAATTCAAGTGGATCCCAACCCTGAAACAGTTGAACGGTACGGGATGGAGCTAAACTATTGGTTTAATAACTTTAATTTGTCAACGTCTTTTCTCCTGAATGGTTATAGAAATGTTGATTATAATCCAGATCCGTTGTATGGGGTTGATATCAAAGTAGGAAGTAAGGTGGCAGATTATATTGTAGGTTTTGCAGTTTCTTATTTATTTTATGAATAACACCCTAAGCATGGTTTCGGAGTCCAGAAAAATACTTTTTCTAGTTCATTCTTTACCACCGTATGAGTTCACCGGTACACCAATTATTGCTTTCGATTATGCAAAAACATTTGTGAAAAAAGGTTTTAAGATTGGTGTACTTTTTCCGTCTTTCGAAGAGACGAATTATAATTCGTTTAAAAAAGTAGAACGTGAAGAGGGCTTCTGTACGTATGAGGTTCCTTTTACAGAAGAAAGATGGATTGGATGGAGTATTTGGGATTCCTTGTATGTTGATAATAATAGAGAACAGAAGCTCAAAGCAATATTCGATATTCTGTTAGATTTTCAGCCGGACCTTGTTCATATCGTTGACAATGTAAACTTACCCACCGACTTGGTAAACACAATCAAAATGTTAGGGATACCCATTGTCCGGCAGGTTTGGAACCTTGAGGATGTTTGCGGCAGAATCGAACCGTTTATTCAGGAATCTTTAAAATTATGCCCGTCTCCACTTACCGTAGATCAATGTACCGATTGTTGCAAGCATTTGTATAATATTAGCCCACATACTGACGATATTCATAAAAGAGGAGAAATCGAACAAGCTCTGACAAAAAAAAGAGAAAACGCAATTACAAACTATTCGCTTGTTTATGACTCTGTGATATTCCCTTCGGTTTCAGTTAAAGATTATTTCCTCAAAACAATACCTGTGCCTGCCGAGAAAATTAAAATTATCGGCGGCGGTATCAATGTTCCCGCGAATCATGAGAAAACCAATACTGTTGAAAATAAATCTATAATATTTGTATTTATCGGCAATCTTAATTTGCGCAAAGGAATTTCCTTAGTAAGCGATGTTTTTTTTTCTTCCGAATTGTTGCGGAGAAACGATTACGAATTATTGATATATGGGGCGGGCGATGTTAATTTAATTAGTAAACTTATCGAATCTAATCCGAATGTTAAGTACTGCGGAACATATCAGCCCGCTGATTTATCAACTATTCTCAAAAGTGCCGATATCGGATTATCTCCTTCTTATTTTGAAACATTTCACAGGGTGACAAGAGAATATTTGGCTTATGGAGTACCCGTTATCGGCAGCAAGGCTTTTGGAATTCCCGATATCGTAAAAGATGGTATAAATGGTTTCATTTTTGAGATTGGTGATTTGAACAGCTTGAAAGAAAAAGTTTTACAAACGTTGAATGACAAAACTTTGTTACCGAAATTAAAACTTAATGTAAACAAGTCACACATCGACACAATAGAAAATGAAGTCGAAAAGATAATTGATACATACAAACATATTTGGCAATCTCGATTTCGTCCTACACATATTTTTGAAGTATTAAAGGAAACCGAAAAAGAAAACACACGCTTACAGCAGAAAATAAGACAAACCGAAACAAAACTGCAATCCGTTGAATCTAAACTCTTAGCGATGCAGAGTAATCTGACATGGCGGATGTTGAATAATCATGTATTTAAAGTTTTCGATCAATGGTTGATTCCGTTCGGAAGCAAACGAAGACAACTTTTAGAGAAGTTCTCAAAAAAATCGTTGAAACGTGAAGGGCTTCCAATACGCCAAATCGAAACAGTTGAGGCTCATCCGACTATCAAGAAACGTCGGAGTGTTAAAAAGTTGGGATTAAGCAAAAACGAATTTGCGCTTTACACTAATTCTAATGGAAATTATTTCTTTCACGAAATCCGCGACGTTATAGCCAGCGGCCTGAGAGAATTAGGTCATTCTGTAGAAATCTCGAACGAGAAGTGCAGTTTCAATTCCAATGCTGATTGGCATATCGTGGTTGCCCCTCACGAATTTTTTTATTTAGGGGAGGATAATAATTTATGCAAGGACGTACTTCCCGAAAATTTAATTTTGGTTAATACAGAACAGTCCTCAACACAGTGGTTCTCGTTAGCAGCCAATTATTTCCCATTGGCGAGTTTTATATGGGATATTAATAACAACTCAGCAGAACGAATTTCAAAACAAGGGTTTAAATGTGATTTTTTACCGCTCGGTTTTGTAAGCGATTGTTACCTTTTTCAGGAAGCTAAACAGTTGCCTGAAAATTACACAACTTGTTTTTTAAAGAAAGACATCAAAAATGGTTCCTTCTTGAATGAGCCATATACAAGTCGCCCCATCGACATTTCGTTTGTAGGTTGCTTGACACCTCGGCGGGATGAATTTTTTGCCAAAGCTGCGTCGGTTATTTCCAACTATCAATCATACATTCACTTTTCCGATGGGCTGGCTGGACCAGTTATTCCCGGCTTAACGACTCATATAAATACAGAGATAGTTTTGGGATTGATGCAGAGGTCCAAGATTATGCTAAACATTCACCACGGCAGCGATAAATATTTTGAATGGCACCGTATTGTCTTGTTGGGGATTGCCCAGAAGAATTTGGTAATATCAGAGCCGTCGGTTTCATCTCCAGTTTTTACGCCCGGCGTACATTATGTAGAAGCTGAGTTAAAGGATATTCCTGAAAAAATTAAATATTATCTTTCCACTCCGTCCGGAATCAAGGAAGCTGAAACGATTATTGAAAAAGGATATAAAAAGTTTACGGAAGAATGCCGGCTAGCTGAATACCTTCAGCCGCTAATCTCCCGGTTATATATTACGGAACCACAATAACATATGAACACCGGTGACAAAAAGAACTTATACGAAATAATTTCTCAAAAAGGAAACGGAGATGACACTCCGCTCGTTACAGTTATTATATCCTTGTATAATTATCAAAGTTTTATTGCTGCTTGTTTGGACTCGCTTAAAAATCAAACTATAGCTCAATTGAACCTTGTCATAGTTGACGATTGCTCGAAGGATCAATCTTTAAAAAAAGCAAATAAATGGTTGGACGAAAATGGAAATAGATTCAACGATTATATTTTTGTTCGGCATACAATAAATCGCGGACTTGCCCATTCTCGCAACACAGCAATATCGCTTGCGCGAACAAAGTATGTTTTTATACTCGATGCTGACAACTTGCTTTATCCACGATGTTTAGAAAGTCTAATCTCTGCGCTTGAAAATTGTGATGCGAGCTTTGCTTATTCATACTTGGAAGAATTTGGCGACGGCAGCAAATTGAAAAACACTAAATCCTGGAACCCAGCAACCTTAGCAGCAGTAAATACTATCGATGCAATGGTGCTTCTGCGAAAAAATGTGTTGGATAAAGTGAATGGCTACTCTATAATGCCTGTTATGGGCTGGGAGGATTATGAATTATGGTTTAAAATTGCAAGATTAAAAGGATGGGGAGTGCAGGTCCCTGAGATTCTTGCTAAGTATCGAGTGCATAAAACATCTATGCTGAATACGGTGACAAATCCTAACGTTGAAAAGTTGTGGGAATATCTAAAAGTAAAATATCCTGAATATTTTGTATAGCAAGAATCATATAAATAATTGTAACTCTATAAAATAATTTTTAATCTTAAAGGAAAAACAAGATGGTCAGTGACGACGAAATAAATAATCTGTTACCCTTTACTGCACATCGTGTCAAGATTGGGAAAGAATTATGGACAATTCCTAATGGCGGAGAAGACCCGGCGTCCGCTCTTTCAACACGCGTAGTAGTCGAAAGAGCCGGGGGCAGCTTGCTGGGGAAAAGAATACTTGACCTCGGTTGTCTCGAGGGTGGGTATTCGGCTGCTTTTGCCCAAATGGGTGCAAAAGAGGTTGTAGGTATTGAAGTTCGCACTTTGAATATGAATCGGTGCTTCTTAGTTAAGCAATGTTTGCGACTTGAAAATTTGAATTTTTACCAAGAGGATGTTAGAAAGGTCAATAATGATTGGCTGGGTCAATTCGATATTGTTTTTGCTGCCGGTATTCTTTATCACCTCGATGACCCGTACTCTTTTCTTAAAAATCTTTCTGAAATGACGATTGATTTTGCATTAATCGACACTCACATCGCTACTAAAATCAAACATGTACATGGATGCTCGCCGTTACTCGTTGAAAAAATATTTGGCTCCCAAAAATATCTGGGTAGAGAAGCTCGTGAGTATCCGGCAGGAATGAAAAAAGCCGACCTTGAAAAACACGTTTGGACATCTTGGGGGAATCCTTCTTCCTTTTGGCTCACAGAAGAATCTCTTGTCAAAATGCTGTCGGAAGTTGGTTTTTCTTATATATCAAAAGTTTATGTCCCGAGGGGATATAGATGCGGGGAAAATTGTCAAGTTGAATGTAGGATAATGATAGTTGCGAAAAAGAATTTGAAATGAACTTATCATTCATCATCATTACATTCAATTCGGCAGATTTCATCAGTGATTGTCTTAATTCGATCGCTCATCAACAGTCAAATGATATTACAAGTGAAATCATACTCATTGATAATGCTTCCACAGATCCTACTGCAGTAATTCTCAATAATAAATTTCCAGACATACTTCTTAAGGAAAATCGCGAAAATGTTGGCTTTGCAGCGGCAGTAAACCAAGCTGTCTCACTTGCTAGCGGTGAATATATCATGCTGCTAAACCCGGACACGATCATAGAAGAGAATTTTATTGAAAAATTATTTTCGTTTCTACACAATACTCCCGATGCCTCGATAGTGGGGGTGAAATTGGTTGACGAGAATAATAAACACCAGCCTTCAGCTTGGAAAAAGGTCTCCTTCTTAACAATTTTTTCAGAGATGTTTTTTCCGTATAACATATCAATTAAACTTGTTACGAAAACCCCGGATAAACCGAGCCGTGTAGAGAATGTTTCGGGAGCTTGTATGCTTATTCGTCATGATGTATTCGAGAAGTTAAACGGTTTTGATACACGATTCTTCTTGTATTATGAAGAAATCGATTTTTGTCTGCGTGCAAACCAAAGAGGTTATAAGGTCTATTATAACCCCTACATAGAAGTTGTTCACTTTGCATCAAAAAGTTCTTCAAACCATAGAGAAATTTTCTTTTTTAATCTATACAACAACAAATTACTTTTTATCAGGAAGCATTATAGTTATCCATTCTATATTGTTGCTTTCATTTTGGTTTTAATCGGATTGTCTTTACGAGCAGCAATATCGTTTATAGCAGGATGTTTAAGTTTTCGGAAACACTTGTTTCGTTTGTCTAAATCCATTATCTTTGTTTTAATTAAAATCATAAAATCTAATTACAATTAATGCGTGGCGAAAATAATTTACTGGTTTCTGTCATTATCCCTGTTAAGAATAGCAGTATAACGCTTGATGCCTGTTTACAATCAATCAAACGTTCCTATTACAACAACATAGAGTTAATCATTGTGGATGACCACTCAACAGATAACAGTGTGGAGATTGCCAGGAAATATAACTGCCAGGTAATAGAGTCGACGGACGGGAATGGAGCAAACTATGCACGGAATTTAGGTGCGAAGCTTGCATCAGGGAATATTCTTATATTTTTGGATTCTGATGTAGTCGTTGACAGAGATACAATTCAAACAATCGTCGAATCACTCGAAACAGACAAAACAGATGCAGTAGTAGGAGTTTATTCAACGCAACATCGAAATGAAAACATTGTTAGTCAATACAAAAATCTTTGGATTAGGTTTTCTTATCTAAAGAGTCCGCCTGCAATAGATTGGCTGTTTGGCGCCGTATCAGGTATTAAACGTGATGCTTTTGAAAAAATCGGGGGCTTCAATGTTGAACTACTCGCACACAAAGGACACGATGACATTGAGTTAGGCAAACGGTTTGCTCAGGCAAATCTGAATATCGCATTAAATGTAGATGTTGAAGTTGAACATCTGAAACAATACACGCTTATGTCGTTCATTAAAAACGAGTATCATCGCAGTTCAGGTTTTGCGGAGCTTGCAACTAATCTTGGCGAAACGACTCACTCTTTGAAACACGGATTTGTGAATGTTTATCCTGTCTTTATAATTTCAACTATCTTCACGGTTGTGCTGATTGGTATTTTGTTATTAAGCATTATTGGAAAAATTTCGTATTGGTTTTTGGCGGGTGGGTTTGGATTATACTTAATAGCTAATATCCGCTTTCTGAATTACTTAGAACAAGCACGTGGATTTTTTGCAATGATGGTTATGATTCCTATTATTTTTTTGGATCACTTAGTTTGTTTTATCGGGAGTATTATAGGAATTATAAGGGGCATAGGAAGTAAAATATAAACAGACAACTCTTATTATTTTTTTCTTTTTAAATAATCGATTTTATTTTTTAATTTGTTGTTGAAAAGGCGGACCCCTTCATCATTTGGTGCCAATGTTAAATAGTGGTCGAGATACTCAATTGATTTTTCGTAATCACCTTTTAAATAATAAGCAGCACCAGCCTCCCTGTATAGAAGTGGATCAGTTAAACCTAGTGAAATTGCTTTCGAAAAATTAAAAGACGCCAAGTCGAAGTTCTTCTTATTAACGTAAATACTTCCTAAGTTTGCATAAGCTTTAGCCCTTGTTGAATCAAGAGAAATTGCCTTATTATAGCAATTCATCGCATTCAATGTATCTCCGGCTTTAAAATATGCTACTCCGAGGTTTATATATATAGCCGGATTTTTTGAGTTGGCTGATGCGGCTTGTTTTAATGCCCAAAGATTTTTTTCATTATTTTCTAAATGTGTATATATCGCAGAAATATTGCCGAGGATTCGTGGATTAGTTGAATCGATTTGAAGATATTGCTCAAAGTAGGAACAAGCTTGCTGGTAATCTCCCTTCCACCAAAAGTAGCTACCCAGGTTTTCGTAGTAATTAAGGCGTGGGACTTCGCCCAGGAAATAAGGTTTGTGTAAAAGCTTGACTCGTTCGAGGTGGCGTTGTTCGTTTGAATTTACGCCTATCCACGAAAACCAATGAATAGCAGATAAAGTTACGATCAATAAAGTCACTGAGCGAGTATTACTCGGTTCGAAGGATTTCGATAAGACATATACATTTAAAATCAGTAAAGGCAGAAAGAAAGAAGCCATAAAATCCCAGTCGCGCGCCATCCCTAATGCAAAGAAAATTATATACGTAAATATTAGTCCTAATATTGAAAAAAAGAGTAAGAAAATTAGGACAGGGTCTTTCCATTGATATTTATTTTGACGAGTAACTAAAAACACAATAGTCAGTGGGATAACAAAAGGTGAGAATAAAATAATTGCATTCAACCAATCGATCAGATGGACGAAAGAAAAGATCGGGTAGGAAAAATAGTTGCCTGATTGAGATAATGGAAGGAAATTCCAGCGGCTCTCGTAGAGAATTTTATTAAAAATTATTTCTACCTCTTTAAAATTGGCAGTAATAATTATCACAAAGAGGATTAATGATATTCCTGTGATAGAAATTGTTTCTATTCTATTAGTTTTCCAACGGTATGCCAATAACAACAATAGAGTTGGAAAGAAAATCAAACTCCCTATATGTAACCCAACCATTAACGTAAAAAATAAAATAGGAAAGAAAAGGTTTAGGTTTTTTTTTAGTGTGTACCAACCGACGATAATGTATGCAAACGTTGCGACATAAAAAAAAGCATAGATTTCGACATAACCGAGAAAAAGCTGACTACCAGCAGCAAAAAACAAAATGCAACCTAAAAAGAATTTTTCGACAGACGGACATTTGATCAACCTTAGTGTTAAAAAAATAATTAAAACGAAAAATAAACCAGCAATAAAATCAACTAATATAAAGATTGTTTCAGCATCTACAACTGTATTAGTCTTGAATATAGTTGTGATGAATTGCAAAATGATAACCACAAGGAATTGTCGATCGAAGGTAGGTGGTAACTCGTCGCCAAGTTTTATTCCCGATACTTCGCGTAAGAGAAGTGCACCATCTCCAAGTAAATGTCCTTTGGCGGGGAATAATATTATCAAAAGTATCAATAAACTTATAGCAATAAAAAAGTTAATCCATGTGGGAAATTTGGTAGTAATATTTTTATGAAATTTTTCAACAATTTTCAGGAGGTATTCTCGAAAGGTGGGATAAAATAATAACAACGAAAATATTAGTATAGGTATAGATGAAGCAGAGCTGTAAAATGCAAAAAAATGGAAGCCCCAGTTATAATGCGAAGGTGATACTGCTCCCCAAATGTGAAGAAGAATGAATAATGCACTAAATGAAATTAATATTTTTGAAACTCTCATCATGCACTGGAAAATATACAAAAGATAAGCATTAATAAACAAAAATGTCTCAACGGCATTGTAGAGACATTACAATCATTTTTAAAAATTTTGCAATTTAAACTGATTTTCTGTGCCCCCAACGGGATTCGAACCCGTGTTCCAAGCTTGAAAAGCTCGTGTCCTAGGCCTCTAGACGATAGGGGCGAGAAAAATTAAAAATTCAAAAGGAAATGAAACAATTTTTCATTCCCACTTAATACTGGGTGTCCAGAGGGACTTGAACCCTCGACCTCCAGGGCCACAACCTGGCGTTCTAACCAACTGAACTATGGACACCATATAGCCAAAGGTTTAAAAAATTGCTTTGGAATCACTTATTAGTAAAGAAATCCCGACTTATCGTCGGGATTTAACGTTATAAATATACTAATTAATTTAAAAAAACACAATGATTTACACAATTTTAAAAACATTATTTTTTTTCTCTTGATAAATTTTATTTGCCTCTGTTTTAATCGCGATTAATACCTAAACACGATTTAAAAGCTTTTGCAATTCTGATTTAGCAATTTTTCTGATTTGTTGTGAGTCAATCTTTGCAAAATTTTTCTTTCTGTAAACCCAAGTCCCATCAATCATAACCGAATCCACATTAGCTGGATTCGCTGAATAAACTATCGTTGAATAAAGATTTTCCGCTTCATCCTGTACCAAAGGATTCCAAATACTTTGAAGGTCAAGCAAAACAAGATCTGCTTTCTTCCCAATTTCAATACTGCCGATATCATTTTCGAGTCCTAAAGCTCTTGCCCCGCCGATTGTTGCCATTTCAAAAATAGTTTTTACTGGCATCGTCGTAGGTCCGTGAATCGGTTTCTGTATTAATCCCGCTAGCCGCATTTCCTGGAATATATCCAGGTTATTGTTGCACGGGCCACCGTCGGCGCCAAGAGAAACCGAGATTCCTTCAGAAAGATAGTGCGGAATATTGGCAATACCGGAACCAAGCTTCAAATTGGAACCTGGACAATGAGCAATGTTCGTTTTTGTGTCTTTCATAATCTTGATTTCATTCCCATTCAGATGGATGCAATGAGCAAGGATGGATTTTTTAGACAGTACACCCAGATGATGCAGAAACTCCACATTATCCATTTTACATCTTTCACGAACTGCCCGTATTTCCGAATGATTTTCAGATGCGTGTGTATGAAAAAGCATATCATCGAAGTTTTTAGTCATTTCGTATGCTTCTTTCATGCACTTGTCGCTGCACGAGAGTACAAAGCGTGGAGCCGACGCATATTTTACACGACCATCAAACGAGTTATGCCATTGTTCTGCAAGGTCGCGGCTGGAATTAATAGCAGTTTTTGTATCTTCTTTTAACTTCTTGTATATGCCGTTTATATCCATCAGAGCTTTACCTGTAAAAGCGCGGTAGCCGGTTTCACCGATTGCTCTTATAACTTGGTCGTGGTGATTAACGCTTCCCATATCTAAAATTGTAGTAGTTCCTCCACGAATTAGTTCAGCTATACCGAGCATTGCAGAGGAGTAAATCGATTTTCCATTGTGTGCAGCTTCTAAAGGAAAAATTTTCTTTTGCAACCAATCGAGTAACTGTAAATCTTCAGCCAGTCCTCGAAACAAAGTTTGGCAAAGATGAATATGTGTTTGAACAAAACCCGGAATTGCTACAAGGTCGGACGCGTCTATAATTTTAGCTTTTAACTGTTTAAATTTTGTAACGTCTTTACCTGTTGCAATTTTTGTAATGCGGTTGCCTTCGATAACAATTGCGGCGTTTTTGAGTAAACCGGTCTTTGCAGAAGTTAGAATTTTATCTACGATTATTACTGTTGTCAATTTTACCTCGTTTGGATACTATTTACATATTAAAACCCGATACGCTTACAGGGCGGTCGGGTTTGCTGTATAATTATAACAATATTTTATTAACAATCAAACTAAATATTAAAATGCGACTCACTATTAAAAAGTGAGTCGAATTTATCTAGAACAAATGATGAATAACTAATCCATCTCTTAATTTCGGCTCAAACCAGGTTGACTTAGGGGGCATTATTTTTCCAGCATCTGCGATTGATATAAGTTCCTGAATTGACGTGGGAAAGAGAGCAAAGGCAATCTCCATCTCACCCGACTCAACTCTTTTCTCCAATTCTGATAAGCCGCGAATTCCGCCTACAAAATCTATTTGCTTACTCGTGCGTGGGTCATCTATACCTAACAACGGCTTCAGTATATGTTCCTGTAAAATAGAAACATCTAACTTATCGATTAAATCTCCGCTGCTTGCAACATCGGAATGCACATGCAAGTAATACCATTTTTTATGCAAATACATACCAAATTCACCTTTTTTAGTAGGTTTTGCTTGTTTGTCAGATTCTTGCACATCAAACTTTTTCCTTAATTCGCTTATAAATTTAGCTTGCGTTAAGTTATTCAATGTTTTGACCACTCTATTATAATCAAGAATCTTTAACTGATTATGTGGAAACAAAACTGCGAGAAAGAAGTTATATTCCTCGCTGCCGGTGTGGTTAGAATTGTTACTTGCCATTTCTACTCCGACCCTGGCAGCAGATGCCGCCCGATGGTGTCCGTCTGCGATGTATAGATAAGGTATTTTTTCAAAAATCATTACTATTTCTTTTATAATGAACTGATCGGTTATAACCCAGAATTGATGACGTATTCCATCGGGAGCAATAAAGTTATTGATGGGAGCTGCGGTTAATATTTTTGCAACAATTGAATCAATATCAGGTCTCGCATGGTAAGTTAAAAATATTGGTCCGGTGTGTGCTTGGGTATATTTTACATGATTAGTGCGGTCGTCTTCTTTTTCTTTTCTTGTCAACTCATGCTTTTTGATCACATCATTAAGATATTCCTGGACGGATACGCATCCTACTATCCCATACTGCGTATGAGGTCCCATCGTTTGAGAATAAAGGTAAAGAAATGGCTGTGGGTCCTGTTGAAAGATTCCATTCTGAATAAATTTGTGTAGATTCTCTTTTGCTTTTTCATAAACACGAACATCGTATAAATTTATCGAGGGGTCTAAGTCGATCTCGGGTTTACCGACGTGAAGAAAGCTGAGTGGATTACCCTTTGCTTCTTCTCTCGCTTCTGACGAATTTAATACATCGTATGGTTTGGCTGCAACTTCTGGTGCGTATTCGGGCAAAGGACGACATCCTTTGAATGGTCTTAGTATTGACATAAAATTTCCTTCGGATCAAAAAAATGAAAATTGAATCAGCTTATGGCAGACAGAATTCAAAATAACTCTAAATATCAAATTTCTGAACTTATTAATTTAGAATTCAGTATTTAGTGTTTTGTGTTTTTTTCCTTCAGCGCACTCACAACTTTTGTTGCAATTTCTTCACCAACTCGTTCCTGAGCTTCGTTGGTAGATGCGCCTATGTGTGGTGTTGCAGAGACATTTGGATGAGACAGTAATTCTTTCTGCACATCGGTTGTGGGTTCGTTTTCAAAAACATCAATACCCGCCGCACCTACTTTTCCACTTTTTAATGCTTCCAGTAAATCTTTTTCCGAAACAACCCCACCTCTTGCGCAATTAATTAGAATTACCCCATTCTTCATTAAGTCGAATTCTTTTTTTGTGATTGCAGCGCCGACTTTTTTATCGAGCGGAATATGAAGAGATATAAAGTCTGCTTGCTTTAAAACCTCATCTTGACTTACCATTCTAACACCTAAAGCGCTTTCCTTCACGATTGGGTCATAAGCAATCACTTTCATCCCTAAGCCTACAGCACGTTTTGCGACTTCTTTGCCAATGTTCCCCAGACCAAACAATCCCAAAGTTTTATTTGTAAGTTCAATGCCTTTGCTGTACTCTTTTTTGGGCCATTTCATATTTCTCATTTCACCCGTAGAAACGTGTAAAAAGCGGCACAATGCGAACATGTGTGCAATAGCCAGCTCGGCTACCGATATTGAAGAAGCCCCCGGTGTATTGAGAACAGGTATTCCTTTGCTTTTGGCAAACGCAACATCAATGTTGTCTAAGCCAACTCCACCACGAGCGATTGCTTTTAAATTTATCCCTGCATCGATAACTTCTTTAGTAACCTTGGTTGCAGAACGGACAATAATAGCATTATAGATTGGTATCTCTTTTAATAGTTCTTCTGGCGTCAATTTTTTATCAACTACTTCAAACCCGGCTTCGATAAGAATTTTCTTGCCTATATCTTCAATTCCATCAGAAATTAATATTTTCATAATTCACCTTATTATAGTTGTAAGATTTTTTCGATTGCAGATGTAACTTCTTTAATGTCTGCCATTGTTAATTCACCCATGTGTGCGATACGGAAAGTTTTTTCTTTTAAATCGCCATAACCGTTTGAAATTTGTAATCCCATTTTCCCCAAAGCGCTATTAAGGTCTGCGACAGAAATATTTTTAGTATTTGTAATTGTAGTAAGCGTTTGAGAAGAAAATTTTTCTTCGGGAAATAGAGCGAAATGTTTCTTTGCCCACGCACGTGTGTACTCAGCCATTTCAAAATGGCGACTAAATCTGTTATCCAATCCTTCGGCTAAAATTCTGTCGAGTTGGAAATTGAGTGCAAACATGTGAGAAAGGGACGGAGTCGATGGGTATTGATGATCTTTTTTCTCGATATAGCTATAAAGGTCAACAAGGTCAAGATACAGTCCGCGATTCTTTACGGTCTTTGCATGTTCGAGGGCGCGCATAGTAACTGAAGCAATCGCCATTCCTGGTGGAAGAGCGAGTGCTTTTTGAGTAGAAGTTATACAAACATCGATTCCTAATTTATCGACATCAATCTTCACACCACCGAGAGAACTTACTGCATCAACAAGCCAATAAACGTCGGGGTACTTTTTCTTTAGCTCCGCAAACGGTTCCATGTTATGCATAATTCCCGTACTCGTTTCGTTGTGTGTTATCGTAAATACGTCGTACTTACCGGTTGATAAATACTGGTCGACGATCTCGGGAGTAGTTGGTTTACCTAACTCTGCAGAATGTTTGTCAGCTGGTATCCCATTAGCTTCAGCCATCTTGAACCATCGGTCGCCGAATGCACCAACCGAGAATACGACTGCTCGTTTGGCGGTTAATGATTTGAGCGAACCTTCCATCAAACCCGACCCTGAACTTGTGGAGAGTAAAATCGGATTTGCGGTGTACATCAGTTTGCGAAGTTTTTCTGTTATCTCACGCTGAAGATTAGAAGCATCTTTACTCCGATGTCCAATCATTGGTGTAGACATTTTGGTTAATACGTCAGGTGCGACTTCCGTCGGACCAGGGATAAATAATTTCTTATGCATAGTTTCCTCTCATTAAATGATCTGAAAATTTATAATTTTATACAAATTCTTAATAACGGGGTGAGTATTTCACCTGTCTCGAATGATACGCTCTAAGGATATCTTTGACAACACAATTATAAGCAATTTTTTAGAGAATTCCAAAAGTTCCCTTGTCGCTATATTCTTTCTAGTCCTTTGTAAATCTCTCGATTTATTCTTATCTTTTAACGGTTTAAATAATCGTTTGCAACTTTCGATTTAATTTTTATTTTTTTTAACTGGGGCCCGTAGCTCAATTGGATAGAGCATCAGCCTTCTAAGCTGAGGGTTACGTGTTCGATTCACGTCGGGCCTACTATAAACGGAGACAATCTCGTTGAAGGTCTCGGCCTCTAATAAGCCGGAGTGGTGGAATTGGCAGACACACCGTGTTCAGGGCGCGGCGTCCGAAAGGTCATGCGGGTTCAAGTCCCGCCTCCGGCACAGAGTTTAATCAGAAAACCTTCGGCGGGCAAGTTCACATTCGGCAGAAGTTGGGTTTAGTTTAGAACACGAGCTTTGAGAACTGATTTTATTTACACAGACACAAGCGGGTTTTTTCGAAAGAAGATAAGTTATCTGTTATTTTTAGAATTATAGAAAATTCGAGACCCTAAACCCCCAATCTATCATCGACGGCTGTATTTCCAACTCTGTTTTATTTCCGTCCTCTTGATAAAGTTTGTCATTTCCCTTTCAAATTCCATCGGATATAATAAGTCGGCGTATGTAATTTTTATCTTTTCACTAATTGTATCATTTCGGACTATGTAAAACTTGAATGGGATCTGTAAAGGTACATCGGGAAACGAGTAAAAGTTTATTTTCACTTTTTCTTTATCAGTAATAAACTTGTAATTAGTGTTTAACCTGCTCACAAAAATTTCTCCACCATCTAAAATCAGTTCAACCTTATACGGACGCACTTTGGATATCAATGTTAAATTGTTTTCGAAGTATGTAGTATCACCCGACTTGGTCTGTTTAGATTCTCGGAGAATTCTATAATTAGTTGTATCAATCGGAAATGAATTTGGTGTTTCAAAATCTATCGAAGTATTTTTTCCCAACAAAACAGTATCTTTATTTGAAAATTTAATTTTTACACTGTCTAAATATTCAAAACTCTTAATGTCAGTCTTGAACAGATGTTCATCTAAATCGAAAGTCTGTATAACTTTTACAGTTTTATTCCATTCCTCATTATACGATGGTTGTGTGTACAAATAAATCGAAAATAATCCGAATGTAATAATTGTAAAAACAAAAATCTTCAAAGTTCTGAATTTATCGATAACAATTTTAAGAGCCGGAGTTTCGCGATACACTCCTACGAAAGCGAGAAAGAACGGGAAAGTTAAAAACGAAAAGAAAGTTATCATTACAACATTATATATGATTAGTAAATAAATGTCAGCACCTGGGACTCCAATTTCAAAATTCGTAACAGAATTTCTTACAATAAACGGATACCACTCGTTAAATATAAGACGGAAAAGAGGTAAGGGTGAAAGTATAAAAAAGAATATTTTTAATAATTGAAAACGGAATGACGAAGCTAAACCAATTAGCAATAAAGAAGCTGCTGGATAAATAGCTATTTTCGGATTAATAAAACTGAAACTTACTGTATAAACTAATAAAAGAACCGATGCTCGTTTGAAAAGTACATACGGACATTTTGATATACGGAATATCTTTTCAATTTGTAAGGATATCCACAAACCCACGCTACTAAATAATAAAGAATATAATAGGTAAGGATTAATATCTGCGAACCAAGGATATCGGACAGATTTTATATTACTGATGATATCGATTGCAAACCAAGCGAAAGTTACTGAAATAAATACAAATAGTAGCATTTTAATACCCGACCATTTACGAAGGGCTGGAGTTGATTTGTTCGTGCTGTTGTCCAGGATTGAAGGCTGTGTAATAATAATTCGCCTGTTACGGATAATCATAAAACTAAGAATTCCTACTAAAATAGAGAACCCGACAAACAGATTTAAAACCCACATTGGAAGAAAAATTGGAACCGTTCCGATAAGATAAAGCCAATATTTCTCTGTTCGGGGATTTGGAACTCCGCTATCGAATCGTTCAATGAGTTTTAAAACTAAATCGCCCGAACGTTTTAGACCACGAGAATCGAAATTTTTGATATTATCCTGTGGTGTGTGAATAGGCGTATTAATATCGGATATGAATCCGATTGCAGGAATTTCTTTGTTAAGAAACGACTCGTGGTCAGAGCCAGCTCCTTTTTTCATTGCTGTGTTCACAGCTTGTGAGTGGGACGGATAAAAAAGATTACGATAACCTAATTTTTTAAATTCGTTTACAGAAGCTTTCACTAACCATCGTGGTGCATTATAACCAATCGTATGCGGGTCAATCTCAATTAATCCTAATCCATTTGCCATATCAACATTAAGCATCAACACCACACTGTCTATTTCGTGAAAGAAATTCACAAAATATTTTGAACCTTCAAGTCCTTGTTCCTCGCCGCCAAAAAGTGCAAACACAATTGTTGATTGTAAATCGATTTTTGCTAAAACTCTTGCAACTTCCAATACTACAGCAGAACCTGAACCGTTATCGTTAGCACCTGGTATTTCAGGACCCGATGAATCGATGTGTCCGCCTATAACAATTATTCTTTTTGTAGCGCCCTTTTTAATGCCAACAGCTATTCCGCTATTAGTATTTACTTTCGCTGTATACATCATGGGCATCGTGTAGGCGGTATCGCATCCATAAGACTTAAGTTTATCCACCGCAAATTTTAGAGCACGCTGTTCGGCTGGTGAGCCCATAGTTCGTGGTTCGATATCTCCGGAGAGAACTTTTAAAATTTGTTCGGCATTTTGTTGTGAGAATTCTGTTTGTAAAGAAGTGATGTTTGAAGAAAAAATGAGAAGCGCTATAGTTAAAAAGAGAATCATATCAGATATTTATTGAAAAATTCTAACAATTTTTCGTGGTAAACTTTTCCACCAACCTCCCATGTATTATTATGCTCAGCTTTATCGATAGGAAATAGTTCTTTTGGATGGTCCGTGTTTTCGTATAATTGTATCGAATACTTGTAATTGATGTGCTTATCTAATTTTGCATAGACAAATAATATTGGGATGTGAACATCGGCAATCGATTGCATCGGTGAAACATCACGAGCTTTAAAGTTTGCCAGAACTTCAGATCGTTTTATAACAAGGTTACGCAAGTAGTGAAATGGTATTTTAATAATACGTTTTTGGTAATCGTCGAATATTTTCCGGAGCGTAGAAAATGAATTTTCCGCAACGACGGCTTTTATTCTCTTATCGATTGCTGCCGTTTGAATTGCAACTGCCGCCCCCATCGAAGAACCGAATATTCCAATCTTGGTTGCGCCTAATTCTTCCCTCGATCTAATATAGTCAATTACTTTTATTAAATCGTATTTTTCGTAGAAGCCGAAAGTGCAGTAGGTGCCTCCACTTTTTCCGTGTCGGCGTGAATCATAAAGAATTACATTGAATCCATT
>JBBINX010000003.1:29937-57583 GCA_037443685.1 Ignavibacteriales bacterium
AAAATTTTGCAAATGGAATACCGGCAATCTTACAATCTCCAACACCATGTAGGTAAATTATCGTTCCCCTCGATGGCAAAGCCGATTTGATTAACCAACTATTTAATACAATACCGTTGCTAGTAATTACGTCCATTTCATCATACTCCAAACCGAGGTCATTCGGTGTGATGGGTTGATTGATTTTCGAGTAGAAGTCGGGATGGCGTCTGCGAGGTTGCAATAAGAGGGTAGGACCGATGATCAGAAGAAGAAGAGTAACACTTAGTAAAAAAACAGCAAGTGCGATAATAATGGCAAGCAAAACGGTCATTACGTTTTTCGGAATTTTATGTCGACTTCCGTAATCTTATCGACTCTTTTTTGATGACGACCCGCAGCGAACTCAGTAGTCAGCCAAATGCGTACTATGGATTTGGCAAGTTCTAAACCGGTAATCTTACCGCCGAGGGTTAAGACATTCGCGTCGTTGTGTTCGCGGCTACTTTGAGCGGCAAATTCGCACTGGCATGCAGCGGCCCTTATTCCTGTAATTTTATTTGCTACCATCGCAGACGCAACACCGACCGAGTCGATTATAATTCCTTTTACAGCATCACCTGATGAAACTAATTTCGCTACAGCAAATGCATAATCAGGATAATCGCATGTTTCTTCGGATGTAGTTCCAATATCTTTAACTGTAAAACCGAGTGTTTCGATAAAGGGTTTTAGCTGTTCTTTAAGCTGGTAACCGCCGTGGTCGCTGCCTATAACTAAAATCCATTTATATTGAACCTTCTCGGAGGGCTCTTTAATGTTTTGTTTTATAGTGTCGGGACTTATCTCGCCGGATGGTACAAAATTAATATTAAGACTTCGGGCAGTATCTTTAGCAGCAGAAGTTATTATTGTGTCGTGCGTAAATACGATACTTTTCAGACCTTTCTTTACAGCTTCTTTTACTATTGTTTCTGAAATTAATTTTTTAATCATTAAAAATCCTTATGAGCTATCTACATTGAAAATACAAACTAATTTATCTATTCGCAATATTACAAGTACTCGTTGAACTGTTTGCGTTTTAAGTAATCAACAACTTCCTTTACATCCTGAGAATCTCCGAGTTTGCAAACGAGTAAAGCGTCATCGGTGTTGATGATAATCACATCCTCCATACCGATTGATGCCACAAATTTATTTTGAGAATAGATTAAAGCGTTTTTTGTGTCTTGCAGGAAAACTTTTCCAGTAACGCTGTTACCGTTTTCGTCCTTACCTAAGAGGCGATAAACTTCATCCCAAGAGCCGACATCGCTCCAGCCGAAATTTCCTTTAAGCACAAAAACGTCTTGAGCTTTTTCCATTACGCCATAGTCTATTGAAATTCCTCTAATGAGTTTATAAGCCAACTCAAGTGTTTGGTCGTATTTTTCCGATCCGATATCAACATCAATCTTCATTAATTCGCCGTACATTTCGGGGAGAGATTTTTTTATCTCGTTTAATATGGTATCTACCTTCCATATAAACATACCACTGTTCCACACAAAGTCGCCGCTGCGTAAAAACCGTTTAGCAGTTTCTTCGTTAGGTTTTTCGGCAAATGTTTTTACAGAATAAACCCCGCGGGAGAAATATGGGTTTTTACGATTATCTGTATCTTCGAATTGTATGTATCCGTAACCTGTTTCGGGTCTCGTAGGGTGAATGCCAATTGTTATCAATTTGCCCGACTCGTAAGCGACCCATATAGCCAATCTTAAGACTTTGTGGAATTCTTCTTCGTCTTGAATGGTGTGGTCAGCCGGCAGCACAACCATTATTGCTTCCGGGTCAATTCTTTTAAGGAAGAGTGCTGCCAATCCAATGCACGGAGCAGTATTTCTTCCAAATGGTTCTACAATAATATTGTCGGCAGGTATATTGGGTAATTGTTTAGCGATGTAAGGTTTTTGAATTTTATTTGTTACGATTAATATGTTTTGACGATCGATTATATTGTCTAATCGTTTTACGGTATTGTAAATCATAGTGTTGTTACCGAAAATTTCGAGCAACTGCTTGGGCGATTTTTCGCGGCTGCGGGGCCAAAACCTGGCACCAACTCCACCAGCCATAATTACTGCATAAACATTTGGCATAATATTCTCTCCTTCTTAACTATAAATAAATCCTTGGTACTCTTGCTGCAATTCCGCATAAAACTTCATACACATTGGTTTCAACTTTTTTAGCTATTTCGGTTATACAAATTTCTGAACTATTCTCTTTTCCTATTAACGTTACTTCATCTCCGATATGGATATCGGATTCGATGCCAACATCGACCATTATTTGATCCATACATATCGCTCCGACAACAGGGAAAAACTTTTCTTTGATAATAACTGAGGATCGATTTAAAAGTTTACGGCTGTAACCATCGCCATATCCGATTGGAATAGTTGCGATTTTGGTTTTTCTATGCGTGAAATATTTTCTTCCGTAACTAATACTCGTATTAGCATCGACTGTCTTAAGAAACACGACTTTCGATTTTAAAGAAAGCGCCGGAAAGACTTTTATAGATTCAGAAGTATCTAGAGACGGATACATACCGTATAGCAATATTCCAGGCCTTACCATATTAAAATATGAATCGGGTAGATCAAGTATAGCACCGCTGTTAGCGATATGCTGTATAGGTATTTCGATCCCTGCTGATTGAATCTTATTCAACGCACTGTTAAATCTGTCGAGTTGATGAAGTGCAAAACTTTTATCTTTTTCTTCCGCAGTTGCAAAATGACTATAAATACCTACTATTTCGAGTTGTTTCAAGCTTGCAACTTTTTCTGCGAAAGAAAGTGCATTATCCGAATGAACGCCAATTCTTTCCATTCCTGTATCAATTTTTAAATGCACCCTCGCTCTTTGACCTGCGCCTTCTCTTACATCTTGGGCAATCCTTTCAGCTATTTCAATAGACGAAACTGTTATCTCAAGGTCGTTCGCGAGAAAATGTTGAACTTGATCTCCTAACACTCCACCTAATACAAGAATCGGACATTTCACTCCATTTTTTCGAAGAACAATCCCTTCCTCTAAAAAACCTACTCCCAAATAATCAATGCCAAAATTTACGAGTGCTCTCGATGTTTCTATTAGTCCATGCCCATAAGCGTTTGCTTTAACTATAGCCATTATTTTAACACCAAGCCCTACTTTTTTTCGGATTGCTAGAAGATTATTTTGAATAGATTTTAAAGAAATCTCTGCTCTTGTCGGTCGCATCCTATTTATGTAAGTATTAAAATGGTGGTAAAGTTTTAATAAATTTTAAATGAGTTTGAAGCCACACGAATTCTGTTAAGTGCTCTTTGTAGAGCGGCTTCGGCTCTCGCTAAGTCAGTTCCCGGTTTTCTTTCTTTTATCCGCTTGAGTGCTCTCGCTTTGGCATTCTCAGCGCGTTGGATGTCAATCTCTTCTTGTGTCTCTATGGTTTCAGCAAGTATAATAGCTGTATTATCTTTAACTTCAACGAATCCACCACTTGTAGCGTAACGGATTTCGTTTTTTTCATTAGTTGATACTTTTATTTCTCCTGTACCGATTGTAGAAAGCAACGGAGCGTGGTTAAAGAGTACCTGGAAATTTCCTCTAACACCTGGAGCGCTGAAGCTTACTATTTTTCCGCTAAAAATTATTTTTCTAGGTGTTACGATCTCTAATTGATAAAATTTGTCGAACATATATTAAGCCGATGTTAACACTTTTGCTTTTTCGAGTACTTCTTCAATTGTGCCGACCATGTAAAAAGCTCCTTCTGGTATATTGTCGTAATCGCCGTTTGCAATTCCTTTAAATCCTTTTATCGTGTCTTCGAGTTTGACGTACCTTCCGGGAGCACCTGTGAACTCTTCGGCTACAAAAAAAGGTTGTGATAAAAATTTCTGTATCTTTCGCGCTCGTGAAACTACAATTTTATCATCGTCGGATAATTCATCCATTCCTAAAATATTTATTATATCTTGTAAATCTTTATATGTTTGTAGTATTTCTTTCACACGTTTTGCGACTGCGTAGTGTTCCTCGCCGACTATCGAAGGTTCAAGAATTCGAGAAGTTGAATCGAGTGGATCGACAGCGGGATAAATTCCTAACTCGGATATCTGCCGGCTCAATACAGTAGTTGCGTCCAAGTGGCTGAAGGTTGTTGCTGGTGCCGGATCGGTTAAATCATCAGCCGGTACGTAAATCGCCTGAACGGAAGTAATAGAACCCTTATTAGTGGATGTAATTCTTTCTTGAAATTCGCCCATCTCGGTTGCAAGAGTCGGCTGGTAACCTACTGCCGAGGGCATTCTTCCAAGTAATGCCGATACTTCTGAACCTGCTTGCACAAATCTGAAAATATTATCGATAAAAAGAAGGATGTCTTTACCTTCTTCATCTCTGAAATATTCAGCTATAGTAAGAGCTGTTAGTCCGACACGTTGACGGGCACCAGGGGGTTCGTTCATTTGCCCAAACACTAAAGCAGTTTTATCCAATACTCCGCTTTTTTTCATATCAAGCCATAAATCATTGCCCTCACGCGTTCGTTCACCGACACCACCGAATACTGAATAACCACCGTGATGTAATGCTATATTGTGGATTAATTCCATGATTATAACCGTTTTACCTACACCTGCACCGCCGAAAAGACCGGTTTTACCTCCTTTTGAATACGGTTCGAGCAAATCGATAACTTTTATACCCGTCTCAAACATTTCCTTCTGTGTGTTTAAGTTTTTGAATTCAGGCGCAGGACGGTGTATAGGATAATATTTGTCGGTTTTAATAGGTGGTAGTCCGTCAATACCTTGGCCTGTCACGTTCATCAGTCTTCCTAAGACTGTTGAGCCTACCGGAACAAGTATCGGTTTGTCTGTGTCAATTGCTATCATATCGCGGACTAAACCATCAGTAGAATCCATCGCCACAGTGCGCACACGTTCTTCACCTAAATGCTGTTGAACTTCGCATGTTAATTCTTCTTCAACACCGTCAATGTTAACACGTTTTATTTTTATCGCATTAAGAATAGCTGGGAGTACTCCGCCAGAAAAGTCTATATCTACAACTGGACCTATCACTTGGATTATTTTACCTTGATTCATCAATAATCTTTCAAAATTTTGTAAAAATATAAGATAAATTGAAGAAATATACAAACACACAAAATGCTTTGTTTTTTGGAAAAAGTATTTAAAATAAATGATAAAGAGAACTTAGTGAATCTTGTTTCTTTCCAATATTTTGTGTAATTTTTTATCGTGAATATGGAATAATTGAAGTGTTAAACAAACAGGAAAAAGAATATTTACTTAATATCGCGCGCAAGTCCATAACAGCGGCAGTTAATCACGATCAACCACCGCAACCTGTTGATTGTCCTGAAAATTTACTTCAACCTTCAGGAGCATTTGTAACGATACACAAGTTCGATGATTTACGCGGTTGTATCGGGTTTGTTGAAGCTGTCAAACCTTTAATCGAAACTATAGTCGAAACAGCTGCGCACGCCGCGATAAATGACCCTCGCTTTTTACCACTTACGAGTGATGACCTCGAAGATATCAAAATCGAGATATCTGTTTTATCTCCGTTAAAACTAATTGAAGATGTGAACGAAATTCAGGTTGGCGAACACGGTATCTTAATGGAAGAAGGCTTTAATCGCGGATTGTTGCTGCCGCAAGTAGCTACTGAATACAATTGGGATAGAGAGACTTTTTTAAATCAAACCGCCCGAAAAGCACGACTTCCGATCAATGCTTGGAAAAAAAAATCGACAAAGATACGTATTTTTACCGCTGAAATCTTTAATGAGGAAAGTATTAATGGATAAATGGAGTGTTCGACCACCCGCAGTTGCTGGTATGTTTTATCCGCTAGATGGAAAAGCTTTAATGAGACAAGTTGTAGAGTTAATCGAACGGGCTAAACCTAAAAAAAATCGTGGCTCGTTAAAAGCATTAATCTCTCCTCACGCAGGTTATCCGTATTCCGGGTTAACGGCAGCTTTCGGGTATAAATTATTAGAAGGGAAAAAAATAGATAGCGTTGTAATCATTTCTCCGAGTCATCACGAGTACTTCGACGGAGTTTCTGTATATCCCGGCACTGCCTACAAGACACCGCTCGGCGAAGTGAACATCGACCTCGAGTTACGCAGAGAAATTCTCGAACACAACAGAATACTAACTGCAACGATCCACGGACACAGGGAAGAACACGCCATCGAAGTTCAACTACCTTTTCTACAAATAGTTCTTGAAGATTTTAAATTGTTGCCGATAGTAATAGGTAATCAATCTCAAGAAATTTGTTATAAAGTTGGTAATCTGTTAGGCGGTGTATTAAAAAATAAAAATGCTTTAATTATTGCCAGCACCGACTTATCGCATTATCATCCGTATGATGTGGCTTTGGAGTTGGATAGAGTTGCGATAGACGATATCGCAAGCTTTGACTACGATAAATTGTTGAAAGATTTAGACGAACAGCATACAGAGGCGTGCGGTGGTGGTCCGGCAGCTGCTGCAATGATAGCGGCAAAAAAATTAGGCGCCAATAAAGTTGATATCTTACACAAATGTAATTCAGGAGATATCACAGGTGAGAAAGGCGGTGTTGTGGGATATGTTTCTGCAGCGTTATATAAATCCGAGTAGGTATGCTTAATAAAAAGTATAAAACTTCTATTGTAGGTGCTGGTAAGGTTGGTTCGGTAATCGGAACGCTTCTGTGTGAAAAGGGATTTCCTATTAAATCGGTCGTTGATATCAATTTAAAAGCTGCGACCCAACTCGCAAGAAGAGTAAAATGCTCACAAATATCCGATAGTTTATCTGGCATACACAACGATACACAACTTCTTTTTATTACTACACCAGATGATGTTACTGTTACAGTAGCAAAACAAATTGCTGCTGAAAGTAGTTTAAATTTCAAAAATTTAACAGTAATTCATACTTCGGGTGTACATACCTCCGAAGTTTTATCGCCTCTTAAAAAAAGGGGAAGCACAACCTTTTCTTTACATCCAATACAATCGTTTCCTAAAAATGTATCTATAAAAGAACTTAATAAAAGTATAAGAGGAATTTATTTCGGGATTGAAGGAGACAAAAAAAAAATCATTCTTGCATCACACTTGGTTTCTTTGCTTGGCGGAAGGACATTCTTTCTCACTAAAAGTGAAAAACCTTTATATCACCTTGCTTGTGTATTTGCTTCAAATTATATCATAACAATATTGAATGTTGTAAGTGAAATTTCAGCTACGTTAAAATTGAAAGAAAATTGGGCAAGAGTTTTTTTACCGCTAATTATAACGGTACTAGAAAACGGATTGACAACTACACCGCGGCAGGCACTCACTGGTCCAATCGAAAGAGGTGATTTTAAGACGTTGAAAGTACATATGAAAGAGCTAAAAAAAAAATTACCACATATATCAAATTTTTATAAGGTATTAGCGGTCGAAACTGCACGAATTGCATATTTAAAAGGTAGTATTTCTAAACAACAATATAAAGAAATAAATAATTTATTGGAGAAAACGTGAAAGCTTTAATAGCCAGCGGTGGACGTGGAACCAGATTGCGTCCAATTACACATACGCAAAATAAACATTTGATACCTATCGCTAATAAACCGATTCTACATTACGCCATCGAGGGTGTTGTTAATGCCGGTATAAAACAAATCGGCATCGTAGTGAATGCGGATAATGAGGAAGTACAGCGGGCGATAGGCAACGGTTCGAGGTGGGGAGTTAAAATCACTTATATACCGCAAGAAGCACCGCTCGGTTTAGCGCACGTTGTTAAAATCGCCGAACCGTTTATCGGAAGAGATGACTTTATATTTTATTTGGGCGACAATATGGTTGTGGGTGGAGTGAAAAGATTTATACAGGAATTTAAGAAGAGTAAATACAATTGCTGGCTCACGCTTGCTAAAGTGAAAGACCCTGAAAGGTTCGGTGTTCCCGAAATTAACAGTCAGGGAAGAATTATTGGAATTGAAGAAAAACCCAAAAAACCGAAAAGTAATTACGCCGTATCCGGTATTTATATCTATGATCTCAATATTTTTAAAGCTTGCGATAGTATAAAACCGAGTGGACGCGGCGAGCTTGAAATATCGGACGCTCATCAATGGCTAATCGACCATAAGTATAAAGTTGGCTATTCTGAAATCACCGGTTGGTGGAAGGATACAGGAAAACCCTCCGACTTACTCGAGGCAAATAGGTTGATTCTCGATAATCAAGAAGTAAACATCGATGGTGATGTAGATAAAGCATCAGTTGTGGTGGGAAAGGTAGTGCTTGGAAAAGGTTCAAAAATCATTAACAGCGTAGTTCGTGGTCCAGCTATCATCGGAAACGAATGCATATTAGAAAACAGCTACGTCGGTCCATTCACTTCCATTGGTGACAGGACCCTTGTGAAGAACAGCGAAGTTGAGTACAGTATCGTTTTACGTGATTGTAAAATCATCGACGTTAAAATTCGGATCGAAGGAAGTTTACTCGGGAACGACGTTGAGATAGTCGAAGCAATCGGAAAACCGCACGTGCATCGCTTCATGATTGGAGACCAGAGTAGAGTAGAAGTGGCGTGGTGAAAAACGATGTCGGATGTTAAATTTTCGATATCCGCGAAAAATATTTTATAAGGTTTGCGCTATTATCTAAAAATTAAAAAAAACTTTACCATAAAGAACACACAAAACTCACACTTGCCTGACCGCAGATAGAGCTATAAAATTGGCGAACATATAATATATAAAGGTCTCTAAAAAATAAAACTATTGTGCTCTATGTGAAAAAACTTTGTGCCCTTTGTAGTTTATAAAATTGATTTATGAAACAACCAATATATTATTTTCATTAACTAACATTTAATATCAAACATCGGAAATCTAATTATGGACTATCAAACTATTTTAGTTGAAATTAAAAACCGCATAGCTTATCTCACTATTAACAGACCAGATAAGCTTAACGCTGTTAATCTGCAGGTTATTGATGAAGTAAAGCAAGCATTTCAAAGTTTTGAAAAAGATACTAATGTCGGAGTAATAATTTTAACGGGTGCTGGCGAGAAGGCATTTGTTGCTGGGTCAGATATCAGTGTTCTTGCGACTTATGACATTGCTGCGGCAAAAAAATATTCTGAAATTGGTAATGGAGTATTAAGTTACATCCAAAATTTTCCTAAACCTGTAATTGCAGTTGTAAACGGTTTTGCATTAGGCAGCGGATGCGAAATAGCGATGGCTTGCCACATAAGGATTGCGTCCGAAAACGCAAAATTCGGTCAACCGGAAGTTAACCTTGGCTTAATTCCTGGACACGGCGGTACTCAACGCCTTGCACGAATTGTTGGAATCGGGAAAGCGATGGAGCTTACATTAACCGGTAATACAATTGACGCAATCGAAGCCCTGCGCATTGGACTGGTGAATAAAGTTGTTCCGTTAGTGGAATTGAAATCGGCAGCCGAAGCAGTAGCTAACGTTATTCTAACCAAAGCTCCTACAGCCGTCGCTATTGCGATTAAAGTTGTTAACTCTAATTTAGAAATGCCATTAAAGGAAGGGCTAAAATTAGAAGCAGAATTATTTAGCGAGTGTTTTAAAACGGAAGATTTTCAAGAAGGCACAAAAGCATTTTTGGAAAAACGCAAACCAATATTTAAAGGGAAATAAATTGAAAATATAAAACATTATCCTTATATTTATTATCATAATTTTAACTATCGCAATTTTATTGTTTGTGTTATTAGGTGATATCGAGAATGCAAATAAGATAGAAAAAGATATACTTCCTATACTAGCTAAAAATACGAAGGTTGAATCAGATAGCGTCGTAAAAGGAGTTTTAGAAAAATGCGATATTAACAAAAACTGGATAAAACAAATCGGAGATACAAGTTCTAGATTCAACGACTAAAAGAATAAAACGGCGTGTCGTTATTCCAACAAATTTAACGCCCGTTGTAATAAATGTAGAATTTAAGAAAATGGCTAACCAGTTTGAACATACCGTCATAGCAACAGTAGGTGCAAAAGAAAAAACTGTAACGATACAAATACACGAGAACAAATTATTTTTACAAACTATGGTTCTTTAACCAACAAAAAATTTAAAACGAAAGGAAATATCTTATCAATTCAAAAAAAGCTGAATCGGTTATTAATACTTTAGCTAACAAACAAACTGACCTGATGGAGAAAATAGTTTCGCTTGCAAAAAGGCGGGGTTATGTATTTCAATCGAGTGAAATATACGGCGGCTTAAACGGTTGTTGGGATTATGGTCCACTCGGTGTGGAATTACTGCGCAATTTAAAAGAAGAATGGTGGCGGGCAATGACTTACCGCGATGATATCGAGGGAATAGACGCTGCAATTTTAATGCACCCACGCGTTTGGGAAGCCTCGGGGCATGTAGAAAATTTTACAGACCCGATGGTCGATTGTAAAGAATGTAAAACCCGTTATCGGCTCGACGTTCTCTTTGAAGAAACATCAATAAAAAAACAAAAAGAGTTATTAAGAGAACTATTTCCTGATCGCTTTCAAGGTCAGCAGAAGGATGAAGTTATTAGTGAAGAATTTAGAAAAGTTACAGGAAGTTCTGCTACGCAAGTATTAAAAGCTCTCTCTTGTCCTAATTGTGGAAATAAATCATCCTTTACTGAAGCTCGCAAATTCAACTTGATGTTTAAAACGTTCGTCGGTCCGATGGAAGATTCGACCGCAGTAGTTTATATGCGTCCAGAAACAGCACAGGGAATATTTGTAAATTTTTTAAATGTTCAAGCAGCTTCACGCCAGAAACTTCCTTTCGGTATCGCACAGATCGGTAAGGCATTCAGAAACGAAATTAATACGAAGAATTTTCTTTTCAGAACTCGTGAGTTTGAGCAGATGGAAATGCAATACTTTGTTCGTCCCGGTACAGATGTTCAATGGTTTGAATATTGGCGCGAACAAAGATTCCAGTGGTTTGTGGAATTAGGTATGCGTAAAGAGAAACTCCGTTGGCATCAGCACGAGCCGCACGCACTTGCACACTATGCAAAAGATGCCTACGATATTGAGTATCAGTTTCCTTTCGAATGGGGCGAGATCGAAGGTATTCATAATAGAACAGATTTCGACCTTTCGCGTCACGAAGAATATTCAGGAAAAAGTTTAAAGTATTTTGACGATGAAACTAAAGAGAAGTACATACCGTTCATCATCGAAACTTCAGCTGGTGCAAGCAGGTCGTTCATGGCTTTTTTAGTAGATGCTTACGCCGAAGAGGAAGCTCCAACTGCGGATGGAAAAATGGAAACACGTGTAGTACTGATGTTGCATCCTCGTCTTGCACCGATTAAAGCGGCAATATTTCCGCTTGTAAATCGTGATAGTATGCCGGAAATTGCAAGGAACATTGAAAAGGAACTTCGATATCATCTGCGTGTTTTCTATGACGATTCCGGCGCGGTAGGAAGAAGGTATCGCAGACAGGATGAAGCAGGTACACCGTTCTGCATAACAGTTGATTCGCAAACATTACAAGACCAAACTGTAACCGTTCGGGACCGCGACACGATGGTACAGGAACGAGTTGCGATGGGTAAGTTGTTAGAGTATCTAAGAAATAAGTTAAATCGCTAATTAGTGACTAAAAATATTTAAATAATGAAGTCGAAGGTTTTTTAATACTTTACCACTATAAAAAAAACGGTGGTTATCTAAGTACAAATAAATCTAAACAAACATAAGGAGCATAAAATGATACAAAAAATCTTATCAACAGTATTGGTTGCAGCATTAGTTTTTGTATGGACTGCATGTCAGGATTCTACGACGGAACCAACTAAAACGAAATTACAACCTATAACAAGTATCAAAGCTTATTCTGTAAGCAATACGAGCGTTGGATTGAAGTGGACAAAATCGACAGATGAAGCCAAAGCTGATTTTTTAAATTATTATTTGAAAACTAAAAACCCGGATGGAACAACAGCAAAAGAGATGACTGTTGCAAAAGGCCTCGACAGCGCCGTAGTTACCGGTTTAACAAACGGTGTTATTTATACTTTCGAAGTTATATCCAAAGTGACAACGGGTTCTACTAGTTATTTAGATGGAGACCCGGTAACTATCAAATGGTCGCCAGCTTGGCGATTTGAATTAGAGGGAACTATCGAAATAAAGGTTTATGAAACTACAAGCAGTGTGGGTTATGCTAGCGGTTTAATATTTTATCATCCGACAAGTGCAGGACCTAAGACAGTATCTCTTGTAAGTGCTGATAGTTCATTAATTGATGTATATGTAAAGACCGAAACAGGTAGTAATATTTCGCTTAGAAGTTCACATCTTTACAGAAGCAATAGAAAGATAACTCGTTTTTCTAATCTTTATAGAAATTCAGAAACTCTAAATGATCCTCAAATCGCACCTCCTGATACAGCAACTTACATCAATTATGAATTTCCGGTAGATTCAGTAACTGTAACGTCTTCGCGAATCTATTACTTCAAAGGTGTTAATGGAAATTACGGAAGAATTTTAATTATGCGAAATCCATCAAACGGTACACTAATCTGGGGAACATCACCCGAACAGTATTTGAAATTGAAGCTATCGTATCAAAGCGTTGCATATAATCCTTATTCAAAAAAATCGTTCTAATTAAAGGAGAAAAAATGAAAAACAAACTATTCGTATTGGCTCTAATATTTATTCTTTCGATTATCTTAATTTCCGGAACTTCATTCGCACAAAAAAAAGGAACTGTATTCGGTGAGATAGTCGAACTCACTACATATGTGAAAGACAATATTAAACCTACAAGTCCAGCAGGTTTGGAAATCACAAAAGATAACCAGAAGAAAGGCGGGACATTTGTTTTGCTCGAAAAAGGAACAAGTAAATTAGTGTTCTTAACTTCGGCTTCGGCAGAATTACCATTAGTCGAACAACTAACACCTTACATTGGCATGACTGTTTTCGTAAAAGGCACGATTATTAAAAAAGGTGGTATCCGCCTCGTCGTTATAGATGATATTGGTAAATATCTGAAATAAACGGACAAATAATTGAAAAGGAGGGGACGGTTGTGTGTCGTCCCCTTCTAATATATATGCGAATAATCATACTGTTTCTATTCTTACTGATTTACTCGTCTGCTGTTTCACAGTGGCTGTCTGATAGTTCCGCAGATTATCATACACGGCGTGGAGTTGATTTCATCTATGGTATGCAATTCGACAGTGCAAGAAACGAATTCCAAGAACTAATTAAAATAAATCCGACCCATCCATCCGGATATTTTTTTATGGCAATGGTTGAGTGGTGGAAAATCTTAACGAATCCTGACGATAAGAATAGTGATGAAAAGTTTTATTCGCTTCTTGCGAACGTCATTTCTATGTGCGATAAAAGATTGAAGGAAAACCCAAACGATGTAACAAGCTTATTTTTTAAAGGTGGTTCGATTGGATTTCGGGGGCGACTGCGTGTGCATCGCGAACAGTGGTTACACGCAGCTAACGACGGGAGATTAGCTATCCCAATAGTGCATCAAGCATATAAGCTCGAACCGGACAACGTCGATGTACTGCTTGGCATGGGGATTTACAATTATTACCGCGATGTGATTCCTAACGAGTATCCGATTGTTAAACCGTTCGTAATCTTGTTCCCATCTGGCGACAAAATGTTAGGTATCCAACAGTTAAGGCAGGCTGCTGAGCAAGCAAAGTATGCTAACGTTGAAGCGACCTATTTTCTCATTCAATTACTACTCAATTACGAAAGGCAATATAGCCAAGCGTTACCGCTTGCTCAAAAAATTTTCAGAAAGTATCCAAATAATCCTATTTTTCATCGATACGTTGGCAGACTTCATGCCGCACTTGGTCGATGGGAGGATGTACAAAAAGTTTTTAATGTGATTATTGATCGGAGTTTCAAAAACCAAAACGGTTACAACCATATTGCACTGCGTGAAGCATATTATTATTTAGGGTTGAATTATTTTAATACATCTGTGTTGGACGAAGCATTAAAATATTTTTATAAATGCGATGAGCTTTCACGCTCTTTAGATACAAGCGACCAATCGGGATTTATGGTTATGACTAACTTAAAAATTGGAATGATATACGATTTACAATCGAAACGAGATTTAGCAATTAAGCAATACAATAAAGTTCTTAATATGACGGCTTATCAAAACTCGAAAGAACAAGCTCGACAATATATCAGAAAACCTTACGGACAATTTTAGAAATGTTGACAATAATTATATTCGGTTTGTTAGCGGCGGGTGCAGAACTTTTAGGTGGCTATCTAATCACCTTGCGTCATCAGTGGCCCCGTAAAATTCAAGAGTATCTAATAGCATTAGGTGCCGGGTTTATACTTGCACTAGTTTTTCTGGAGTTAATTCCTGAAAGTATCGATAAAATCGGTTCGCAAGCTCCGTTGTTTTTCTTATTAGGTTTTGCACTTATCCATTTCTTTGAGCATACTTTTGTAGGACACTTACATTTCGGAGAGGAAACGCACACAGAAATCATGATTTCTAAAACCGCAAGCTATTCAGCCGTACTAGGACTTTTTATACACGCTTTCTTCGACGGGTTAGCAATATCAGCAGGTTTCCATTTCGATTTTGGGATTGGACTTATGATTTTTTTGGGTATAATTCTCCATAAAATTCCGGAAGGAATAACTATTTCATCAATAATATTAGCTTCAAATCAGTCTAACAAACACGCATTCTGGGCAACTTTTTCCATTGCAATGGCTACGATGTTAGGTGTTCTTTCAGTATTTTTTCTTGTAGAAGTTGATACTAATATTGTTGGATATGTTTTTGCTTTGTCGGCCGGTGTTGCTGTGTATGTGGGGGCAAGCGATTTAATTCCTGAAATCAACCGTTCCGAAAATCGCATCACTCCGATTGTTGTATTCGTTGGTATGCTTTTATTTTACCTGAGCAGATTATTAATTGGTAGTTTTATAGAAGGGCATTAACGCTCGATTACTCGATTTCCCAATACTCCTTTGCGGGAAGATTGTCATCAAAATAATTGTAATCTTTATTCTGGTTGAATGGCGAATCTAAAAAGGTTAAATCAACTTTACCGGAAAAGGGGTTTTCTGCCAGATATTCAATGCAACCGCCCTGTATAATCTTTCCTTATCGCATTGTGTTGATCTTTACAGCAAAATCCCTACAGTTATCCGATGCAGTCCACCAATTTTTCCCATGGAGTTGAAGGCATAATCGATTTTGTATACGTCGTAAATAAATCCACCGCCAATTGAGAAACCAGCTAGACCCGCGCTCTTATCAATTTTTAGGTCTTTCCTATTCTCGTTGTTGTAGCCGAATCTGAATTGAACGTTTTGAGTTAGTGAAAATTCACCACCGAATGCGAACGACCTGAAACGTGAAAAGAAACTACTCTGATAGTCGAGTAATTTATTAAAGCTGAGATTTACCCGAAGTGGCAAGTGTTCGGGTTTTAAGGAGGCTCCTATTTTTAAGTCAACCGGTAAATTCTCTTTTGTGTTTATGTATGGCTTAAGTTGAGTTCCGAGATTAAGCAGGCTTACTGCTATATGAAAGCGATCAGGTATTGCTGTATAAGTTACGCCAAAGTCAGTAGCGACTCCGTATGAGCTGTAATTAGCGATTGATGAATAGATAAATTTTAAGCTCGCTCCATATGTAATATTTTCTATCAATTGGTCGGCGTATGCTGTGGAGATAGCAAAATCACCAGTTGAAAAATTCCCGTCAAGGTTACCGAATTCGTCCCGTCTGTCGAACTCGCCGTAATGCGTATAAATTATTCCTGCCCCTATAAAGCCGAAGTCCTCCACGTGATTAGCATAACTTAAATGACCTGAGTTGATATCTACAAGTTGATTAAAATAACCGATTGAAACTTGTCGCTGATTAACCGAAGCAATAGCTGATGGATTAAAAAATAATGCATTAGGGTCGTTTTTTGTCGTCAACAAACTACCACCCATAGCTGCAGCTCGTGCACTAACGTCGTGCCTTAAAAATTTATAAGTGCCGTTGTTTCCACAAAATATGGTTTGAAGAATCAGGAAGACAGCGGAGATAGTAATAAATATTTTTTTAATTAATCGCATAAGGTGCCTTTTTGAATTTCTTATAATTCAATCTAAAAAAAAGTCAGACAAATTCAAACAAAATCGATATTACCCTTTTATTTCAAAATTTCAGTAATACCAACCCGAATCATCATCACGGCAATCGCGGCCAAGAACAAAGAAGCAACCTTGGCAATAGCGCGCGAGCCGGCTTTTCCGAGCACTTTTAATACTCTGTCTGCATTCCTGAATACAATCCAGACGATCAATAAATTCAAGGCAACCGAAGTGATAGTCCAAACGTATCCGTATGAATCGACTATTATTAGAATCGTTGTAAGTGCTGCAGGTCCCATTATGAGTGGAATGCCAATAGGAACAACTCCGATAGTAGTTTCGGGATTTTTTCGTGCGGTGTCGCTAGAAAAGAGTAAGTCGTTAATCGAAAGGACAAGCAGTACGAGTCCGCCTGCTATGCGGAAATCGTTCTCGGTAATTCCTAAAAATGAAAAAAGTAATTTGCCGCTTCCAAGAAAAATTAAAGAGATCGCAAGAGCTGTTAATGTTGCCTCGATGACTAATCGGTTGCGTCGTTTTTCGGTAATACCTTCAGTTAATCCGATAAAGAGAGGCAAAGTACCCAGAACGTCCATCGCAACGAAAAGCGGGATAAATGCAAGAAGAAATGTTTCGAACGGTGACATTTATTAGGAATCAGCTTGAATGCCAAATTTCAAAAAAGCTTCACGAATAATATTTACCGCTTCATCTTTTGGAATTAATAACCGAGCTTCGGATCGATCAACCGCATCGGTAAGCGTACATTCTTTTTTTTTGAGCCAAGTCCAAATATGATAACCAAGACGATTTGCGTCATTCGGTTCTACGGTCGGAACATCCTTCACAGAGTTATAAGCGATTTTCTCTAATGAATCAGCCGGAAATTCTTTTACTTTTGCGGGTGCTTTTGTTGTCATATATTATCTTTAAACGTTGTTATCTGGTGATAATATACAAAATATTGGACGAATATAAAAAGTATTACAAGCTATACCAATAAGTCACTTTTATCATAAAAATATTATCGGCATTCGCATCCATCAGGTTTGAAAAATCTCTTCCGAATTTCATACTTCCCGGTTCTTTGTTGTCTTCACGGTTTTGTGTCCACACAAAAAATAATGTTGAACCCGGCAGATACTCCCATCTTAATACTGCATTACCACGAAGTGATTTATAATTAAATCCTTTCCGAATCGTGAAGGTTTCTAAATGACCGATACCATCGGGGTCAATCACATAATCTCCGTTCACATCTCTCACTACAGTTGAACCGTTCTCTCCGTAGTTATTAAATTCAAATGTATTTGGTCGTGAAAGCTCTTTAATATTGCGGTATTTTCCAACAGAAAAATACGGTTGTGCGTATAACTGTAAGCTTAAGGTTGGTGTAAACGTCCAGTTTAATCTTATCCTTGATGAAATGGTTATCCAATCTAACTTGCCGAATACATATCTTTTTCCGTAAGTTGCAATTGCATTTTCATCCGTTATTTTACGGAGAAATTGAGCGAGCGAGTGGTTAAAGCTGTAATCGGGTGAGAAACTTATATTTATATAAGAGGTTGGGTTCCAAGTTATCCCTGTACCAAACTCAAAGCCCGAGCCGCCGAATTCATTCTTATTATATTCCGAGGAAAATTGAAAAATAAATTTACTGCGAGAATCAGTTTGTCCACTCAGTCCAATCTCGTAAGTTAAAGGCGATATCATTTTGGGACCACCGCGTGTGCGTTGAATGTCCGTAGAACGTGGTGCGTAGAATCCCCACCCATTAATTCCCCAATAATTTAAAAATGTACAATTATACCCGAGGAAAAATAATTCCATTGTTTTATCTCCCCCGAAGTCATAGCTTCGTGCGATAGCAACAAAAATCGATTTATATCTTGAAAAATTATCCGGTTCATACCATTTATATCCAGCCATTATATGCCCGTTTAATTGGTCGGCTCTGTAAAGATATCCTAAATCGTTCACATCGAAGGAGGGTGAAATAAATCCGAAAGTGGAATTAAATATCCAGTTGCCTTTTTGTTTATTGAGAGCAAATCTGCCTGCTGAACCGGTAAGCGAAGTTGCATTACTATCCAACGAAACATATTTTGCGTCGGGTCGTTGAAAGTAACGCTGCGGAGCTTTTTGAAGAGATAACATTCTATCTTTTGTTCCGGCTGCATGGCTAAATCCAACCCATCCTGTTGTTACCCAGACCCTGTCATCGTCAAGGAAAAACCATCCATCGCTTGCGAAAGTATATTGTCTATGGTTTAATAATTCAGCTAATTCTTTCCTTCGCAGGTCTCTCTCTACTGCAGTCAGTAAATAGCCGATTCCGTAATAACCGTCGTTGAATTCATACTGTGTCCTGCCAACTCCGTATAATGCGAGTGGTTCAACTTCTTCTTTAGTTGACAACTTGTTATTTTCTACGTCAGCCATTTCTCTTTGAGTTACAGCGGCAAGAATTCCTAACGATTGCTCACTATCGAGTTTTCCACTAATCTTAGCAGCTCCCAGAATTGTGGTATGATTAGGCGTATTATTAAATCCATCCAAATATCTCGTGGGCGCTTTGCCGATTCTTCGACTGTAAAAGAATTGTGGATTGCTCCAATTAAAACTTGAATTGCTGTTGGCGCCACCTCTTCCGAAATTAAAAATATTCGAGCCTTCAATGAAGAAAGGTCGCTTCTCACTGTAATAGGTTTCAAAAGCTGATAGGTTGACTTCAGCAGGGTCAACTTCAACCTGGCCAAAGTCGGGGTTGATAGTTGCATCTACAGTTAGGTTACTACCGATACCTATTTTTAAATCGGCACCAATATTTTTTAGATACTTTGTTCCATTGTTGAATGGGTCGTCTTTATCAAATTTATTTGTAAATTCTCCGCCCGTTACAACATACGATGTAATTTCAAATCGTGAGGGGGGTGAAATATTTTTTATTCCTTTTAGGCAAGCGAAGCGAGAAACAAATCCGCTTTCATTCTTTGGCACCATCACATAAAAATCACTTTCATTGTTTCGTGCTATTTCCCTTAATACATTCACACCCCAAACGTATTCATCTTTTTTTGTAAATCTGAGTTGTGAATATGGTATCCTCATTTCTACACACCATCCCTGATCGTCGATAGTTACACCACGTTCCCACACTCCGTCCCATGTATCATCGTTCCAAGAATCGTTATAAAAAGTTCCATCACCAATTGAACCGACCGGATTTACACCAAAGTAATAAGCTGTCCGTCTGTCGAGGTAGGAATCTATCGCAACGTAAAACCAATCAGATTTTGGTGAATTATCTCTGCGAGCTAATAATCCAGTTATCGAATCGGGTGAAGAGTCATACATTCTGGCACCGACGTACAAAGCGTTATTGTCGTAAGCAATCCAAAATTCTGTTCGTTGCGAGGGTGCAGCTCCTTCATTTGGTTCTCGTTGTGTGAAATCAGCCGTAGGTTTTGTCTGGTAAAGTTCTTCTGACAATTTTCCATCGATAGTCAATGGTTTGTCCAAACTTACGGCGACAATAGTTTTCGCGTCGTCAATTATTTTTGTAAATACCACTAATTGGCAGCTCAGTAATAAAATAGTAATCGTTGAATATAAATTTCTCATTAATCTCCAAATTTATTTTATAAGACTATATTTATTACGTAGTGCTCAGAAAAGAGTTACAGGAAAAAATGGTTGAGGAATGGAGTATCAATGAACGCTGGTATTAAAACACGCTTAACTAACGACCTCTAATTCGCTAGGGGTTTCAAGCGGCGCAACCTAAGTTGTTTGTGTAAAAACCTGGTAGAGGATAGAGCGAGCGCGAGGTATAAAATTTTCAATCCGAGACTTCTGAAAAATAGAAAATAGCACCCGCCTGTTTAACCAAACGCATGATGGCACAAGGCATGTACCCGTGTATTTCTGTCAAATCCAAGTTTATCTGTTCTGCCATCTGATAGACTATTAAATTATGTTTTCCTCTTAGATTTAATATTTCAGAAGTCTCAATATACAATCTAATTTTTACCACCTTCTCGGCACGTTCTTAACGCATCTGACAGTGTCCCGAGCGATTAGCATTTCTTCGTTTGTAGGTATAACATAAACTTTGACTTTTGAATCTTTCGTTGAAATCTCACCTTCTTTCCCCCCAACATGCTGTTTATTCAATTTATCGTCGAGAATAATTCCGAACCATTCAAGTCCACCGCAAATCCGTTGCCTGATTTCGGGACTGTTTTCGCCGATACCACCTGCAAAAGCAATTGCATCTGTGCCGCGCATTTCTGCAATGTAAGCACCTATATATTTACAAGCTCTGTTACAAAAAATATTTATCGCTAAATTTGCCCGTCTATCTTGATGCTCGTGCGCTTCAGCAAGTAAATCACGCATGTCATTTGTCAGACCGGATAGACCCAGTAAACCGGATTGTTTATTTAAAACCGTATCTATTTCATCCAAACTCATTCCTTCTTTATGATGTAGGAATTCGATAATAGCGGGATCGATATCGCCACTGCGTGTTCCCATCACCAATCCATCTAATGGGGTAAGTCCCATCGATGTATCAATAGATTCACCCTTTTTAATGGCGCACGCAGAACAGCCGTTACCTAAGTGCAAAGTGATGAGGTTTACTTTTTCACGCTCTACACCCACCAACTGCCTATAGCGGTATGCAATGTATCGGTGTGAAGTTCCGTGAAATCCATATTTACGGATTTTGTGCCGTCTGTACAATTGATAAGGTATTGCATAAAGATACGAGGTCTCCTGCATTGTCGAATGAAATGCAGTGTCGAAAACCGCAACTTGAGGGATACCAGAACCGAGAAGGTCGCGTGCAGCGATTATCCCTTTCAAATTAGCAGGATTATGTAATGGTGCGAGGTCGATACAATCCTCGATTCCCTCAATCACTTTGTCGTCGATGATAACTGACATTGTGAAATTCTCTGCTCCGTGTACAACTC
Source organism: Ignavibacteriales bacterium (assembly GCA_037443685.1). Lineage (GTDB taxonomy): Bacteria > Bacteroidota > Ignavibacteria > UBA10030 > BY39 > JAHJRJ01. The sequence goes on from JBBINX010000003.1 coordinate 51,144, forward strand.
GGTGTCCAACTGCGTGTATGTCGGCTAACGAATTTATACCATTGATTTTTGAGTCAGGTGAAATTATCCACCTTAAAATAAAATCTAATGCCGCCCGATGATCGCGGATTGGTTGTGCTTTTTTAATTTTGTGTTGTCCTTCGGTCTGTAGCGTAATCAGAGATTGACTACCAATACGTTCAAGAATACCGTTGGCGAGGCGTTTATCTTGGTTTTTTTCGATTAAGTCAATATCTGTACGAACAATTTGGAATTTTACTGAGGACGAACCACAGTTGATAACTAGTATGTTCATTCTTTTCCCTACGGTTTATTTTCTTATATGTACTATGTAAAGATAAGAAAAAATTTGAAATAATGCTAAAACGGTCGGCTCATTCTAAAAAACACACTTACTGGAGTTTTTATGTCTGTTCGCCATGCAAAACCGAGACGGTATTTTCCATCGCGAGAACCAAACCCAAATCCTATATCGCTTTTAATGTTTTTGAATGAAAGATTATCGAAGCCGCTGTCCAACGAGAGGTTGTCCTGAACTTGATCGACAAAACCGGCATCTGTGAAGAAAATCAAATTTAAATTGTCTAATAATGAAAGCGGGAAGTCGATACCTTCGGCAAACATTTTTCCGCTCACTATGTATTCGATGTTAGCGAGCAATAACCGATTACCTCCGAATTGTTTATACATAAATGCAGGCAGAGTACTAATGCCTCCCAATTCATACCTGCGTTGTAATGGTAAGTTTCCTTCAGACGTTGCGGCTCGCAAGCGCAAATTAATATTGTCATATTGACTTATCGGTTGGTATCGGCGCAGGTCAATTACATAACGATTAAAATCATAGCCGCCTTTCAATGTCTTACCAGCAAATTCAACGCTCATAGATAAATTCCAACCGCACGGCATATATTCACTCTTTGATAAATTGTGCAAGTCAAAAGTAAATAGTAAACTTCGGATTTCACCCGGATTAATCGCTGGATTTTCTCTGAATGATTTTTTAGTTCTGAACAAAGACCAGTTGACATTCACAGAAAGCGAATCGTAGTCATCGTTTAAGTAAGATAATTTGAATTGTATATCAGTTTTAGGTTTTTTGAGATAATAACCGAGCCAGCTCGTGTATCCGTTGCGCCTGTAATAATCGTGGTAATCATATCTTGATAATAAGGCGCTAATTGTGTTTTCGAGATTACCGACCAACCAATTATCGCGTGTATCGGTTATGCTGTGACCTTCTACACCGAATTCGAAAAGACGATTGCCAAAACCAAATTGTTGGGCAGCTCCTATTTTAAATTGCCACCTATGTTCACCGAAACCGTAACCGAAAGAACCGAATAACGCAAACTTTCTGCTTTCGTCCCAATAAAATTTTTGCGGAGATTGAAGACCTAAAAACAAACCTTCGACCCGGTTATATCGAAAAAGAAATTTGTCTTCTATATTTTGTTGTGTAATCGCAGCAGAATAATTTCGCACGATACCTTTATCGATCGGAAATGCGTACAAGCTCATTTTATTCGTTTTGTATCCAATTTCTTCATCGTTGTTTTCTTCTTCGACTTCACGAGTATCTTCTATTTCTTCTTCTTCGTCCTCGAAGATTGTTGTGCCAAGCTCTGTTTCGACTTGTTTAAAAACATCTTTTACAATGTTTTCGATCCTGTTTTTGAATTTTCTACTTCCTTTTTCGGTGGTAGAATCTTGGGCTTGTAAAAAATTGGTGCTGATGAAAAAGAATATCACTATCCATAACGTAATCTTCAAGTTCATATTTATTTCTCCGAGATTAATTTTTATTCTTTCGTTTCCGGTTCTTTGTATAAAGTTATTCCCCAATATTGTGCATCGTCAGGAGGGTCGTCGTTCCATTTGTTAAACGAATGTGAATCGTCCGAGATGTAACGTAGACGGTATTCACCCTTGTCCAACAGAATGGTAGTGTTTACCAACCTATTTTTTCGTCCACCACCTGCGTGAAAAGTCATGGAGTAGGTCATTTCCCACACTACTTTACCCGTTGTTGCCTGTTCGATCCAACCGTAATCGAACATCTCACGTCGCATTCCTTCACCTATTGCGTATATTCTGATTCGAGTAGGTTCAGTTAATTTAAAAGTTTCCGACAAGTTTGCATTTTTCTTCACTTTTATAATTTGTGCAATAATGTTTTTATCTTTTTCTTCTATATACTTTTCTACACTACGTTTATCGAAATCACCGTTAACTGCATATACTGTAATCCCCCAATTTTCGGGATCATAAGGTGGAGATACATTCCAATCGTTGTAACTATGTGAATCATCCGATTGATAGAAAACAATGTAGCTACCTTTTTGTAGTGAAATCACTTCATCAATCATTCTATTTTTTGAACCGCCGCCTGCATGAACGGTCTCGTCCACGTTCATCTCCCATACTTTTTCACGTGTTTTAGCGTTGATGATCCATCCATAATCCGCCATTTGTCGTCGCGAACCATATCTTTCACCTATGGCATAGATACGTATGTTAGCGTCTTTCTTTAATGTGAATCCATCATTTTTTGTTTCGTTATTTCCGACTTTTGTAATTGCAACAATAACATTCTCTTCTTCGGTTGATGAAAATAGTTTGAATAAATTTTTATCTTTTTCGTCGTGCCCGTAAAGTGATATTCCGTAATTTAACGGGTCGTATGGAGGTGCGGTATTCCAATCAGCGTACGAATGCGAGTCGTCAGTGTAGTAGGAAAGGATATAATCGCCGGCATCAAAATTAATAGCTGCGTCGAATTTAATATTTTTATCGGCACCACCTGCTTTAGTAATATTTCCACGTTTCATTTCCCAGATGCGCCTATGAGTTTTCGCATTAACTATGTATCCGTAATCTGAAAGCTCTTCGTTTTTAACACCCTCACCTAAAGCATAGATATGTATAGCTAATGGTTTACTCAATGAGAATCCCTGTTTAATAAATTCATTCTCGCCTAAGTTTACAGCTCTGAATAAAATATTTGAAAAGTCTTTTGGAGGATTGAACATTAAAACGTCAACATCTTGATCAACGTATAATTCGATTCCCCACTTTTTCGAGCGTTTATAAAAGTCCTCGTAGATGTCCTCACCGAACCAATCTTCGAGCCACTTGAGAAAGAAAAATTTTCTGCCTCCGATATCCACTATGTCCTCTCCTTTGCGATGGTCAATGTTTGTAGAGATGTGTGTCCACGTGGTGTGATATTCAAAGAAGCAAGCGGAAAAATAAACCTCATAACTTCCTTTCGGAAGTTTGATATAATCATCGAATTTGCGCTCGTCTCTACTAAGAGATGTATTGTTAGGCGCCATGAGCCAAACTTTCTCGCGTGTATCCGAGTTGATAATCCAGCCATATGCGAACATTCTGTCGCTGCTGTAAGTTTTTCCTTTGCCTGCGCCGGCTCCGAATGCTTTAATATGTATAGAAGTTTCGTTTGGAAGAATAAAGCCGCCTACCTTTAACTCCGACCGGCTGAAATCTTTAAGCTCAACAATTAGCTTTTCACCGGCGTTGGCATCGCGATTAGATAAGGATAGTGCCGTTGTTACGGTTATTAGAATGTAATATATAAATGGTCTCATAATTTTAAATTGATTGAATGATTCTATACTCTTTACGGTATAATTATGAATTTGGTTTCAGTAATAGAAAAAAACTTAAAAATCGGACAAGTTTTACTCGGATAGACTTTACGAATACAGTAATTAGTGAAATTAACCGATTAAGATTGTACTGAACCGCGTAAAAACACAGAATATGTCCATCGGTTACCTTTTTTATAGGGCAATGCGACGAAGCGAATGACTTTGATATAGTAATCACAAATGCATATATTTCATAAACAAAAGACCAAGGTTCCAACATGAAAACCATAATCAAAGTGAGCATATTGGTGTTACTATTGACGATGCCTGCGCTTGCTCAACCACCTGAGAGTTTCTTCCCACACAATGTCGGAGACAGGTGGGATTATCAGGATCTTAACTCCGGTCAAATCTTCACGATCATACTCACGCGTGACTCTATCGGTGCGGATGGAAGCCATAATCTCTTTTACAATAATTCCTTAGATCCTGCCTACCGAATCGATACTTTGAGTAACGTATTCTGGGCTCCAGAACAACCGTACGGCAACTGGCTCCTCTACAAACTCACCGCCGATTCCGGTGAAGCGTGGTGTTACGATCCACCAGTACCCCCGTGTAACTGGGCTTATGTACATGGTGTGGATTCGACGGTTGTCTTCGGCCGAAGAACGGTGGTGAAGACTTTTTGCTACGACCCAGCCCCGCCAGGTGGCGGTGGATGGTGCTGGTTTGCGGAGCGTAGGCTCGCCAGCGGATTTGGACTTATTTACGAGTGGCGAATGCAGAACAACATCATATACCTACGCGGTTGTATCATTGCTGGCGATACATTTGGAATAGTTACCTCAGTGGTGGATCAAATCGGCAATGAGATTCCTGCGAGTTTCTATCTCCATCCCAACTATCCTAACCCCTTCAACGTAGAGACAATTATAAATTATCAAATTCCAGTTGACAATTATGTAACACTAAAAGTTTACAATGTTCTTGGTCAAGAGGCTACTACACTCGTAGATGGTTATAAAGAAGCTGGTTATCATAGCGTTAGTTTTAACGCAGTTTCCACTAGAGGCGGATTTCCGAGTGGAATATATTTTTACAGGCTACAGGCTGGTAGTTTTACATCAAATAAAAAAATGTTACTTGCGAGATGAGAAGTAGATAAATATAAGAGATATAAAGCCCCGGGTTTGCTCGGGGCTTTTCTATGTTAATCGTCTCATACCTAAATTGCCCGAGAAACTAAGACTTTAGTCCAAATCCATCATCAAATGTGCTAAACCCGGATTGTTCATTAGGAATAATTTCTAATGACCGTTATTAGAAACAAAAGCAACTAACTCATTATCTATCAATAAATATGTAAGAAAACCAAAACAAAAAAACTGTTGAAACAGTTAAAAACATCACCTTTTCTTAGGAGAAAAAAGTCAATTTTCTTAACCGTTTTAACGGTTTATCTCTAATCTAATGACAAATCTGGGTTAAATATTTTTGACCTCAGTTTTTTTAACACCCGTCTTTAGACGAGGTCTCTTTCTCCCCCAATGGTGGGACGGACAGAGAACACGAATCTATTCAGGTTTTCTGCTGTTTTTTCTTTGCAGCGGGGAAGAGAATATTGTTCAGAATCAACCGGTAACCGGGCGAATTTTTATATAGATGCAGGTCAGTTGGTGGGTCGCCAACGGCGTGTTGATAATCTTCCGGGTCGTGTCCGCCGTACCAGGTAAAGGTACCTCTTCCGAAATTTCCATGAATGTACCGAACTTCTTCGCTGCCTTCCTTTTCAGCCATTATAGTAACTGATTTTTTTATCAAACTCTTTTTAAAATTAGTTGTCTGTCCCATAAAACCGCGGATGATATTCGCGTGATTTTGAGTGAGCATTGTCGGGACGGGATCATACTTTGCTGAAAACTCAAAGAGTGTAAAGTAATCGGTTTCGGGATTTGTAAATGCAGCCATGTCTGAAGGTGGAATATCGATATCGGAATATTCGTAACGCATCGGATTTCTCTCGACCGTAAAATTTTCAAACGCAAGACATTTAGAGTAGTCTAACCTTTTCTGAAAATTTGGATCGGGAGAATCGCCATCATACATCACATCACAAATATCTGTGTTTTCCGCAGCAAGCGCTATATCGAAGGCATCGGTTGCTGAACACATAGCAAAGAGAAACCCGCCCGACGCAATGTACTCTTTAATTGAGCGAGCAACAGTTTTTTTCAATTCGGAAACTTTTTTATAACCTAGTTCCTTTGCTTTTTTTTCATACATAATTTGTTGCTCTACATACCAAGGCGCATTAGAGAATGAAGCATAAAATTTTCCATACTGTCCGGTAAAATCTTCGTGATGAAGATGAAGCCAGTCGTATTGGAAAAGCTTGCCGGCTAATACTTCGTCGTCCCATACTTTATCATACGGAATTTCGGCATACTCCATAGCAAGAACGACAGCATCGTCCCAAGGCAGAAAATTGGGTGGAACATATACAGCGACTTTCGGCGCTTGTTCGAGTCGCACAACATCCATATTATTGTTCTCGTCCTGAACCTCTGCGTAAATTTGAGAAGCGTTAGTTGCACCAATGCTTTCAAAATAGATTCCTCGAACTCTACATTCAGTAGTAATAATTTGATGTCCATCAATCATAAACGACCCGCCTCTATAATTGAGCAACCAGTCTACTTCGATGCCTTTTGTTAAAGCCAAATACGCAATTCCGTAAGATTTCAGATGGTCTGTTTGTTTCGAATCCATCGGAATAAGAATTTTTTGAGCGAAGATCGGTGAGGATACAGCAAAAAGCAGAGA
>JBBINX010000003.1:57683-81747 GCA_037443685.1 Ignavibacteriales bacterium
TCTCCTCTTAACTCTCTAACTTTTTTTCTTGCTTCGCTAGTATAAATTGAATTCGGAAATTGCTCCAGTAATTTTTGATAAGCTTCGACTGCTTTGTGATTTTCTTTTAATCCGAACTGATAAACTGCAGCGATTTTTATTTGAGATTTATCTGCCATTATATTATCGGGAAAATCTTTTATCAACCGGTCGTAAGTCCCGATTGCCTTATCAAAGCGCTGAATCATTGCGTATATATCACCCGTATTTACAAGCGATTCATCCACGATATTGGCTTTTGGGTTTTCTCTGACTATTTCCTCGAAAATTTCAACTGCTTTCTCGAATTTTCCTTGTCTTTTTAAAAATAATCCGGATGCGAATTTTTTTAGTATATTTTCGTTCTCTTGATTCTCTTGTATTAATACCTGTAACGTAAGTGCATCGTTCGAAATTTCGGAAGCGGAATTTTTTGTGAGCAATTGTAGACGATCTAAAGTTTCTTTAATATTGCCTTTAAAGAAGTCGACCTCAGCTAACGAGTAATTTGCTTTGTCTCGGTAATCTGCTGGAGTTGCCTGAAAATTAATTATCCACCCAAATTTTTCAACAGCTTTTTCAAGGTTTCCTTGTGCTGTATAAACATATCCCAGCAACAATGAAGATTCGATGAGTATGGAAGTGTAATTACTGTAAGATTTTTCAATTTGTCTGAGCGCTTCATTCGCCCTATCGAGGTCGAAAAAAAACTGAAAATAAATAAACGCAATTCTGAATAATGACCTTGCTGCAAATTCAGTGTTTGGGAATTCTGAAATCACTATTCTGTACGACTCAATTGCGGTGTTATAATTCGGATTAAATCCGCCAGGTGTTACTGTCTTTATGTATCTGGTTGTTTGGAATGGGTTCAATTCGCCGAATAATTTCAGAGTATCTTCTTTGGTAGCAGCTTCTTCGATGGTTCGTGCGAATCCAAATTTTGCGCCGGTTAGGTTGATATAATTCGGATAACTTAAAATAACCTCTTGGAATGCCTTTGCTGCAGATACATAAGCTTTGTCGCGAAGTGCCCGTTCTGCAAAATTTAAAATCTCTTTACCTGCGGCTTTCGTTTCTTTATCTAATGACTTGTAAACGATAAAAGCTTTATCGTATTGTTTGCCCTCCATGTACAGCCACGCTAAAAGTTGAAGCAGGGCATGATTTTTTGAGTCAGATTTTTGGGCATTCTCAACTACAACTATCGCAGTGTTTAAACCGTCAATTTTTCCTGTATATGCTGACATACGCGATTGAATGAAGCTAAGCTGAACAGGGCTTTGTTTCAGCAACAAGAGGTACTCTTTTGTGGCTTCAGTGAAATTCATAAAAATTGAGTGAAGATACCCAAGGTCTGCTGCAAATATGAACGGGTCGCCGTATGCTGAACGTCCTCTCTGATAAATTTTAATTGCCTGTTCTATCATTCTACTCTCTATCATTGCGTTTGCTACAATGGTGTAAACAGAAAGATTTTTCTTATCAATTTCGATAGCTTTTTCCCATGAAGCTATTGCTTCCTCTGAATTACCACCTCTTGCGTACATTTTTCCCAATTGCGAAAGCAGCCCGATGTCTCTCGGTCGTGATTTCAACTGTGTATTAATTATGCGTACTGCACCCTCATAGTTTTTAAGCTTGTCATATCCCCGAAGAAGTGCATCGAAAAATGAAATATCTAATGAATCGTTTTGATAGAGTTCTTCATAAACTCTAATCGCATTTTCCCAGTCATGAATATGTTCGTAGTATTCAGCTAATCGTAATTTTTCTTCAACGCTCCGAACTTGGGGAATTGCAACCTTTGTTATTAACAACAATAACAAAATTTTTATTAGCAGTTTCATATTTTAATATAACAAAAAAAGGTGACAGAGTCGAGTTTGACGTCGAAAACGACAACTAGTTTCTATCCATACACAGTCATTGAAATAATCTCTCTGATTATACTGAGCGACCCTTGTTGTTGTTCCTCTATAAATAAAATCTAAATTTGAAACTAAAGAGTTATAAGTGTTATTTTGAAAAATTATGCGGTGATTAATTGAATGTAGATCGCGCAATTCGCTCACCCGCGCTCTTTAAAAAAAAAGCCTCGAAAAATTTTTCGAGGCTTCTAAGAATTTATCCAACAATCCAATTTTCAACTCTAACGATCGTCGACTCCCAATGGGTTTATCGATCTCTACTAGATTTCGACTCGATAGAGTCGTAGATCGAAGGGGCGAAGACGACTCGTCGAGATTTTGATTTTTGAATTTACACTAATCCTTGTTCTAACATTGCGTTCGCTACCTTCAGGAATCCACCAATGTTGGCGCCGTTTACATAATTACCGGGTGTTCCGTATTTTTCAGCTGTAATAACGCATGTGTTGTGAATGTTCTTCATTATCTCGTGCAGCTTTTTATCGACTTCTTCGCGAGACCAAGGCAGGCGCATACTATTTTGTGTCATCTCGAGACCAGACGTAGCAACACCGCCTGCGTTCGAAGCTTTCCCGGGGGCATAAAGAATCCCGGCATCTTGGAATACTTTGACTGCGGGAATTGTCGAAGGCATATTTGCTCCTTCAGCAACACATATGCATCCGTTCTTTACTAATTCTTTGGCATCGTTCTCATCCAGTTCGTTTTGTGTTGCACAAGGCAGTGCAATATCTACTTTAACACCCCATGGACGTTTACGAGTGTAGAAAGGTACGTTGAACTTGTCGGCATACATCTTTACTTCATCTTTTCCGCTTGTGCGCATTGCCAACATATATTCGATTTTTTCACCCGTTATTCCGTCCTTGTCGTATACGAAGCCATCTGGACCAGAGAGAGTAACAACTTTTCCGCCAAATTCAGTTGCTTTTAATGCTGCACCCCAAGCAACATTTCCGAAACCCGATATTGAAACTGTTTTTCCACGGAAAGAATCATTTTTAGTTTTTAACATTTCTTCTGCAAAATAAACAACACCGAAACCAGTTGCCTCGGGCCGAATAAGAGATCCACCCCAGTTTATTCCTTTTCCTGTTAACACTCCTGTAAATTCATTTGCAAGGCGTTTATACTGGCCAAACATGTACCCCACTTCTCTACCACCTACGCCGATATCGCCGGCAGGAACATCAGTGTCCGGTCCCATGTGGCGGAAAAGTTCAGTCATAAAACTTTGACAAAAACGCATAATTTCGTTGTTGGATTTTCCTCTCGGGTCAAAGTCTGCACCGCCTTTGCCTCCACCCATCGGAAGAGTTGTTAAGCTGTTTTTAAAAACTTGTTCGAAAGCTAAAAACTTCAATATACCTAACGTTACAGATGGATGAAAGCGTAAACCGCCTTTGTAAGGACCGATTGCACTATTCATCTGTACACGGTATCCCCGGTTAATATGAACCTCGCCTTTGTCATCCATCCAAGGAATCCTGAACATAATGACTCGTTCGGGTTCAACCATTCGCTCTAAAATTTTTGCTTTCTCGTATTCTGGATGTTGTTTTAAGACGATAGATAGTGACTCAAAAACTTCTTCGACTGCTTGATGAAATTCTGTTTCCCCAGGGTTTTTGGTTTTAACTTGTGCTAATAAATTTTTGACGTATTCTGACATAAATTCCTCGTTAATTGTATGTTTTTTGATTATGTTTTTGTTTTAGAATGTAAGAACAGATTGCGGGACTTGAGTAGTATTCCCCTCTCATTTGTAGCGTCATTGATATATAAAATCTGGCTATAATTTAATAAATTTTAATAAAAAAAGCCATCGGGAGATGGCTTTAAAATTTTTTATGAACTACTCACCCAACCGGGCTTTTGCTCTCTTAGCGTAAGGACTTGCAGGGAATTTTTCTAAAAAATTCTTGTACTCTTTTTTTGCTTCTGCTGTTTTACCCATCTCCCAATAACAATTGGCAACCATGATGGCGGCATCGTCTTTTTTCTCGGAAACTTTGTAAGTAAAAACTTTTTCGAAGTAACTGATTGCTGTTGTATAATCTTTCATACCAAAATATGATTCTCCTAACCAATAGTAGCAATTATCCTCAAGGGATTTTGTAATACTTCTATTTATTAACTCCAACAACTTTGCCGCTGATTCTTTGTACTTATTTTGGTTGAAAAGTGTGAGTGCGTTTTGGTATTCTGCAACGCCATCTTTGATCACCGTTTTTGTCGGTAGTAACGGCGGCGTTAGTTTTGTCTTATCACGCTCTTCGATTAATTGGGTTTCTAACTCTGCTGCTTTCGCCGTTAGATTCCGCGTGTCTTGTTCAAGTCGTGTAATCTGTTTTTTCAATTCCGCGTTCTCTTTGCTTAACGCATCGTTTCTTTGATTTGCAGTCTCGAGTTCCATCAAAACCGACGACGGCATGTCTTGTTTAGTTTCTTCCGAGGAAGCACATCCCAGATAAAAAGCTGATACTAATACAAATATTGCAACTACGAATACGGTTTGTAATAAATTTTTCATAAATCCTCCTATCAAGAGGTTAAAGTTTATTTTATTGTGAGTTAATTTATAAAAGATAATAGATAAAATCAAATTCTTGTTATTCAAAATCAAATTTGATATATTTTAACAGAAAATGCGAAATAAAGTTATTAAATATATAAGTATTACGCTGACCATAATTTTAGTGGTTGGTTGCGCTGGTTCCGATCGTAGTAAAAAGGAAATTCAAGCCCTCGACTTCACACCTAATCGTGAAAAAGCGTTAGAGAATTTTATAAATGGCTTGATTTTAGACCAAAAGGGAGATTATGCGAGCGCTATATTGGAATATCAAGACGCTTTGCGATACGACCAGGATCCCGCAATATATTATGCGATATCAAAAGATTATTCATTGCTACGTAAATTTTCATTAGCAGTACAATATGCAAGGCAATCGATTGTAATTGAACCGAATAATATTAAATACCGAGAAAATTTAGCCGAAATATTTTTATATGCGGCAGAGTTCGACAGCGCTAAAACAATTTATGAAAGTATAATACGATTAGACTCAAGTAATTATTTAGCTTGGAGCAACATAGCGCGTTTACACCAGTTAAAATCTCCTTTAAAAGCTATTGAAATTTATAATAAAATAATCGATAGGTTTAGTGCTTCGGTGGAAGTTTTTGTGCAAGTAGCTGATTTGTACCGGATGATAAATAAATTCGAGGATGCGGTCAACGCACTGAACAGAGCTTTAAATATTGATCCAGGGAATGTCAATCTAAAAAAAGAACTAGCAGATTTGTATCTGACTACCGGTAAAACAGATTCCGCACTTATAATTTACAGTGATATAGTCGAGATACTGCCGACAGATGTAGAGTCGAGAGCTTCTCTCGCACATCTTTATCTTCTAAAACAAGATTACGAGAATGCTACAAAACAATTTGAGTTTGTATTGAGAGGGGAGATCCTTTCGATTGAACTTCAGCTACGTTTCGGGCAAATTTTTTTAGCATCTCTTCAGTCCGATTCTGCAGTCGCTCCGTATGCATTAAAATTATTCGATCAAATTCAGAAACAATATCCTGACGATTGGCGACCCTACTGGTTTTGTGGTGTCCTAAATACGATGATGAAATCGGATTCTGCGGCAGTTTGGAATTTGCGCAGAGTAACCGAGTTAGACCGAAAAAACGCTAACGCGTGGGTATATCTTGCTTCGATATATTTTGAAGATAGAAACTATAACAAAACAATAGAAATATTGGAAGAAGCCCAGCGATACGTAACTGATGAACCTCGTCTGTTTTTAATATTAGGTATTGCATACCAAAGATCGGGCGAACTGGAAAAAGCGGCAATAACGTTAGAACTTGCTTTTCAAATTGACTCACAAAATATCGAAATACTTAGCTCTCTTGCATTAATTTATGACGATTTGAAATATTATGACAAATCGGATAGTCTCTACGAGCTAGGTCTGCGCCTTTATCCCGATAACCACTTGTTACTTAATAATTATGCGTATAGTTTGAGTGTGAGGAATATCCAACTCGATCGGGCTTTAAAAATGGCTGAAGAAGCAGTGCGTCAACAGCCCCAAAATCCATCCTATCTGGATACTATAGGTTGGGTGTATTTTCAAATTGGTTATTATTTAAAAGCCGAAGAATTTATTAAGTTAGCTATAGAAAAAGGCGAAGTAAGCGCTGTTGTGTACGAACATTTAGGAGATGTTTATTTTAAATTGAACGATATATCAAAAGCGACTGAGCAATGGCAGAAATCGCTTGATTTGGATCCGATGAATAAATCTCTCAAGGAAAAAATCGAGCGCAGAAGCTTATGAGAGTTTTTATTAATGGAATAGTTGGAATAGTTCTGTTTTTTCTAATCGGTTGCACACACTCGAAAGAATTAAATATATCGAGGTTGTCAAGCCCGGATGATGTGCATCGTTTTTATGTCGATTGCGAAAAAAAAATCCGAACTTTCACCGGTAGCGGTAGTATTACAATAGAAACACCAGAGTTCTCGAATAACGCTGGTTTTACTGTTACAATTCACCGTCCCGATTCGTTATTAATTAAACTAAAAGGTCCATTCGGCATTTCGGTAGGAACCCTGTTTATTCACAACGGTAAATTTGTATTTTTAAACAATCTGGAAAAAAAGATTCAGACCGGGGAATTGGACTCGATGCCAATTCATTCATTGATAAATATGCCTTTTACGATAAACGACTTAGTTAATATTTTTACTGGTTTTTACGGTTATTCTTTTATGGACTATTCGAATGCAAGCTTGGTTTTCGACGGTGAAAATTATCAGCTTGAAAATAATACTAAAGCTGAAAAGAAAGAAATGATACTTAACGGTTCAAATAACAGCTTTTTAAAATTAATACGAAAAGACCAATTTGGGAAAGTGAATATCGAAGTGACTGCCCGTTCGTACGAGCGCGTTAATGGTCTGGACCTTCCTTACTGGACGAGGATAATTTTCCCACAAGAGAAGCGCAGTTTGACAATTGCTTACGACGATATAAAAATAAATAGGACAGTTCATATTAATTCATTATTACCACGTGAATTACAGGATTAAAATATTATTTATTTTTTTGATTGTATGCTCAGGAAGCCAGACGGTTTCTGCGAATGATGAAATCAAAAAGAAACAACAGGAAGCACAGATACTACGCCAAGAGATCGAGAGCTGGGAGAAAAAGCTCGAGCAGAGAGAAAAAAAAGAACTCGCAACATTAGAAATTCTTGATACATACGACAAGCAGTTGACATTGATACATAAATTAACAGACCGCTTGATTGACGAAGAAACAATCCTGAGAAAAGAAATAGATAAAACACAAAAAAAAGTTTCGGAACTGCAAAACCGGTTACAATTTATTAAAAAACAGTATTCCAATTATGTGCTTGCAGCTTATAAAAACGGCAAGACATACGAGGTTGAGTTACTAATTTCATCAAAATCTTTTAATCAACTTTTTATTAGGGCGGAGTATTTGAGAAGATTCAGCGAACAGAGGCAGAAAGACATCGAAAAAATAGATAAACAATTTAGCGAACTAGAAAGACAAAACGAGATACTACAGAAACAACTAACCGAACAGCGATTGTTGATAGTAAGTAAAAACCGAGAAGAACAAAAATTAGTTCAGAAATCTTCAGAACGGAAAAAAATACTAAAAGAAATCAAACGCGATAAAAGGAATTATGAACGTGAAGTAATCCGAAAACGACAAGCAGTTAAAGATTTAGAAAGCTTAATTGTTAAGTTGATAGAGTTAGACCAGCGCAGAAAGGCCACAGAAAAGAATGAGGCACGAAAAAGAGAACCATCAGAAATTCGTGCTTATGTTGATGCTTCAGCGTTTGAAACTAATCGCGGAAAACTCCCCTGGCCCGTAATCGTGGGAAAAATTGTTGGTAAATTCGGAAATCAACGGCACCCTGTTCTAAAAACTATCTCGCAAAATACCGGAATCGATCTGGAAGTGCCCTTCGGAACGAATGTGTACGCCGTTGCTGATGGCGAAGTCTCTACTATTTGGTGGCTGCCTTCATACGGGAATTTGGTAATCATAAATCATAATAACGGTTATCGAACGGTATATGCCCACTTATCGGATATTGTAGTAGAAGAAGGCGAAAAAATATCTTCAGGAACAATTATAGGAAAAAGTGGCGACACAATAAACGGTTCAATCGTACACTTTGAATTGTGGAAAGACCGCGATAAGCAAGATCCTGAAATTTGGCTTCATCCGCAGGGGTTAACTAAAAAATGATTAATCTAAACAAATCTCTATTCGGGCTTGTGCTTATAGCTCTACTTTTAATTCTATCTTTTTTTTTCTCAGATTTTATTAATCAAGTTGACGAGAAGATACTTTCAAGTAAATTTCAAATAAGAGGAGAGTCGGCACCCGATTCTTCCGTGGTTATACTTTATTTGGATAACGATGATATTCGCGCAATCGGTGGTTGGCCTATCAAACGTAATTATTATGCTCTCGTTATCAAAGTTTTAAATGAACTCGGTGCCAAAGTTATCGGTCTTGATATTGTATTTACAACTCCAAATGTTGAACGGCCTGAATACGACGACTTGCTAACAAATATTGTGAGGAGTGCTGGTAATGTCGTATTGGTCGGATATTTTTCAACATTGACAAGAGACGAACCTAATTTCCAATCGAGATTACCAGAAAAATTCGGTTATAATACTGATAAAAAAGTTAGTTTCTACACTGGTGAAAAATTAAATTTACCGTTTCCACAATTATTAGATGCAGCCGATGGAATTGGTCATGAAAACTTCTACAAATCAAGAGTGCCGTTATTTATCCGTTCAGCGAACGAAGTATTTCCAGCATTTTCTTTTGAACTAATAAGAATCTACTCCGGTGCAGGAAAATCAGCAGTAACTATATCGAGCGCTGAAACTCGTATAATCCACAACTCGAAAATTATTAAAATTCCTTACGAAAAAGACGGAACGTTAAACATCAATTATCAGGGTGGTATTAGCACTTTAAACATAATTCCTTTAGTCGATTTTTTACAAGCGTACAACCTACAACAAAAAGGTGGAATCACCGATATCGATGTTAATCAGGTGAAGAATAAAATTGTTATTATCGGTGTGATAGCCGAAGGAATGACAGACTTTGTAGAGACGCCTTATACAAAACAATTCCCTGCTGTCGGAATTCACGCGGCAATCATTTTAAATGCACTCAATAATAACTTCTTAAAAGTACTTCCTGATTATTGGGATTTTATTTTTGTATTTGCTGTTGGTATATTCTTCATCTTCTTAATACTAAAGCAGGACGACCTCAAGGGCTTGTTAATTCTTCTGGCTTTCCTTGTATCCTATTCTGTATTTTCCTATTTCATTTTTATAATTTACGATTGGGAGATTCCTTTAGCGAGGATATTATTTGTACAAATATTTCTAACAATCGGTTTATTAATTTATAAACATCAAACTATAAAAAAAACCGTTTACAAATTGGAGTCGGAAAAAAGCGCTATTTTTAAAAAGCTACGTGATCGTGAAGAAAAATTAATAAAGCTTGAGAAAGAATTACAAGATGCTGAACAGAAAAACGCCGCTGAACAAACAATCTACTTAAGAGAAAAGATTAACAAATACAGAGAGGAACTCCGTTTGCTATCATCCGAAGCTGCCGATATAAATGTATCTAATATTTCGGATAAGCCTAAATTAAAACCGTTGAATTTTGAGAAAATAATATATACACAGAACGGACCAATGCATGATGTTGTCGAGTTTGTTAAAAAAATTGCTGATAATGATTCCGCAGTTCTGATTTTAGGTGAGAGTGGAACTGGTAAAGAGTTGGTTGCGCGTGCAATTCATTGTTCCAGTAAAAGAAAAGAGAAACCGTTCATTGCTGTCAATTGCGGGGCATTATCTGAAACGTTATTAGAAAGTGAATTATTCGGACACGAAAAAGGCGCTTTCACAGGAGCCGTAAAAGAAAAACTGGGAAGATTCGAATTGGCTGACGGAGGAACAATATTCTTGGATGAAGTTGCCGAAACGAGCGAAGCTTTTCAGGTAAAATTACTTCGAGTACTTCAAGAGGGTGAGTTTGAAAGAGTAGGCGGCACAGAAACAATTAGAGTAAATATCAGGGTTGTTGCCGCTACAAACCAGAATCTTGTATCGAATTCTGTGTCAATGAAATTAAGGCAGGATCTTTATTACCGACTTAATGTGTTTGTTGTGAATCTGCCGCCTTTACGTGATCGTAGAGTAGATTTACCTGTTCTTACTGAATATTTGATTAATCTTGAAGATCCTAAAATGAAAATCAGCACAAACGTAATAGATGTATTTTCTAAATATTCTTGGCCTGGCAATATCAGGGAACTGCATAGCGTGATCAAGCGGGCAGTGATTTTAGCGAAATCAGAAGGTAGAGACATTATCCGCACTAAAGATTTGCCTGAAGAAATAAAATCGCTGATTACAAATACAGGTGACATTGCTGACCAAATAATTGAATCGCTGAGAAATAAAAATTTTTCGAAAAACTCAGTATCCGAAACCGCTAAAGAATTAGGGGGATTAAACCGAGGTACGGTTTCAGAGTATTTACGGGGATTTTGCTTTAAAACTTTTGTAGAGCAAGGAATGAATATCGAATCAACTATAAATACCGTTGCAGGAACTAGCGAACCGGATGTTATGGAAAGAGTTCGAAAAAAACTAATCGAATTTATCAGTAATGCAATAGAATTAGTAGATTACACAAAAAATCCCGAAGAAAATATATTGATTAGCAAACCCAAATTTAAGAACCTGCCTCAAAAATATCATTTTTACCTTGAAAAAATCATAACCGATTATAAGAAACCGCAGAAGTAATTGTTTCCCGCACTTCTATATTGATTTCCCGCATCTCGTCAATTATCATTTTTTCTGCACTGTGTTCAATGTCTCGAAATTTGAGGGAAAATAGATATTTTTGAATTTTTTCAATAAACAATATTTGTGGTATGCAAGTTGTAATTAGGTAAATAGTAATTATGGATTTTACTAATAACAATTAAATAAAGGAGATATAAATGAAAGCTATTAAAATAAGTCTGACAATAGTCTTCTTAATAGGAAGCATTTTTTTAATCAGTTGTAATAAAGATACTATCGTTGATCCCTCGAAGAGTGAACTTGAGTTTCTAAAACAGCAAGTTATTACGAATGAGGAAGTGTCCGACTATTTAGCATCAGAAGATGTTATGTTGGACGATGTGAGCGAAAGAGATTTTAATTACGACGATTTTGGATTGATGAAAATAACAACTCCTATTACTCCATTACGCTGGGGAAGGAAAATTGAAAATATAGATCGGAATGTTACTGTAGTCCAGTTAAACGATACTATATCAGTTGCTACTATAGTTAAAACTATAACCGGTAAATTTATTATAAAAGGTATTAAAGATTCTGCGGGTGTTTTAGATACAGTAAAAGTTATTAAGCCATTCGTACTAACAACTACACGTAAAGTTCGATTTCTGAAAATTGATAACAACAGAGATCCTCGAAGAAACTGGAAACCGCTCGCAATCACATTAGTGGAAGGCAAAACCTCCGTGAATGATTTTGGAGTTGCACAGCTCGAAGTGATTACTTCAATAGATAGTTTGACTATCACCGACCCGTTATCATACTGGATGAGGTTTGCTCCCGGACGTGGCGGTGTTTCGCTTTTGCGTCCAGGTGATTCGGTATTTGTCCGTCTGACTATCGCAAGCCAAAACGAGAAACCTGAATATGTATTACTTCGGCACAGTGTCGACCATAAGTTTGTAAACCGTAACCGGATTCGGATGGAATTGGTCAATACAACTGGTAGCTCTGGAAATTATACTCGGATTTACGAGAAGAAGTTCAAAGCCCGACTACCAATGGGATTTGCTCTTGGACGTTACAACGCTATCGTAGATGTTATGTCGTATGACTCGATTAACGACGATGAAGCCCCGTTCATGAATGCATTCTGGGGAATGCCATTTTTAGTAAAGCGATTTTAATGCTATTTTGTAATAAAATTCACTGCAAACCTCTGGCTTGTTTTCGATCCGGAGGTATTGCTTTTGAAAAAGGTTCCAAATTAATTAAATTAGATTAGCCATGAAGAAGAATCTTTTTTTATTATTTTCCTTTCTTATATTTTGGGGATGTCAAAAGCAAGGACCCGTCGAGTTAATTGACAAAGAAGACGATTCAAGGCTTATTCAGGTGCAGACCATAAATAATTCATCCGATTCTGTATTTATTTATTCGGGTGTTGATTCTACCGGAATATTCGGAAATGAAAATTCACGATACTTTGCAAAGATGGTTTTTTCGGCAATCAGATTCGATCGTCAATTTAAAAGAGATAGTTTATTACAGGCAGAAGCAATATTTTTGGATAAATCGAAACCTGTCCGGCTCAATGGTAGATTGATTGCTTATTGGTCTTTAGACGTCGGTGCAGTGAAATTAGGAAATCTTACATTGAACAAACTTGTTCACAGAGTCCCTCTGTTGCCGCAGGGGGATTCTATCATCGGTTATCGCTATCAATTGAGAAAAGAGTATGAGTATACAAGTACCTACACCTGGCAGATTACGGGACAAAATGGAATATCACCGTTTGATACAATAATCAACACACCGCCGGAGATTCGCGTATCAAATTTGTACCCAAGAGCTATTAGAATTTCCGAACCTTTGAATATCAAATGGAGATGTACAAATGATTACATCAATATAATTATCAGTGCAGATCCTGTTGAAGGTCAGCAAAACCGATTGATTCCTTTTCTCAATCTTCGTATTCGAAACACAAAAGGTGAAATTACTATTCCTGTCAAAGTGTTGAAAATGCTTCCAATCAGAAAGTATACGAGATATGTATTTACATTTTCTTCGAATTCTAAATCAATCGCGAGAATTACCGGCTATCCCGACAACGTATTGATTCACTCATCTTCAATTCACAACATATCTTTAATTTTAAATCCCTAATATGGATGAAGCGAGTATATCTAATTTTCATTTGCTTGTTCATGGTAGTTTCTATTCAAATAGCGCGTGCTCAGCATTTGAGTTCGGCACGCGGAATTGGTGTTGGTGCTTTCACAAATTTTACTACCGATATTAATTCGATTGATTGGAACCCGGCTGGTTTGATATATATAAAGGATTGGGAATTTAACATAACCAATTTTATTCCTACCTCGCACCCGGCTAAATTATCACTTCAATCAATAGGTATAGGTAAAAATATATTCAATGATCACTCTGCGGCTGTTCGGTATTCGCCTGGGTCGGTATTAGAATTTATTATACCCACCACTTTATCTATTATAGATACGAACGGAAATTCAATCACAACAAAGTTCGATAAAAAAATTTCGTTTAATCAAAGCTACTCATTGGGTTACGGTTATCAAATAACTGACGAATTATCTCTCGGGTTTAGTGCGAGATTTATAGATACAAAAGTATCCGATACGAAATATATTACCGACTCGGGTGTTATACAATCGCAAATTGTTAATTATGCGGCAAGCTTATGGACAATGGATGCAGGTTCAATTTATAGATTTAACGAATTTTTAACGGCCGGTTTAGTGTTTAAAAATTTAATTCGGATCAGAGAACAAGATTTGAAAGAAGAGATGCTCGATTTTCAATTGAATCCGATTAAGTATGTGCGTCTCGGTTTATCGTACGAAGGAGATGATAACTTCAAACCTGGATTCGATATTGATTCTGAAAAAAAAATCAGATTCGGATTCGAGTGGTTACCAATTAAATGGTTTGTAATCCGAAACGGATATTATTCATCTAAAATATCAGATTTAAAACTTGAGGCAATTTCAGCAGGACTCGGTTTAAAATATTCGCAGTTCGAAATAGATTTGAGTTTTCTGAGATATATAGATAATACTTTGCGCTCCGGCAAGATAGATATTAATAATATTAAAACATTTTCTTTCACAGACCTTGAATATACACGGTTTACTCCCGATAGAGTATCATTATCAGTAAAAATAAATTTGGGAAAGGCAAAGGAAACATTTACTCGAATTGAATATGTAGAACTATTCAACGAGGTCTATCCTTCCTCGTATCAGATTTATGCTTTTAGACCTTTGGGAAAAGCGCGTGTTCGCAACGTAGCTACAAAACCAATCAATGTTAAGGTAAGCTTTTATGTGGACGAGGTGATGAATCTACCAACAGAATCTAAACCATACACGATCAATCCGAATGAGGTTCTCGAAATACCTTTCTTTGCGGTTTTCAACGATGTCATAAATAGCGTAACAAAATTTTCTGTTTTTGACGGGACAGTTTTTGTAAAAGCCAAACCAACAGACGAGTACGACGACCGGTATCAAACAAGGATATTCGTCCGCGGACGGAATGATTGGGACGGCGATGTAATGCTTCTGCGTTATTTTAATACTCCGTCGGACCCAGAAGTTTTAAGATTTTCAAGAACATCTTTAAAAAAATATAAAGAAAGTATCGACACGGTAAATTCTACATTAATGAAATTCATGCAAGCAAAAATAATATTTAATGAGTTGGCGAATTATGTACAGTATGTACACGACCCGAAACTTAGTAGGGACTATGTACAATACCCGGCTGAAACAATCAATTTACGTGGAGGTGATTGTGACGATTTGACAGTTTGCTATTCTTCGCTACTTGTAAGTGTCGGCATATCGACTGCTTTTATCGATGTAATCCCGCCAAACAATCCGACAAACTCCCACATTTACTTAATGTTCGATACGGAAATTGAAGCAGCGAATTCGGCGCTCATAAGCAATAACTCAAAACGTTTCATTATACGTAAAAATAATGATGGTGTCGAAACGGTTTGGATTCCTATAGAACCTACCTTAATCTCGGAAGGTTTTAACAACGCGTGGGAAACAGGTGCCGCTGAATATTTTCAGGATGTAACTATTAATAACGGACTAATAAATGGTTGGGTAAAAGTTGTTGATTTACCCGTAGGTTTTTGATAAGGAGAACAATTTTATGAAAAAGATAATAACAGTTTCGGTTCTGATATTCGTAATTACCGCTCTGTCGTTCGCACAATTTAAGGTACTGACAATAAAGGGCAACGTCAAGGTGAGGTATGGAGTTAGTGAAGAATGGAAACAATTAAACAAAGGCGATCAAATTAATTGGGCTGATGCCGTACAAACGTCTTTGAATTCATTAGCTGTTATTCAAATAGAAAATCAAAAAAAAATTGTGTTGAATGAGAAGACAATCGTAGAGATAGCAGATTTAAGACATCTGTCGCAAGAAGAGTTGCTGTTGAAATTAGCGATGGAAAGAATTCTATCGGTTCCGCCACAGGAAAGGGATAACAATTTGATCCCTGCCCGCGCGACGATTATCCACGGCGAAAAGAAATCTAAAATGCAACCACCAATCTCTACCGATATTGCATTGATGCAGTTGAGCGGGGCAAAACTTTTATACGATAATTACTTTTATGGAACATGTGCTATTAGAATAAAAGAAGTTTTGAGGTTAAATCTGAGTATGAGTAATTTTATCGATTACAAACTGATGATGGCGGTTTCTTTAGAGAAATCAAACCTTTTGGAAGAGGCTTTAAACGAATATAACTGTTTACCAGTAGAAGGGTTAACATCACAACAAAACGAAATTGTACAAAAAAACATAGACAGACTTAAAAAGAAGTTAGCTGAGTAAAGAAAATTATTATCGTCCCACCAAAATCCTGTTTGCGAGGTAATGCGGAAGCCCCGCATCAACTATTTTCTTTGCAGCAGATTGTACTTCATATTCCGAGCGGATATTCTCATACTCGTATGTGTTATCGTCGAAGATACCGAAACTTAATCGCCAATCATTATCTCGAGGTTGCCCCACACTTCCAACGTTTATAATATATTTTTTATCGGGTTGGCATTTGAGGTTAACAGAATTCCGGACCAATTTATAATCGTTGTAATCTTCCATATAAATTGTAGGTATGTGCGAATGTCCCACAAAACAGATATTTTTATGAAAATAGGGAAAATTGGAAACAGCATCTTCATAGTTAGAAATATAATTCCATTCAGAAGGACGATTAGGAGAAGCATGAACGTATGTAACACCATCCGATTCGTGCAACAGCGGAAAACTCAATAACAATTCCTTCTCATTTTCAGTTAAAATTTTATTGGTCCATTGTGCCGCTACCTTGGCAAATAGTGTAAAGCTTTCAGTATATTTAACATCAGTCGCTGCTTGATCGTGATTTCCTAGTAAAATATTTGATGAAATTTCTGTAATTGATTTTAAACATTCCTTCGGGTTTGCTCCGTATCCTACGATATCTCCGAGACAGATAATTTTATCGATCATATTGTCAGAGATAATATCTATAGATTTCTGAAGCGCTTCTAAGTTTGAATGGATATCGGATATGATTGCAATACGCAAGTAATCTCTCTTAAAATTATTAATTATTTAAATCGTCAGGATTAATCATCCATTTTAAAACACCATTATTTTGCCGCAAAGAATGGTCTATCTCGATGCAAGCTAACGCTGCTTTTCCCATTGTGATATTGACCTGTTTGCCGTTGGTTAGATGGGAAATAAGATTTCCGACCGAAGGTTGATGACCAACCAGCAGTATTCCATTCTCGACATTTTTTTTTGAAAGATCGGAGATGATTTCGTTCGGACAACTCTCTATAAGTAGTTTGTTAGATTCTTCTATTTTATCTTCGATATTAAAAATCTTAGAGATTATTTCAGCAGTTTGATATGTGCGCAGGAAAGGACTGGTGATGATTAAATCAATTTTGACATTTTGCAATTTTAAATAGTTACCCACGCGCGATACCGCCTGAACGCCTAACTCGGATAATGGTCTAATTCTATCCTCAAAAATATTCTGATTGGCGTCACCGTGACGCATAATGTAAATACGCATCAGTTATCTTTCTTAAAATGGTCCCAGCCGTGTGGTGAAAGTTCTTCGCGTTCTCCCTGTTCACGTATGAACGATATTCCTTTCGAAGCGTCCACAATCCTTCCAAGAATCGTTACATCGGATGTTAAGCTTTCGAGTTTTGAATAATTATCGTCAGTTAAAGTAAATAATAATTCGTATTCCTCGCCTCCGTATAGAGAATAATCGATTATGTTTTCAGAAAATTCTTCGGCAATATGTCTGCCGATGTTATCTATCGGAATGTTGTGTTCCCAGATTTCAGCGCCGACACCGCTGTTTTTGCATAGATGGTGAATTTCTGAAGCCAGACCATCACTAATATCGATGAGAGAATTTATATGAACTTTTTCTGTTAATAATTTTGCAATATCGAGTCGTGGTTTGGGCATCAAATACTTTTCAAGAGCTTGTTTGTACAGTTCAAGCTTTGGGGTAAAGCTTTCGTTGTTCTCTAAAAAACTTCTTTTTTCACGGATTAAAACTTTTAAACCGGCGTGTGCAGTTCCTAATGTGCCCGACACGCATATAAGGTCGCCAACTTTTGCCCCATTGCGATAGACAAGTTTTTGCTGGTCAGCTTCACCAATCAACGATACCGATATTACCATGCCCCCCAACGCAGCACAGGTGTCTCCACCGACAATCAGTGTGTTGTACTTTTTACACGCAAAAACAGCACCCGTATAAAATTCTTCGACCATTTCTACAGAAATTTTTTGCGGCAAACATAGAGTAATCATAGCGTAACGAGGTTCTCCACCCATTGCGGCAATATCGCTAATGTTCGATGCCATCGCTTTCCATCCGAGGTGCTTCATTGATGAATACGTTAAATCGAAATGCACACCTTCGACCATTGCATCAGTTGTGAATATTTGTACTTTACCGGGAGTAGGTATAAAAACCGCTGCATCGTCCGAGATTCCCATCAATAAATCGGATTTAAGATTCGAGGAGTCGGTTTGAATATCTATTATATTCTTAATCAGGTTTATAAGTCCGAATTCACCTACCTGCTTTATTGGTGTAAAATTATTCATAAAATTTCTATCCGTATTTACTCGAGGAAGGAGTTTATTTTTTCTACGAAAAATTCTTTCGTACGAAGTCCCATAAACGATTCTACAATCTTTCCCTCTTCATTAACGAAGAATGTTGTTGGTAATCCGCGAATATTTCCGAATGCTTCAGAAAGTTCATCGTTATCGATTACAATGGTATAATTGACGTCATTTTTATTTATAAACTCTGATACTTCAGCCACTACATTGGAACCGCGGTCGGTAGAGATACCGATTACTCTTACACCCCGCTCTGCAAACTCTTTATTAATCGCGATGAGATCTGGAAGTTCTTTTTTGCAAGGACCGCACCAAGTTGCCCAAAAATTTATGATCGTGAGTTTTCTATGAAATGATTGAAAATTTTCAGCGATGCCCGAATTATTGTGCCACTCAAAGTCTGGTGACTGTCCGTCTCTGGGTGTTACATTTTTTAAAATGAAAACATTATTGTTATTTATTAAATCGTTAGATTTATTTTTGTTCTCCTCTTTAGTGCATCCGATAAAAAAAATGATTGATAGTAGAAGGGGAAGGAAACGTTTTACCATTGTAATTCCGGGTCTGTTAAATATGCCATTAATTTATTTTTTTTCATCTCTGCGGCTGCTA
The DNA here is from genome assembly GCA_037443685.1 of Ignavibacteriales bacterium. Taxonomy (GTDB): domain Bacteria; phylum Bacteroidota; class Ignavibacteria; order UBA10030; family BY39; genus JAHJRJ01. The sequence continues at coordinate 76,374 of JBBINX010000003.1, forward strand.
TACATAGCGTGCCGTCCTTCAAACAAAGTATTACACTGCAGCACTCGTGGTCATCTGCGTAGTACCAGCCGGTATTTATTAATTCGTCGATAGCATTTTGAGGCAGTGTTAAGGACTTATTACCGCCTACGACTCTGAAATCTGCCATCGAAAAATATATTATACAATCATCGTGTCTAAATATTACGTGAGACAATTTTTCTTCATCGAATTGCGACACCGTTCCGCCTACAAGTACACAGTTTCTAAGCTTCGGAATTTTCACGGTGTAATTGACTCTTTCTTTAAAAAAGCTTTCTAAATCCGATAAATTATTAGTAACGAAAGCAGGTTTTATCTTTCCATCAATCACCGCATCGAAGTTATTGAACGCCTGGTGAATAATGTTATTATCATTAGGGCAGGTATGATAATGATGTGAGGTGGGAGAAGATATTATCAAATAAATGATGATGGCGGCAATTGCGGGAATAGCAAAGTACCAATTCCGCCACAATTGGATAGGCGACCTACTCATATCAGAACTTTTAATTTGAGAAATAAGTCTGCTTTTTAAATAATCGGGTGTTTGTAAACTTTGTATTCTTGTTTTGATAAAATTTTTAGTTAATTTTTCTAATTCAAATACATTCCGACAGATTTTACAAACGTTAGTATGTTGATAAAAGTTTTTTAATGTCTCCTTTTCAAGACGTTCATCAACTGCGGAACTGATGAGTTCCACAAATTCTTTGCAATTCACTGTTTACCTATTTAAAAATGTAACAATTAATCTATATTATTTTATATATCCTTTTTCTTTTGCATACTTAAAAAGTTTAGATTGCAGCATCTTTCTGCCGCGATGGAGTCTTGAGCGAACTGTGCCGACGGGTATATCTATAAATTCGGCTATCTCTTCATAAGTATATCCTTCGATATCACAGAGGATGACTACGGTTTTAAAATCGGGCGACAGCGAATCGAGCGCTCTGGTAACATCATCATCGAGAAGACCGCTAAATATTTTTTTTCCTAAATCGTCGTCATTGTTGACGGCATCTTTTGCTTTTGTGTAAAATTCTTGTACCTCATCGAAATCAATTGTTTCAGGTTCTTTACTCTCTTTTCGATAACGGTTGATAAAAGAATTTTTCATTATACGAAACAGCCAAGCGCTTATATTAGTTCCCTTCTGATACTTATCCCAAAACCTGAATGCTTTCAAGTAGGTGTCTTGCAATAGATCATCGGCGTCGGCAGCATTGCCTGTTAGACGACGGGCAAAACTATAAAGCGAATCCATACGTGGAATTGCTTCGTTAAGAAATTCAGTCTCTTTAACAGTTTGATTTTTTTTTGGGATCAACTATCGATTATCCTTTATACTGATAGCTAAAATACGAAATTAATGTTTGTCTTGCAAGGTTAATAGTTGAAGTGTTTGTGATCATTGGTGCGACTATAACCGAATGAATGCCCATTTACAAATTGTGTTTCTACTTAGTGGATTCAATATGAATTTCCTTGAATTTATACTAAAAATAATACAGGTCCGATTTATGACAGTAACAAACCGTTTGCGGTAAATACAGTGATTGACTAATAAGTAAGAAAAGGAGTCATTCCGAACTCGTTTTGTCGGTTAATGCGAACTCAACCGTTTGAATTAGGTCCCAATAGGCAGCAAGGGCGGATGGATTGTTGACCGATTTTGGGAGTAACATCTATAATCCGTATCAAATGATGGAGCGTCGTTGTTGGGGGTGATATGTGCAGTTACCGCATCATTTGGAAATGGTCAGTAAAAACTCGAAGGATGTTTTCTTGATATTCCAGATAGATTCGGAGTAGGCACTGTGAAGGTTGGGACTGTATCGAAACTCCATTCCCATCGGAATCAGAAGAAGGGAATCAGATCGAATGCCAACGCCGATGGTTGCGCCAAATTGTGGATTCTTGAACTTATCGACGAGAGATTGATACGCTTGGGCGGATTGAGTTCTCAACGGTTCACGCCCCTCGACGGAGACATTATTGGAAAGTGAGATATCTAGACGCACGCCAGCGATTGCATACAACTCTACAATGTGTGCCTCAAGTCGGAGTTTTGGAAGAACGGCCAAGGCAAGATAGTCGAGACGAACATTGTGCTTGATGAACTCTCCAGTACCTTCTGGATATTGGTAGGTTGTAATCGGAATGTCCTGGTTCATTCCTTTTTGGACAAAATGAGTCTCGGTCAGCAGACTGAATGTTGGCATGTCGAACCATTCGACGAATAATCCGAGATTGAATCCAAGTCGGTTGTCGATTCCACGAACCGTTGAACCGTAGGTTTTCCAATCCCAAGTTGCACTCGTAAGCCCGATTTTAGCGCCATATTGTTTTATCGGCTGGCTTGATGCCGTTGAGAAAACAGCAAGTGAAAGACACAAGAGCAATAGAGTTCGAGTCATTTGAAATCATCAGTTGCGGCAATTCTGACTAACGTCACTGTAAAACAATGAATTAAGTAGATAAGATACCGAGTTCATCATTAGTCAGTTTAAATTTAACAATTTGTTTTCTAATTCTTGTCACTAATTTCAACTTTCTTTTTTGATCAAGAAACAGATATTCTTTAGGTGGCTCATATTGGATTTTGTTTACGATCGTTGCCGCCAGGACAACCATGATCACATCGTTGAAAAAAAACGATGCAGGATATCTTTTTCTCTTGACGGCGCCTGTCCCGTATCTTTTGACGGGAACCTTTTATAAAGTGTTATGTGTTCGTTTGTGCCGTAATAATTGTATTTGACATTATGTCGAAAATGATATATATTATATTTAAATGAAAACAGTCGATAAACCACTTGTTTGGCTTCATGGCGAGATAAAGACTCCGCCGATGTCGAGCAATGCCAGAATTGAAGCTGGCTATTTGTTCCGCTTGTTGCAGAAAGGTGAAAAGCTAACATTACCTCATTCTCGTCCAATGCCAATGATTGGTGCAAGGTGTCATGAACTGAGAATTGAAGATAAGAATATGACATGGCGTATTGTTTATCGGATTGATTCTGATGCCATATTAATACTTGACATTTTTGAGAAGAAGACACAGAAAACACCACAGATGGTGATTGAGAATTGTAAACGTAGATTGAAGTTGTATAATGAGTAAAGGAATAAGAGTATGAATAATCGAAAGAAAAAGAATCTTGAAGCGCGGGGCTGGAAAGTTGGCAGTGCTGCTGAGTTTTTAAATCTATCTCCTGAAGAAGAAGCATATGTTGAGTTGAAGTTAAAGTTAAGCCAAAACTTACAGGAGTATCGAAAAGAAAAGAAGTTGACCCAGGACGCGTTGGCACGGTTATTAAAATCGAGTCAGTCCCGTGTTGCCAAAATGGAATCTGGTGATCCATCGGTTTCGTTAGATTTGCTAATTCGTTCATTATTGACATTAGGTGCTTCAAGAAAAACCCTCTCTCAAATGTTGTTATAAAGTGACTGCTTAAAGACCACTGCCACAAGGCGCAAATGACACATAACGTCTGCAACAAAAATGCCGTTGCGGAGCGAACACTTAATGATAAATATTCTGTGAGCGAAGCTATGGTTTATTTTACATTTTTGTTGCTGTTAGGCGTTGTTGGATTATACATAGTTAACATTATAATTCCATAACTATTTTTCTAAAATAAAATCAATATGTTCTTGGTCTAAACTATACCAGCATTCAGTTGTAGAATCGATAAAGACTGGAAACAACCCGCAGACAATATCGAGTATAATCCACCCAAAACCAACGGAGCGTGTAACTATAAAAGATTGTTTCTTGTAACCTGCTTTTCGGCATTCAATATTGTATACTCTATTAGATTTGAGTGTAATATTCATTGGCGTAGCACCAAGAGAATCGCCATTGATGAAGATATTTGCACCTGTGGGATTAGAACTAAAACTTATTTTGTCGTACGAGCCATGAAAGATAGTAGCACAACCAGTTAGAGATAAAATTGGAACAAAATAAATGCATGATAAAAACCAACTTTTCATACGGAATTCCCTCTGTTTTAGAATTTTAGCATTTCTATTTATTTAGATGTTTCACAATAACTAATTACTCTAGTAATTAATGCTTCAGAGTAAGATCCTGCGGAACCAGCAAGTGGGTTTGTTGATTCTGAATAAATAGAGACAGAGTACTGATTCTTATCGACTGGTTGTATAATAAAATCCAAAAACTCACCCTCATGTTTAAATACTTTTGCCGGAATTCCACTTAGAATCCTGACTTGTTTTGGAATTATAATTTCTTCTTCATATACGATAAACTTAAATTCTGCTAAAGAATTTTTAATTGCTGTGATGATAGAATTGATATTTCCCTTTATTTTCCTTTCAAGATCAAAATTTAAAAAAGTCCGTCTACCCCAATTACCAGAAAGCCCATTGCTATTATTTGTTAAAGTCGTTCCTGAGAAAATTTTTTTCGGTATACTCTCTGTATTTATATAGCTAAGATTTTTGGGTGCTACTTCCAAAGAATTAAATAGAGCAACAACAGAATCCTTTCCTAAAAAGTTGGCAATATCACATGCAGACATATCCTCATAAATTGTAGTCGATATCACTTCATTTTCATATCTTCTAACCCTATTTTTAATTTTTAATTTTGAATCCGCTCCATTCTCAAGAAGAAGTTTTACAATATCAGCACGATTATAAAGCGCCGCCCACATTAATGCCGTCAGGCTATCGCTATCCCGTGCGTTTATATCTGCTTGCTTTTCAATGAGCGTTTTTACTAAGTCTGTATTTCTCTTTATCACTGCATGTATGACGGGTCTAGTTCTTTTTTCATATATGGGCTCAGTATTCTGTCGTAAATAAGTAATACCACCGCATGTTATGGTGCCGCTCTCAAAAAAAGAGAGTATTGCGGGTGAATATACGTAAAGTTGGTTTGTGTTGGTTCCGTTAACTAAGTCTATTGCTTCCTTAGTGTTGTTCATTTCAATAAATCTTGTCAAATCTGGAATATCAATGTCTTTTATACCTACGATGTAGTTATTTTCATAAGGACAATAAAATCCTTCATTTCCCATGATACTTAGGCAAATGTCTTTCACCGTGACTGGGTTAGGGAAATATTTCATAAACACGATTTCGTGATAGTGCTCCTTTTCTCCTTCCGTTTTATATAAACTTGATAAATTCCTCGAAAGCTCATAAGGCATTCTTGTACAACTTCCAAAGAGCAATAATACAATAAGTGCAATTAATTTTTGTGCGCTTTTCATGTTCTAATTCCTTTCTAGAATTATTTGTTGATTAAATATCATCCAATAACGCCTAACGTCCTGCAAAAATACGCAATACTTTTGTGAACTATGATAAACTAATTTCT
>JBBINX010000004.1:0-11013 GCA_037443685.1 Ignavibacteriales bacterium
TATAAAGATAATTAAAAGTAAAGTTACCTAATGAGTCGGACATGACATGGCGTATGGGAGAGAGTCCTCTGAGTGATTTTCTGAAAAGAATTACATTCGATATAACTCCATCTCCGAGTGAATTTTTGACACTGCCTGCAAGTGAATTTTGTACAAGTGGATTGGGAACAAGGTCAAAATTAATTCCAATTGTGTTTCCAACTATCAGCAACCTATCGGCATCAAATGGACTGCTTTTGTTATTATAGAATTCGGGTAGGTAACCAGGTTTTGCTGCAGCCATAATGTAAGTCATGCTGTCGGGAACGTTAAAAGTATAATTGCCGTTAGCATCGGTTTTTACAACTCGAACGACACCAAACATAGTTCCGATTCCGGGAATGAAGCAATTTTCATTTTGTATTCCCCAAAGACTGCCCTCAATGTTTAACATGGTATTTGTTGTTCGAGGAGTACGCATAATCGCAACAGAAGCATTCGCTAAAGGTAAACCTGATATGCTGTCAATAACAGTACCGCTCACTGAGACGAGCACTGGTGGTGGGGGTGGGGGAATCTTTGTCAAATCGAAGTTTGCATAACTTGTATCATTAAAGCTAATTAAAACTGGAGTTGCACCTTCGCGGGTTAGTGAATTATCATACCATTCAGTCTTGTATGTCCATTTCGTTGCTGAAATAATGTACTTCCCTGTATCGAGTGCTGCAAAGTAATTACCGGACGAATCGGTTCGAACTTCTCTCCAATACATCATACCGTTCAACTTGAAAAATCTGACGAGCACACCATTAATTGCTGCATTGGTGTTATCATCAATAATATTGCCCTTGATGAAACCTCGAACCATTATTGGGGGCGGGGGAGGTATTCCTGGAACAAAGAATACATCGTTGCTGGGCATACTTTCAATCATATTAACTACTGCCCTAACATGATAGCGATAGATATGACCAGAAGGAACCGCCTGGTCTATGAAATTAAGTAGCCTTACCTGCTGATAAAAGCGGAACGGTAACGTGTCGATTGCTTTATATATCCTGAATTGAACGTTGGTTGCTGCCGGGTATTGCCATTGTAATTTTGCAGCAATCTGATTATGGTGAATAATCTGCTCTACTGTTAAATTTGCAGGAAGTGGTGGAACTGTTTGTGCTGTAACTATACAGATGAAGAACAGCACTAAAACAAGATATGATATTATTTTTAACATTTGTTACTCCTTAATTTAAATTTTTAATATTGGCATCGGGGTGAAACCCAGACTAATAAATTATAGTAAAAATAATGATTTTCATCAAGTATAAAACATCAATTTTAATGCCAGCTAAATTTTCAAAGATGAGTACAAAAAATACTATTTTTCACAAATATTTAAGTGTTCTTAAATGAATAAAATCAATAGTGCGGGGATAAAACAAGTGTAGTGCGGGAAAATAGCATTTTCAAACAATCTAATTTGATTTATTAAACTTGTTTATCCGTTACTCTTATTGTATATTTAAAATGATAATTTTACAATAATATTGGTTATATATGAAAAGACATTTCTATTTTTCCTTTCTGATGCTGATGTTTATTGCATGTTCAGATTCTAAAAACGATAAGTTGTTATTAACAGGAATATTAGAAGTCGTAGAAGCTAATATTAGTTCGAAGGTTTCGGGAGAAATCGTTTGTTTATCGGTAAACGAAGGTGATAAAGTAACTGCCGGAGATACATTAGCAATTATAGACCGAACCGATTATCAAATCCAGTATCGTCAAGCTCTTGCCGCAGTACGGATTGCTGAAGCCCAGTTGAAGATGCTCATAAAAGGTACAAGGAAGGAAGATTTAGACCAAGCTGAGGAAGCATTGAAACAGGCAAAAGCACAACTTGAAAATGTGAGTGAAGATTACCAGCGGTCTGAAAATTTATTTTCGACACAAAGTATCAGCACAAAACAACGAGACGATGCGAAAATGCTTTATACTATAGCGCAAGCACAGTATAATTCTGCAAAACAACTTTTTGAAAAATTGAAAAGCGGTGCGCGCTCAGAAGAGATTGAAGCTGCAAAAGCGCGTTTAGATCAGTCAGTAGCACAAGCGGATGCTATTAAAAAAAAGATGAATGATTGTTTTATACGAGCACCTATAACGGGTTATATTACGAAAAGAATTGTTGAAAAGGGAGAATTAGCGGGGACAGGAGTACCGATATTTCGGATTGCGAACTTAGATGAAATAGAAATTATGGTTTATTTACCCGAAACACAATTAGGTAAAGTACGACTCGGTGATAAAGCTGAAGTAACGATAGATACTTTTTCTGATAAAACTTTTTCGGGTGAAGTTGTATACCTTTCTCCCGAAGCGGAGTTTACCCCGAAAAATATTCAAACAAAAGAAGAGAGAGTAAAACTTGTTTTCGGAGTTAAAGTCAAAATAGCGAATCCTGACCATATACTCAAGGCAGGTTTACCAGCGGATGTTCGTTTATTTGTACATGATAACAGATGATCACAAGTGTAATAGAAGCAATCGGATTAAATAAAAAATTCGGTGAGCTTATTGCCTTGTCGGAATTGAATTTTGAAGTCAATCGAGGTGAAATATTTAGTATCATAGGACCGGATGGAGCAGGTAAGTCCACCTTAATTCGCATACTTTGTGGAATTCTGAACCAGGATTCTGGTAAATTAAAAATACTCGGATTCGAGTCAGGAGTACACAATAGAGATTTCAAATCTAATATCGGCTACCTATCGCAACGATTTACTTTATATGGAGATCTAACTGTAGATGAAAACATAGATTTTTTTGCCGGAATACATAAAGAAAAAAACTATATTTCTCGCAAAGTAGAACTTCTCGAATTTACTCGTCTCACCCAGTTTAAAAATCGTCTAGCAGAATATTTGTCCGGAGGAATGAAGCAAAAATTGGCTCTAGTCTGTACATTGATTCATCGCCCACAAATAATATTTTTAGATGAACCAACGACAGGCGTTGACCCTGTGTCGCGCCGCGACTTTTGGAAAATTTTATCTGCCTTATTAAAAGATGGAATTACTATATTTCTTGCCACACCTTATCTCGACGAAGCCGAACGCTGCAATAGAGTAGCATTGATGAATAAAGGCAAAATTTTAGTTTGTGGTAAACCTGATGAGATTCGTGCATTGTTCAAACGAAAAGTTATCGAAGTAATAACAGATGATGTACGTAGTGCATTTAATGTTCTTAAGAAAGTGAATTACCTTTCAGACGTTCAGATGTTTGGTGACCGGCTACATGTTTCACCCATCAATGACACAGAAATTAAAAGTAAGATTATAGAGAGCCTTGATAAAGAAAAGATTTCATTAATTAACATACAAAAGCTAATCCCGTCAATGGAAGATCTGTTCATCTCCCTTATCATAAATGGAAACTAATTTTACATCTGACACGCAATCTGCTATTAGAGTAACGAACTTGAGTAAACACTTTGATGACTTCGTTGCCGCGGATGATATCAACTTTGAAGTAAGCGCGGGTGAGATTTTCGGTTTTTTAGGCCCTAACGGTGCAGGCAAATCTACTACTATTAAAATGTTGTGTGGTTTAATTAAGCCGACAACCGGCTATGCATTTGTCGGCGGTTACAACGTTGAACAGAAACCGGAGAAAGTAAAAGAAATTATTGGATATATGTCTCAAAAATTTTCTTTGTATGAAGATTTGTCAGTTGAGGAAAATATAAATTTTTTTGGGGGAGTTTACGGACTTAGAGATCAACATTTAATAGAAAGAAAAAAGTGGATTCTTAAAATGGCTGAATTAATGGGAAGAGAGAAGACGCTAACAAGGGATCTTGCAGGTGGTTGGAAACAACGATTAGCTATTGGTTGTGCAATCTTACATAAACCCAAAATAGTCTTTTTGGATGAGCCGACTGCAGGCGTTGACCCGATATCCAGAAGGAATTTTTGGGATCTTATCTACTCGTTGGCAGAAGATGGTATAACAATTTTTGTAACAACACATTATTTAGATGAAGCCGAACATTGCCATCGCATCGGACTTATTATGAATGGGAAAATTAAAGCTATCGGCAGTCCTACACTATTAAAAAACAACTTAAGGGCATTTGAAATATATGAAGTACATTGCAATCAACCCATCGAAGCAATGGAGCTTTTAACACAACAAAGCTGGGTTAAAGAAACATCGATGTTCGGTATGGCTATTCACATAAGTACATCAAGCGGTATTGAGAGACGACAAACTATTAAGCAAACTTTAGAATCTTCGGGAATTCAGATTAATAGAATCGATTTAATAACTCCTTCTCTTGAAGATGTATTTATTCACTACACTACAGAGAGTGTTGGCAGCGGATAAATGAGTCTCAGCTTCAATATATTACCGATTGTTCAAAAAGAATTCAGACAAATTCGAAGAGATGTCCGTGGATTATTGTTGTTGCTTTTGATGCCCGCTTTCTTACTTATAATGGTTGGTTATGCATTGAATTTTGACGTAAAACATATTTCACTCGGTATTTGTAATGAAGATAAAAGTCAGGCATCCACCCGATTTATTGAGTCGTTCAAACATTCTGAGTATTTCAACATCTCAAAGTATATCGATAACCGACGTGACATCGATGAGCTGTTAGAGGAAGGAAAGATACTTGCCGCAATTATTATTCCGAATGATTTCTCTGATAAAATTTACTCGGGTCGTGAAGGGGTTGTGCAAATAATTATAGACGGAGCTAATGCTAACACGGCTGCGACTGCCTTAGGACACATTAAGTCAGCGGTACAAAATTACTCCACGAAAATCCTGACCCATGAATTAACCAAACAAGGGATCATATTTACGATACCTGTAAATCCACAGGCACGCTTATGGTACAATCCTGAATTAAAAAGTTCGAGATTTCTAATCCCGGGTTTGTTTGGGATGATTCTAATGCTGGTTGCTGTAGTTTCAACAAGTCTTTCTATAGTCCGCGAAAAAGAACAAGGAACTATGGAGCAAATAATGGTTTCTCCGTTAAAATCGCACGAAATCATAATAGGCAAAACAATTCCATACTTGCTAATCTCACTCATTGCCACTACTTTCGTTTTAATAATGAGCGCTGTAATGTTCGATGTAAAAATTGAAGGTAGTATATTTTTATTTTATCTTGCAACAATACTCTTTTTGCTTGGTGCATTGGGTCAAGGACTTCTCATATCGACGTTCGCGAAAACTCAATCTGTTGCTTTTATTGTGTCTGTGCTTTCTTCACTCCTTCCTACTTTTTTGTTGTCTGGATTTATTTTTCCCGTTAAGAATATGCCGTGGTTGTTACAAGTAATTACACATATAATTCCTGCGAAATATTATCTGGTCGCTGTTAGGTCGGTAATGGTTAAAGGTGTTGAAATAACGGCATTTTGGGAACAACTTGTTTTCTTACTGATCTTCTGTAGTCTAATTTTAGGCATAAGTACAGCGAGAATGCATAAGGATATTTCAAGATGAGAATTATTAGAGAACTCATCATAAAAGAATTTTTACAGATCAGACGTGATAAACGGATGTTACCGATTATTTTTACCCTTCCTATTTTACAGATAATTATACTTGGTTATGCCGCTACACTCGATATTAAAAATATCGGATTATTAATATGTGATTTGGATAAGTCTTACATGAGTCGTGAATTCGTATCTCAATTTGTAACTTCAGGTCACTTTACACTTTGGGGAGATGTAGAAAATCCCAAGCAGATAGACACACATCTCGACAGGAGCGAGGTAACGCTTGCTATAATAATCCCGCGTGATTTTTCAAAAAATATATTATTGGGGCGACAAGCAGATATTGCATTACTAGCTGACGGAGCCGATGCCAATACGGCGAATATTAGTTTGAGCTATGCTGTACAAATCATTTCACGTTATTCAAAAAATATTCTAATAAAAAATAGTATCGGTCCATCAATTTTAACTCCAACAATATCTGCTGAACCACGGGTATGGTTTAATCCCGATTTGCGCAGTGCAAATTTTATGGTGCCTGGTGTTATAGCGCTAGTGCTTCTTATTATAACTATGACGCTCACGTCGGTTGCCATTGTGCGTGAAAAAGAAATCGGTACGCTCGAACAATTACTCGTAACACCTATAAAACCTTCCCAACTGATAATAGGTAAAATTACACCATATGTAGTAATTGGATTTATAGACACGGCACTCGTACTTAGTATTGCGGTCACGTGGTTCGATATACCAATCAAAGGAAGTGTGATTTTGCTTTTCGGGTTGAGTGCATTATTCATCCTGACTACATTAGGTCTGGGAATTTTGATCTCCACAATTTCAAGAACGCAACAGCAGGCGATGATGACTGCGCAATTCTTTGTTTTTTTTCCGTTCATATTTCTTTCGGGATTTACTTTTCCAATCGATAATATGCCGTGGATAATTCAACAAGTTACTTATTTAATTCCACTAAGATATTTTTTAGAAATAATAAGGGGATTAGTATTAAAAGGCGCCGGGTTAGAAATACTTTGGATTCAATCATTAGCGTTGTTTCTATTTGGAGTAGTGATACTTTCAGTTAGTATTTTTAGGTTTAAGAAAATACTAAAATAACTTTCAATTTTAGCGGATTTTTAATATATTAATCTCCAATTAACAGATTAAATACGAAAGGTGTAAAAGAATGATATCATTTACTTGCGTTGAACGTTTTATTAAATATGTTCAGTTCGATACACAGTCATCGGAAGACTCCACGACATATCCGAGTACTGAAAAACAAAAAATACTTGGCGCTGAATTAGTTAAAGAACTTCAGGAGATTGGTCTAAAGGATGCACAGATGGACGAATACGGATATGTAACCGCAACGCTTGAAGCTACATCACCGAAAAATGTTCCAGTAATCGGGTTAATTGCCCACTTAGATACATCACCCGATGTAAGCGGTGCGAATGTAAAACCTATCATACATAAAAATTATCAAGGCGAAAACATTGTTCTACCAGCAGATAATACTGTTGTTATTACAGTTGAAGATAATCCCGATTTAAAAAATCAAATCGGAAACGATATCATTACTGCTGACGGAACAACACTTCTCGGGGCAGATGATAAGGCTGGTATTGCCGAAATTTTTGACGCACTAAATCATCTCGTTAAAAACCCTGAAATCAAACACGGTAAAATCCGCATTTGTATTACTCCAGATGAAGAAATCGGGACTGGCACCAAGTATTTCGATGTGAAAAAATTCGGTGCAGACTTCGCATACACTGTTGATGGTGAGCTTCGCGGAGAAATCGAGAACGAAACATTTTGCGCCGACTCCGTAACCATTACAATTACCGGCAGGAACATACATCCGGGTTATGCTAAAAATAAAATGGTGAACAGCGTAAAGATAGCTGCTGAAATCATCGAAAAATTGCCTAAAGATTCGCTTTCTCCGGAAACGACTGAAAAGCGCGAAGGATACATTCACCCACACATAATCAACGGTGGTGTGGAAAAAACAGTAATTAAATGTTTGATTAGAGATTTTGAAGAAAAAGGATTGAAAGAGAAAGAAGATTTTCTACAGAAATTAGCTAACGAAGTATTAGCAAACTATACCAACGCAGTTATGGATTTTAAAGTTGATGAATCTTACCGCAACATGCGTTATATACTAGATAAATATCCACACGGGCTTGAATATGCAAAGGAAGCAATTCGTCGCACCGGATTAGTTCCCATGATGAACCTGATTCGGGGTGGAACAGACGGGGCTCGTCTCTGCTTTATGGGCTTACCAACACCTAATCTTTTTGCGGGTGGTCATTCATTCCACTCGAAACGTGAGTGGATAAGTATTCAAGATATGCAAAAAGCAGTCGAAACGCTTGTTAATCTCCTCCAAATCTGGGAAGAAAAAACGATTTGAACCGATAATTAAGTTATTGCAAATAATAAAGCCTTTTTTATAACAAGAGATTTTTCATTTTTAATATTTATAAAAATAGCAAATAGCGATTTGAGATAGCATATCACTTTACGGCTGATAATTTTTGTCAATTTATTGAATTTTTTACCCAATCACAATTACAGACTTGCTGACAATCAAATTGCCCGAAATTGTCGATGGCTAAGATTTGAAAAGAGCAGTATTAACAAAAAAAAGTGATTCTTTTTGTGGGTTCACGGGTTAATGATAAGATCAGTATATATCGTTTCAAATTTTTTGATTATACTTTCCCAAGAATAAGATTTTTTCATTGCTTCCCATCCATTATTCCCTATTTTCTCAGCAAGCTCAGGTTCGTTAACTAACTTACAAATTTGATCAACAATTTCTTTTGATGAGTTACTCACTAATACTCCTTCTGGGTAGATTGCCGCTATTCCTTCGATACCGATTTTGGTTGTGACGATTGGAATTCCTTGAGCCATAGCTTGTAATATTTTTATCTTGACACCTCCACCAAAACGCAGAGGTGCGACAAAAATACCGCACCCGCGAAAAAAAGGTATTATATCGTCAACAAAACCTAACAACTTTACATTAAATTTATTGGCACAGAGTGATTTTAGTCGTTCAGGGGGATTCGCCCCAGCTATATAGAGGATTGTAGTCGGAATTCGTTTTTGCACTTTAGGAAATATATTTTCAACTAACCAAATTGCTGCATCTGCATTGGGCCTATGTGAAAAATTTCCTACAAATAATAAGTTATTCGATTTTCTTGAATGGTAGTTAGGAATACATTCGGCTACATCAATCCCGAAAGGAACGAAATCAATATTGTCTAAACCCGTTAACCATTCAAGAAGGCTCTTGTCTTGCTCCGAGGACGTTAATACAAAGTCAAACCTTTTAACCATTTTGGGTTCATACTTTGCCCATCTGCACCATTCGATCAACAATACTATTTTCTGAATAAGATATCTTGATTTCTTATATGCTCGATAGGCTGGTCTATAAACAACGTCGTGTTCTCGTAAAATTATTTTTCCTTGTTTTACGAATTTAGAGTAACTCCCCATCTGTGAATATTCAAATTGAATTATATCAAAAAGATTATTTTGTGTAAGCATTTTAATGAGTGACGCCATGTCGTGATTCTTAAATTTGGAAATATAGTATGGTTGCCAAAGAATAACACTCTGAATCAATCGAAATGTTCGAATTAATAAAAGTATAAAAGTAGAGAAAATGCTTTTACCTCTACCTTTTATTCTGTAAATGGTATGCAATTCAATGGGTAGTTGCCCTAAGTCGTTAACTAATTCTATCTCACGGTCATCGGCGAAAGAAGCTAGAGTAATTTGGTGTTTCTTCGATAAATGGTTGAGAAAGTGATATAAGTATGTTCCACCACCGTGTCCACATTTTGGGTGGGGGAGATATGGGGTTACAATCAGTATTTTCATTTCTTAAAATCTAATTTGGGAATAAGCTATATTTAATAATGTATAGAGCTTCGAGTATCTTATTTTTTTTTTGAGTTTCACGTTTGGTTATAAAAATTATAATCCTGAGTATCAGCTTGATTAAATACTGCCAAGCGTATAATAATCTAACGATGAGTGAATAAAATTTTCTGTGATGTTTTTCCAGAAATAATTTATAGCTGTGGCACTGTGTTATTATTTTTTTTTCTTTAATGCTATCGTAAGAGTAACTAAACAGATGGGTGATTTCGGAACTTGGTAAATAAAATATTTTCCACTTACGATCTTTTTGGATACGAAAACATAAATCTGTTTCTTCGCAATACGCTTCAAATCTTTCGTCAAATAACCCAAATTTATCTATAATAGATTTTCTGATAAAAAAATCAGCACCAGTGATATAATCAACTTCAATTGGTAATTTAATATGTTTGTTTGGAGTTATACCTTTTCGCTTTATCCAAGATGCGCCAGGCAATAACTCCGGCAACATGAACGCGCCCATCATTGCCTCGCTAAACGAAGGGAAATTGCCATATGAAAGCTGTCGTCTGCCGTCGGGATGGAATAATGTTCCTCCACATACTGCAACAAACGGATTAGATTCCATGAAATCAAAAAAAATCTTTAAAGCATTGTTTTTTAAAATTGTATCATTATTCAATAAAAAAATATATTTTCCTTTTGCAAATTTTACACCTAGGTTGTTTGTTTTAGCGAAACCTAAATTAATGGGATTTCGGATAAGCAGAACATCAGGAAACTCTGACTTAATTAATTCGATACTTTTGTCAATAGAGCAATCGTCAACAACGATTATTTCAAACTCAACTCCCTTAGTTTTATCGTATATTGAATTCAAACAATCTCGAATTATATTTTCACCATTCCAATTTGCGACGATGATAGAGACATCGATATATTGATTTAATATTGGCAAGTTATACTCATTCCTTACTTGCTCTAACGATATATTGTGCAGCAAGAAAATCTTTTAACAAATTCATACAAAAAAAATTGATAAGTTTAACTTTTATACTTCCGGATATGCGTGGTTTAATTATTTGTATTTTGTATCCCGCAGAAGAAATTAATTCTATAATAGAATTTTTAGAGAAGAATCTAATATGTGTACGATCAAAAGGTCCTTCATCTTGATACTTCCAACCCTCTCTAATTAATTGCAATATCACTGTATAATGTCGCATGTTTGGCAGGCTACAAATAATTGTTCCGTTAGGTTTTAGAAATTTTTTTAATCTTACTAAAATTTCTTCAGGGGTAATTAAGTGTTCTAAGATATCTGCGAATATAATGCAATCAAAATATTCGTTATCGAAAGGTAGAGTTACCAATTGGATATCTCCTTCTATCACACCATCCAGTACCTTTTGGGCTTCGAAGATAGCGGTGGAATTTTGCTCAATACCAAAAACTTTTCGGGCAGAATTATTTGATTTTAAGGTTGCGCCCAATCGACCTTTGCCACATCCAACATCTAAAATAACTAGATCATCAGAATATACTAATTCAATTACTTCTGGTCGTTCATTAGAATAATAGGTTGTAT
>JBBINX010000004.1:11023-47635 GCA_037443685.1 Ignavibacteriales bacterium
CGCTGTGTTCATAGTTTATATCTATATTAAATTAAAAAAAACTTTTATAAATATTATCAAATTGTGCAGATATATTGTCAGAGTTAAAAAATGATTCAGCTCTTTTCCGACCAATTATGCCTAATGTTTTACTTTTATTTATATCTATCATTAATTCTTTAATCGCACTTGTTAATGATAGGAAATCGTTAGGGGGGACAATAATCCCCGCATCACCGATAACTTCTGGAATAGACCCACAAGATGTTGATATAATTGGTTTGCCGCACGCCATACTTTCGATAAGTACATAACCGAATTGTTCTTGCCATCTTGGGGTCGGAATGCTCGGTAATACGAATATATCGGCAAGGTTGTGAATTCTAGGCATATTGTTATAGTCGTAACTTCCGATTAATTTTATTCTATGCGTAAGATTTAAATCTCGAATAGTATTTTCTATGTTATTCTTTTCTTTACCCTTCCCTGCAATTAATAATTTTATTTTTTCCCCCTCACACTCATTAATGAGTTTCTTATAAGCAAAAATTAAATCAAATATTCCCTTTTCCCAATAAAGATTAGCAACAAATAGGATTATCGTGTCTTCGAGCGAACAACCGAATTTTTGGAGTAATGTAGCATCCTTTGGCATCGGCTGAAAATGGTTAGTATTGATACCTGGCATCAAAACTTTAACCTTATGAGAGGGAGCTCCTTCCAAGATCAGCACTTCTTTAGCTCTCTCCGTAACTGGTAGAAATAAGTCAGCGTGCTTGAAGATGTAATCTTTATGAATCTTTGACTTCGGATTATTATTCGCAAATGGTAAATTTTCCCATACTGTAATTATGAGTTTTGAATTATTTTTTACTTTTGCTATCGCAGCTTGATATGTATAATAATTTGAGATCTCGGCGGAGTGAATGATGTGATAATCGTTCAAATATTTTTCTAAACCAATTAAATCTTGTGAATTACCTAAAATGGGATTAAGCATATTTTTAATTAGTTTCATTCGGAGCATCTGGCCGATAGAAGGTAATTTTTTAACTACTATAGGAAAATTTGAAATATCAAAATTATGAAACCAGCTTGAAAATGCTGTAAACTCAAATTCTTTCTTGAGAGGTGTAAAACATTGAACTTCCCATTTGTTAAGATTTGAACCACGAATCAATGCAATTTTTTTCATTTTTCCTTTTTGCGTTTTATAACGAATCAATTTTTAGACGGTTTAATAAACTTCTTATGATCTCTTTTTCTTGGCTTCCGACACCTTTAATTGTAAGCAGTACGAGTACGAAAGTGCTGGCTCCAATCGGTATCAATAGAAAAATATTGAAGCTATTAAAAATAAGCAAAACAATTCCCATAACAGTTGTTGCTATGATTGTTTTAATTAGCGGCAATAATAAAATCGGTTTGTAACCGATAACATTTAAATATATCATTTGGCTGACAAACAATATCACCTCGACACTAAGCGTGATAAACACGACACTGATGTAACCATAAGCAGGAATAAGTGAAAGTCCGATAACAAAAGCATATAAACCTGTAAAAATAGATAGAATCATAGAAAACTTTTGTCGATTTATAGCTATTAAAAAAGTGTACATAACCCAATTCAGGTAACCAATTGTTGTTCCGAGCATCAACAATTGTAGAAGAAAAGCGCCTTCTATATATTCAACCGGAAAGATTATTTTAAAAATGTTAAATGATAATAGTGAAGTTCCAATTCCAATAGGGAAAGATAGATTAGCGATCATTCTGATGGAATCTGTAAGAGCTTTGCCTAACTTTTCTTTTGCAGTAATCATAAAATTAGAGAAAACGGGATATACTACTTGTGTGAAAGATGCCGGCACCAGTGTAAGAATAGAGACGATTTTATATGCTGAGCTATAAATACCGACCTCGATATCGCCGCGTGAATATTTTAAGATAGTAGATCCGATAAATAAGTAAATAGATATTCCTAATGAACTCACAGCTATCGGTGTACTCTCGACTAACAATTCCTTCCACGATTGAATATCGAATTTATATTCAGGAATACCTATAGATTTTCTAAAAACTAGTATAAGTATTGATAAGTTTATTACGGTAACGATAATAGAGATTATTAAAGCAGTGTTTATATAAGGATAGTTTTGTATGATTATTATAATGGTAATAGAACTGATTAGCTCACTTAAAACAGTCAGAACAGAAACGAGCTTCATTTTTCTATGTGCCTGTAATGCGCTCAAAAAAACCATTGAAATTCCGTTTATCGCAAAGGCGATGGTCGTCAATAATACTGCCCAACTTGTTGTAGGATCGAAATTCGATATAATGCTTGTTACCCCGATTAGTAAACTTGCGACAAACACAATTCCCAATTTTAAAATGAGAGTTCTACCTACAATTTGTAATGTGTGGCTAAGATTGCGTGAAATATTCCTAACAACGATTTGCGATAAACCGAAATCAAATAACACATTGAAGAGAGAACAAAAATAGGTCGCGAAATTTAATATACCAAAACTCCCAACCCCGAGGTGAGTGGCTAGATAGTTTAGACGGATAATACCTAAGAGTAAGCCAAGAACTTTTCCCGTAAAAATAGCGGCCGTATCGATTGTTATTTTCTTAGTTTGTGTCGGCATTAGCTGAATTGGATAAACTTTTAATAATTCCAATTATTAATCCTAATGGTATACTTAGCCAATTATACCATTTCGCATATCTTGTCATAATCCGCAACTGACTCTTCAGCTTATTCCAATTCTTAAACCAAGAGAGATGTCCGCCGGTGCTGACCGAGAGCTTGTGCCATATTTTTGCCTTAGGTTCGTACATTAATTTATAACCAACACGAGAAGCTCGTATGCACCAATCGACATCTTCACCGTAAATATAATAAGCAGTGTCGAGCATCCCAACTTTTTCAACAACTTCTCGCTTTACTAATATACAACAGCCGGAGACAAAATCAGTTCCTTTTGTTTGATCATACTGTCCATTATCAATTTCTCGAACGCCTATGTGAGAAATCCAGCCCTTCCACCATTCGATTTTTCCGCCGGCATACCAAATTCGATGCGGCTCGTTGTAATAATACATTTTTGGTCCAACGATTCCAATTTGATTGTCTGATTCTGCTGTTGTAACGAGTTCGGCGAGAAAATTAGGGTCAACCGTTGTATCATTATTTAGTAATAAAGTGTAGTCAGCATTTTTCGAGAGAGCGTATTCGATTCCGACGTTATTTCCACCGGCAAACCGTAAGTTAGTTGCGTTAAGAATATATTCCACGTCAGAAAATTGTTTTTGTACTTCTTCCTTGGTTCCGTCGGACGAAGCATTATCTACGACCAGCAATTTAAAGTTATCGTATATAACTTTTTTCAGCGAATTCAAGCATTCGATAGTGTCCTCCTTACCGTTCCATGTTAAAACGATTATATATACGAGTGGCTTATCGGACATCGATCAGCTAAGTTTTTCTAAAATGATGTCAATGATTCTTTCAGCAGCTTTCCCGTCGCCGTATGGGTTGGCTTTGGTGGACATTTCGAGATAAGCGGTTTTATCCGAAAGTAATCGTTGAGCTTCATTTATTATCATTTCTTTGTCTGTCCCAACAAGTTTTGCCGTTCCGACTTCAATAGCTTCGGGACGTTCTGTTGTTTTGCGTAAAACGAGTACTGGTTTGCCTAACGAAGGAGCTTCTTCTTGCACACCGCCTGAATCGGTCATTATTAAGTATGCTTTGTTCATCAGTTGAACGAACGGGCGATAATCGAGTGGCTCAATGAGACGTATCCGTTCGGCGCTTTTAAAAACTTCGTTTGCCATTTTCTGGACGTTTGGATTTGGGTGTACGGGGTAAATTAATTCGACATCTGGATTTGTTTCGACTAAATGTCGACATGCAGAAAAAGTTTGGCTCATCGGTTCACCAAAATTTTCACGCCGATGTGAGGTCAGTAATATTACCTTACGGTTTTTATAATCAATTTCATTCAACAACTTTTCTTCAAATTGAAAATTTGGATCGACTATCATAAGTAACGCATCGATGACAGTATTGCCTGTTACAAAGATTTTAGAAATATCAACACCTTCGTTGATTAAATTATTCTTCGACCATTCAGTCGGCGCGAAGTGAAAATCAGCTAATCGTGTAGTAAGCTGCCGATTTATTTCTTCTGGAAACGGATTGTATTTATTCCAAGTTCGTAAACCAGCTTCAACATGTCCCACTGGTATTTTTAAATAAAAAGCTGCAAGGCTTGTTGCGAAAGTGGTTGTAGTATCGCCCTGCACTAAAATTACATCAGGTTTTTCTTTCATTAGGATAGGCTTCATTTCGTTGATGACACTCGAAGTTACATAAAACAAATCCTGATTTGCTTGCATTATATCTAAATCATAATCTGGTACGATGCCGAAAACCTCTAACTTCTGGTCTAACATTTCGCGATGTTGAGCAGTTACTATGGTAACAAAGTCTAATTTTCGTTTTTCACATTCTTTTACAATCGGAGCCATCTTAATGGCTTCGGGTCTTGTTCCAAATACTATAGCTATTTTCATTTTGTTTTAATTTTTACTTTTTAAAAGATAAACAACGCCGGTCGATATAATTTCGTTTAAAATCGGAATATTTCCAAACCATCCCGCACTGATTGGTTTAAGCCCGAAACGGATGTGGTTCGGTCCGATTATATATTTTCTAACGTGCTCAACGGATAAGCCGCACCTCTCCAATAGCTTTTCGAATTTGTGTATTCCCATTTTTAAAGATGCAAGTTTTTTGATTTCCGCGACAAACAATTTATCTTCATCCTGGAATTTATCAACCATATTCGGAATCGTAAATGGGAGAAGATGAAAAAAAGGTAGCATACCAATTTTCGATTTTAAGAGTTGTTGATGTGCGCCAAAAGCTGAATAGTAAGGAGGGAAAGTTATTAAAATTCTACCGTCGGAATTTAAACAGCTTTTTAATTTTTCTAAAATCAATTCTTTTTTTTCTAAATGTTCAAACACGTCGTGCAAAACGATGAGGTCGAATTGCTCATTAGAATATGGAAAGCTTTCATCATATATGTTGCCATACACCATATCGAAATCTCTGGTACCACGCAAGATATTCGCAAGCTCAACACGACGAGTTTCTACATCGAATCCTTTGCAGATAAATCCAGCGTCATAAAAAGCCGAAACGCCGCCGCCGTCACCACAACCGACATCTAAAAGAAATTTGCCTCTCGTATTTATCCCCCACTCATTTAACAACGGTAACAAATATTTTGCGACGACAACGTACTCATATTGCCAATATTTTCTGTCGTGGTCTGTAATTTCAATCATAAATTAACTATTAGCTTACTAGTTTCTCAATATTAGTGACGAAAAAATCCCATGAGTATTTTTGTTTTTCTACTTTTACATTTTCCGAAAATTCTTTCTCCTTCTGTTCTTCATAGAATTTTTTTATTGCCGCCGCTAACTTTTCCGCGTTGTTCACAGGAACTATGTAACCTGTCTTTCCATCTATAATTACTTCCCGCAGACCCACTACGTCGGTTGCGATTACAGGTTTGTCGAAATTATAAGCTATCTGTGCTATTCCGCTTTGAGTAGCGGAAATGTACGGAAGGACGACTGCATCAGCCGCAGAGAAGTAAACAGGCACATCTTCATTCGGGACATAATCAGCCACGATTTTAACGCGTGAACCGATGTCGAATTCTTTAATCAATTTTTCATACTTAGTTTTTGGGTCGTAAAATTCACCGACTATAAGCAGGTTGACGTCGTTCAAATATTTCAACGCCTCAAGAAGAACGGAAAGACCTTTGTAATGGCGAATGTAGCCGAAATAAAGGATAATTTTTTCTTCGCTTGTTTGAAGAATATTTTTGGCTTTTTCTTTTGGCATCGGATTGCCAAACATCTCATATACAGGATGTGGTGAGTTTGTATATTTTGCTGAGGGAAAAAGTTTCAATAAATCCTTTTCAACTGATGAAGATTGCACTAAGAAATAATCTGAAAAACCGAAAGCGAATTTAGTTAAAGCCTTATCGCCGAATCTTCTTTCGTGTGGAATTATGTTGTGGCATAAGAACATAACTTTTATGCGGCTAAACACTCTTACGAAAGCAGCGATGGTGCCGTAACAGACCCCAAAGAATGGTATTGAATAAGCAAATATAATCAGGTCAGGTTTCTTCTTTCTAATTTTCAACGCAGTCGAAATCCAGCTTAACGGATTGATAGAATCAATAAGCTGTAATCCGCGAACATCCGGCATTTTATCGCTCGGGTCGTGCTGGCTTTTACCCGGAAATAAAAATTTCGGATATTGTCTGGAGAATGTTATTATCTCTACGTGGTGTTTTTTCTTAAGATGTGAAGCTAATGTGTTTGTATGGTGTGCGATTCCACCACGCCATGGAAATGCCGGACCGATTATAATAATGTTCATGCGTTTTCAGAATCCAACTTTATCTCTGATAATATACAGAGGTCTCTGTTTAACTTCGTCATAGATTCTACCGATGTATTCACCGATGAAACCAAGCGTAAGCAATATCATCCCCCCCAAAAAAGTTATCGATACAATTGTCGAAGCCCAACCGAGTATTGCCTTGTTAGTAAAAAGTTTTTCATATATAACAAACAAACCGACAAAGAATGAAATTAATGCTGAAAAGAATCCAATGTAAATAGCAAACCTTAGTGGTGCATTTGAAAAAGAAAATAATCCGTCGAGTGCCAAACTGACCAATCTTTTAAAACTCATCTGAGGTTTGCCGGCAAACCTCGCATCCCTATCGAATTGTATTCCCGCTTGTTTGAAGCCAGCCCAAGCGCGCATACCGCTGATATAGCGGTTTCGTTCGGGCATTCTTCGTAAAACATCTATTACTTTTTTATCTATCAATGAAAAATTTCCAGCTTCCATCGGAATCGCAATCGAGGCAAAAGCGTGCATAAGTCTATAAAACGTATGAAAAGCAAAACGTTTTAACGGGTTTTCTTTGCGGCTCAGTTTGACTGTATATACAACTTGAAATCCTTCTTTCCATTTCGCAATCATTGAAGGAATTAATTCGGGGGGGTCTTGTAAATCACCATCCATTAAAATTACTGTATCGCCGTTTGCATTATCAATTCCGGCGGAAATGGCAACCTGATGGCCAAAATTTCTTGAAAAACGGATTATTTTAATTCTTGAATCTTTTTTGTGTATTTCCTCCAACATCACAAACGAATTATCTCGACTTCCATCATCGACCATGATAACTTCGACGGGTTGATCTAAATGGTCGATCACATTTTTTAGCCGACGGTATAATTCGGAAATTGTTTCCTGTTCGTTGAAAATTGGTATTATTATCGAATACATAATTTATTTTTTTTTGTTTTTCTTTCTTAAAGAATATACAATTCCCATTGCACATAAACCAATTGTTGAAAACGAAATGATAGTCCCGCTATAAAGTGGTTTCGGTTCAAAGCGGATTTCAATTTTATGGTCGCCTTGACTTACTTCTAAAGCACGTAAATTCCAATTTGCACGTAAAATATTTTGTTCAGCTCCGTCGATGTATGCTTTCCAACCTGGATAGAAAATTTCACTCAGCACCAAGATACCATCGCTCGGTGTTGTAACATCGAGCGAAATTGAATTCAATTTGTAAGTCGTTATTTTTGCGCTCCAAGAATTCCAAGATACGGTTTGTGCTGCTGGTAACTTTATCTCTTTTTCTAATACAACAACTTGCGAGGGGTCGAAATCGGACTGCGACATAAATTCTTTTATCTTTTCATCTTCGTTAATTACTTTGTAATTATAAACGAACCAAGCACGTGGGAGGTATGTTGTTGACTGTGTAAGATCCGTCGATTGTCTTTCTTCGTCTATCTGTATTCTATATTTTGCGTTGTGTAAATCACAAATCTTATCCCAACTTGAGCCAATTGTAAACGCCCGTTGCAGAGCTAATGGTGTATAACCCTCCATCAAAAAGAGTTTATCAACCATTCCCTGATTTCGGTCTAAAAGCATATTACCGCCTTGTCGAGAATTAATTCTAAAGTATTCCTTTTTACCTTCTGTTTTCAAAAAGTTTGTCAATTTTCCGGTGCGGTTGTAGTACTTGGTCGGACTTACTTTGCCGTTGTTAAAATTGAATCCGAAGTTATGAACATCAATAAATTGAATTAAATAAATTAATGCAATAAAAATAAAACTTGAAATTTTAGATCGACTGAATATAAATATTACGATTGCAATAACTGCAATGAAAGCTAACATTATATTTGATTGAGATTGGGCGATAGTTCGAATCTCTTGGAGATATCTCATGTTTTGATGTTCCTGAAATAAGCCAAGCTGCACGAACCCCCAAACAAAAGCGCCTATTAGAATTGTGATTAAAGATATTTTTGCGAGAAGTTTTTTACTAGCCCGATTGTCTGGCAAGTTTGAGGATTTTATAATTTCATTCAGACCGAAGCCGCTTAAAATTGCAGCGGAAAATGTGAACCAGAGGGACATACGACCTGGATTTCTGAATAAATGAAAACCGGGTATGTTATGAAAGAAAAATTTGTGAAGTATAAAAAAATCGCCTAATGCGTATAAAATTGCAAAAAGAAAAGTGATTGAAAAGAACAGCACCAATTTATTTTTATGAATAATTGAAAAAGCAAATAGGGCAAAAAGTAAACCCGCTATACCAATATAAAAATTTGTTTCCCAGTATTGCCAATACTGCCAGGGGCCCCAATAATTACTTACTTGAGCACTTTGTTCGCCGAAAAATTTTGGAATTAATAGTGTAATTATTTGTTGTGGGTGGAAGGTTCCTTCCTGTGATTTCTCATACGAAATTTCGGCGCGGTTTGATAACGGCGCAAGTTCAAGTGTCGGTAAAATTTGAATCGCAGTTAATAGGACTGCAATTAGAACAAAACCTACTGCTATGGGAGTTATCGCGAATGCTTGATTAAAATTTGTCTCTTTAAGTTTAACGATGAATAAAAAAACAAAGTAAAACAACAACAACAAAAAGATGTATAGGCTGAGTTGTGGGAATCCGGCGAGAACTGAATGACCAAGCGTTAATCCGCCGAGGATAGTGTAAAACAAAGATTTTTGTTCAATAGCTTTAGTGAAAAGAAGCAAAACAAGCGGCAGCCAAGCTACGTGATTGATGATTATCTGATGAATACCGTGGGTTATCATAAATCCCGATAGCATATAAACCAGCCCACTGAACAAAGCAGGAAGTTTTTCGAGTTTGAAATGCGTCATTAAAAAATACATACTGACACCAGCAAGTATGTAATGCAGGATTATAAAAAACTCAACCCAAAAAAAATGAAGTTTCTCGCCGCTTACAAAAAACATTTGAATTAAATTCGGTATATAAAAGACCGCCGATTGTATATCGGCTTGGAAGGGCATTCCGCTGAATGTGAAAGGATTCCAGAGAGGCAGTTCGGCGTTTGCAAGTGAAACGGCAGCAAAATTTCGGAACGGATAAAATTGATAAAGAAAATCTTCCCACATAAATGCTTTTTGAAGCAAAATATCTCTGAAGAAAAATACAACTGAAATAACTATTACAGATACCGCATGCCAGTTTTTTATATCGAAGTTTTTTTTCTCTTGAAGTTGTTTCAGTCTTTCCTTTTTACCCATATTACTTCTTCAGAAGTTTCTGAATTGTGTTGAAAACTTTATCGACATGAATGTATTGCATGCAATTATTTTGACAAGTAGGAGAAAAATAGCAATCGCATTTGAACTCAGGCTCTAAGATTTTCCCAAGTCCGTAAAGTTCAAATTCGTTTTTGTTGAAGATATTGTTAAAAAGAACAATCTTTTTCTTAAGTCCGATTGTAACGTGCATAGCCATTGTCACGCCGGTTACAATTAAATCACACTGATTCACTTCGCTGATAAATTGTTTGAGAGGAAAGTTTCCTAAATAGGTTGTGCCACTTTGCTTAGCAATTTTTAAATTCTTCTGGTGTTCCTGCTCACCACCGAGTAATAGTGGGAGATAACCGGCTTTCTTCAATTTTTGTGCAAGTTCGATCCAATATTTTTCGGGCCATAAACGAGAAGTCCAGCGACCGCCGCAGCCGGTATTCAAGCCGATAATCTTTTTGTTCTTCGGAAGTTTCCAACTGAATTCATCCGACCTATTTTCCAAAATATATTCTTCTCCCTTAAATTTGAAACCCGCAATCTCAAAAATTTCTTCTAAATAATTTTTTGTGTTTGCTTTGTTAACATCATCGAATAGTCCCGTAATAAATTTATGCTCAGAATCCTGGTTAATTGGGGCGCATTTACCGTTTTTTAAGACGAACCCTTTTTTGATTCGAGCTGAGAGGATGGAACAAAGAGCTGATGCTTCCTTGTCTTTATCGAAATTATAGATTGTATTAAAATAAACAGCTTGTAAGGTGGTGATGCTTTGGACAGTAAACGGTAGAACTACATCCACAGAACTTGGAACTATTTCAGGCGAGTAAGTCAGCCACCAGATTTCGGCTTTTGGTTTTATCTTTTTGAGTTTATTAAGAATTGGAGTCGTTCGGATAACATCGCCGATCGCTCCGAGTTTAATAATTAAAATTTTCCCGTTCGTCTTATCGTAATGTTGGCAAACTTTGCCTTTGTTATCGAAACAATGGACACCAAATTTTTTGTGTGGTTTACACGGAATGTCGCCGCGAAAATGCCGACAATCGGTTTTTATTTTACAATGACTGATCTGCTTTACCATTACTTCAAGATTTCTTTTATGGAAAATTCTTCTTTTGATGCCCGGGTTTTCGTAATCATTTCACCGATAAGTCCGATAGAGATGAATTGTATTCCTACGATCATTAGTAACACACCCCCTAAGAATAAAGGACGATTGGTCAGGGGTAGACCTCTAAACCATTCGACAACAAGCCAAGCGTCAATAACGAAACCGGCTGTTGAGAAAATTATACCCCAGAGACCGAATAAGTGCAAAGGTCTTTGTAGGTATCGTGTGGTAAAAAGCATAGTCATTAAATCTAAAAACCCTTTCCAGAAACGGCCGAATCCGAATTTGGTTTTACCATACTTACGAGGATTATGCTGAACAGGTATTTCGCCGACCGAAAAACCTTTCCAATGAGCTAAGGCAGGAATATATCTGTGCAACTCGCCGTAAACATTGATTTCTTTTATAACGTCTTTTTTATAAGCTTTTAAACCACAATTAAAATCGTGTATTTTAATTCCAGTAAATAATGAAGTAACGAAATTAAAGAAGCGAGAAGGAATGGTTTTTGTAAGTGGGTCGCGGCGCTTCTTTTTCCATCCTGAAACCAAATCGACACCTTTCAATAAAGCATTTGTTAAATTTGGTATTTCAGATGGATCATCTTGTAAGTCAGCGTCCATCGTTATAATGATATCACCTTTTGCTTGTTCGAAGCCGGCTGACAAAGCGGCTGATTTACCATAATTTCTTCTAAAAATGATCAGTTTTACGCGGTTATCTTTTTGGCGTATTTCTTTTAATACTTTAACCGAATCATCCGTGCTGCCATCGTCGACGAATACGATTTCATATTTACTATTCATCGAAACCAAAGTATAATGAAGTTTATCGTATAATTCTTTTAAAGAATCATGTTCATTATAGAGCGGGATTACGACCGAGATATACAATTGTGGCGTGGGTACTCGTGGTGTTTCTTTTCTCGCTTCTTTTCGTTCTTGCGAGTAATGAGGCCTATATCTTCGTCGCTGAGGTCTTTGTTGCTTCTGTTGTTTCGGTTGTTCGACCACCACGGGTACATCAGTATTCTGCTTCTGTTCAGGTTGTTGATTATTCTCAACCATTTTATCCTCTTATAATTATTTCAAGTCAAGATACGACTATTTATTAATAAAATCAACGAACTATTTAAAATTTATTTATTGACATTACTTTCTTATTTAATTATATTTTCACTAAATAATTAAAATATCTAATTAAGAATGAGGTGTTTATGACTCGCAAAAAGAAAATATTTTGGCTTTTCTTATTATCTATCCCGTTCATTATTATTGTCGGGGCTGCAGTCTTTTTAAAACTTTATTTCAATAGCGAACGGCTGAAAAACTTTGTCATCCCTGAAATTGAAAAAGTAACTCAGCGGCAGGTCGAAATTAAAGACATCTCATTATCAATTTTTCCAACATTCGGAATTGATATCGAAGGCATCAGAATTTCTAATCCACCGAACGTAAAGTTCGAATGCAAGGACTTTATTTCTATTGACGAATTATTGATAGACGTCGAGATTTTTGCACTATTAAAAAATAGAGTCGAAGTGAATGAATTTTTTATCACAAAACCGGTAATTTTTCTTGAAGTTAATAAAGATGGTATAACAAATTATTCGATACAGGAAGGTGCCAATAAAAGCGAAAAAATACCAGAAGCTGATGTAAAATCGGATTTCAGATCATCTGCTGGATTTCTTGTGTCGAATTTACGTGTCATCAATGGGAAGGTTCAATATTTAGATTTTAAAGAAGATACTCGATTTGTGGTTGAGGGGTTCAACCAAAACACCCGCATTGCAACATCATCTGGCGCTAATAACATATTAGTAAAATCCGATGTCGGAATTGATGGGATTAGTTATGGCTCAATCCAAAGGTTACTTTTAGAAAAACTTCCTGTTAAAACGAATATGATTTTAACTTATGATGTCGAGAAAGACGAGTTTGCATTCGATTCAGTTTTAGTTACGGTTCGTGATCTAAGATTTAGAACGACTGGAATAATTGCGCATACACAAACGACTCCATACGTAGATTTAAAAATAGAATCAAACAACGAACAAATATCTAATTTACTCACACTCCTTCCCAAAGATTTTTTTAAGGCTTCCGAGGGCTTAAACACAACAGGATCGTTCACTCTTTCGTTGACGGTTAAAGGCGAACTCTCCGATACCTCAATTCCTACTGTAGCCGGAAATTTTTCAGCATTGAACGGAACACTTAAATATGTGCAACTTCCTAAGTCAATCACTAATATTAATTTTAACGGAGAATTCGAGCGCACACAAAAAACAGGCAAGTTTGCAATAAATAATATTTCGTTGAATTTAGGGAACAATAGCATAACAGGAAAATTGAATATCAGTGATTTCGACTATCCGACAATCTTAGCAAAATTTAACGCAGATTTAAATTTAGATGATATAAGAGAATATTATCCATTAGAAAAAGGAACCGAGTTTTCCGGAATGATGAAGAGCAGCATTTCTATTACTGGGAAAGTGAAAGAGCCAAAAAATATTAAAGCGGACGGGAATATAGTTTTTATTAATGGAGCGATGATAATGGCAGACTTACCAAAACCAATGAAAAATTTTACAGGTACGATTACATTCAATAACCGAGTATTAGAATCAAAACAGTTGGCACTGAATATCGGAGAGTCTGATTTAAAGTTAGCATTCACGATGAAGGATTATTTAGCATTGTTTCTAAAAGAAGCTGAAGGGAAGCCGGCCCTTACGTTGACATTAGATTCAAAAAATCTCCACACAGCCGATTTGATGCCCGAACAAAGCAAAGTAACGAAAGTCGAAGAAAAACCGAAACAAGTTGGACTCCCATTTCCGGATGCTGATGTTACTGCTAACGTGAATATACAAAATTTGTATACCGAGAAGTTCGATTTTTCAAACGCTCGCGGCTCAATGAATATAAAAGATGGAATTGTAACACTCCAGAAGTTTTCTGTGAATGCTTTTCAAGGGAACATAACAACGCACGGAACTCTTGACTTAAGAAAATTTGCGGAACGTCCATTTAATCTTGACCTCGATATAGCAGGAGTAGAAGCTAATGCATTCCTTCCGAAATTTACTTCCTTCGGGAATAATTTTTTCGGTAAATTCACAATGAATACAAAATTAAAAGGAAGCCTCGACGACACACTCGGGCTAATATCTAGAACTTTGGTAGGAGACGGAAGGGTTCAGGTGAACGACGGTAGATTAGTAGGTTACCCATTAATGGTGTCTATTGCAGATTTTACAGGAATTCAGGAGTTGCGGTCGGTTGACTTTAAAAATTGGTCAAATTTATTCACTATCTCGAACGGTCGAATTTTGATAAAGGACTTAAAAATTAATTCACTGAACAGCGATTTTACTGTTAATGGTTCGCAAGGATTTGACAATACACTTGATTACGGAATTGCTGTAAAATTATCGGCCGCACTTTCTGAAAAAATTAAATTAGGTGGGAATGCCAGTCAAGTAATAAACCTAATGAAAGATAAAGAAGGCAGAGTTACTTTAAATTTATCCGTCGGTGGACATTCATCGAAACCCACTGTAAGCTTAAATACAAAAGAGCAACAGAAACAATTAGAAGAGCTGGCACGGCAGGAGTTTGAGAAAAAGAAAAGCGAATTAGAAGAGAAGATTTTGCAAGATGTCAAACAAATAACTGATAGTGTAAAACAGAAGGGCGTCGAAGATTTAAAGAAAAAAGGGGAAGATGCCCTGAAGAAATTGTTTAGGAAGCCATAACGAATGGTAGTAAAGACAAGCACTATTGTTACAAAACCGAAAAAATCGCTAGGACAAAATTTTTTAATCGATGATAATATCGCAAAGAAAATTGTAGAAAGTCTTAATTTGTCTGCGGATGACGTTGTAATTGAAATAGGTCCGGGAGAAGGCTCGCTTACCAAATTTATTCTCGAGAGAGTATCAAAATTGATAGCTGTAGAGATCGACAGTAGTTTATCTGTTGAACTTACTCGTAAGTTTCCAACCGAAAAGTTAGAAGTGATGAATAAGGATGTATTAGACTTAAAATATTCACGCTTAATAGAAAAATCCGGAAAAAAAATGCGACTTGTTGGAAATATTCCTTACTATTTAACAAGTGAGATTTTGTTCAATGCAATCGATAACAGATCTTGTATATCTGATCTTACTATAATGATACAACGTGAAGTAGCCCAACGAATTGCTGCGAAGTGCGGAACGAAAAATTACGGAATACTTTCTGTGCTTACGCAATTTTACGGTAAGCCAGAAATTCTATTCAATGTTTCAGCAAATTGTTTTTACCCAAAACCAACAGTAACATCAAGTGTAGTAAGGATAATATTTTATGATGAAATTCCTTATATTGCAGACGAAGATTTGTTTCGTCTAATCGTCAGAACAACTTTTGGTAAACGCCGGAAGACTTTAAGGAATGGATTAAAGTATTTACCCTTCGATGAAGATATTACCCGAAAGATTATTGACGCCGTTGATTTTCCTTTGGATAAAAGACCCGAACAATTGAGTGTTGAAGAATTTGCAGACTTAACTGCAAAAATTAATCAAATAATAATAAATGGTTGAAATAAAATCAAATATTGAAAACACAAACGAAGATGCCGCCTCAACGTCAATACGTCGAGGATTGAAAACTATTGAAGTTGACGAAGAACTAATATCCGATATCGAAGAACTTATTCACGAAAAAGTTGCACCTGCGTTATTAAACATTCTCACCGATCTTCATCCAGCAGATATTGCTGAAATTATCAACCACTTAAAAGAAGTTGAAGACAAAGAATATATTTTTAATTTACTCGATGTAACAACAGCCGGCGAAGTTTTATTAGAGTTAGATATCGGAATCCGTCGAGATTTACTGAAAACATTATCACAAGAACGGATCTCGTTGTTAGTCGGACAGTTGGAGTCGGATGATGCAACCGATATTATCGCAGAACTATCGGACAGGATGGCAGATACGGTTCTGCGCGGTATGCCCGTTGAAGATTCGGCAGAAGTTCAGGAATTGTTGCGATATCCTGAAGATACAGCCGGCGGCATAATGGCAACGGAGTTGGTTACGGTGAATATCCACGACACTATTCACCAAGCGATGGATAAAGTTCGTGAAGTTGCAAAAGATATCGAAGATATCAATGTTATGTATGCGGTTGATGATGAAAATACATTGTGTGGAATTTTGGCACTAAAAGATTTAATTACTAATTCACCGCGACAACGGATTCAGAAATCTATGTCAGCTGATATCATCAGTGTTAATGTGATGACCGACCAAGAAGAAGTCGCAAATATTATGCAAAAATACGATCTTATCTCAATTCCAGTTGTAAACGATAAAAACCAGTTAGTAGGTAGAATTACTATTGACGACGTAGTGGATGTTATTAAAGAAGAAGCGACGGAAGATATTGAAAAAATGGCTGGTATAACAGGAACGGAAACTTCATCATCGTCCGTACTGCAAGTGATGCGATTGAGGTTACCGTGGCTTTTAATGGCATTTGTCGGCGAATTATTATCGGCTGTTGTGTTGAGCGAATTTCAATCCTCACTTGAAAAAATACTAGTGGCTGCATTCTTTATTCCAATTGTTATGGCAATGGGTGGTAATGCAGGCATTCAATCTTCAGCAATAGTAGTGCGCGGACTTGCGACCGGTGAAATTTGGATTGGACAAATCAGACATCGGCTGTTAAAAGAATTCAGTGTTGCCATATCGAATGGACTAATTTTAAGCTCGCTTCTGGTTCTGGTCTCCTCGGTTTGGTTTGGAGATTTTTGGTTCGGATTTGCAATTGGGGTCGCTTTGCTTATTGTTGTTATCAATGCTACAGTCGTCGGTGCTATGATGCCATTTGTATTGAATAGAATTAAAATTGATCCGGCAGTATCTACTGGTCCTTTCATTACTACGACAAATGACGCCCTCGGGTTACTCATCTATTTTATGTCGTTAACCATTATCTATTTACGTTAATCAATAATCCTGTCACAAACAGTTTATAAATAATTACACATGAAAAATTACATCTCTAAATTATTACCGCACGATATTATAGTAATTGTGTTTAGTATTTTCTTGTCGGTCCTTAACTTCATATTTTGTGATAAAATCGAAAATTGGAAAACTTTAATTACCCTCAACGTCTTTGTAATAATTTTTGTTTTTACAATTGCAAACATCGCAGAAAAAACCCGCAACTTTATACTTAGGAATATTCGGATTTGGTATGTGGCTCCGATTGTGCTATTAACATTCAAACAGCTTTACTTTATGATTTATCCGATTCACGGCAAAGACTACGACGATATTTTAATAGAAATAGACAGATTGTTGTTCGGAGTTGACCCTACGGTATGGTTGTCAAGATTTGCAACACCGGTTTTAACAGAGATCATACAGATAGCATATTCGAGTTTTTATTTTCTATTCATCGTTGTCGGTTACGAACTTTATAGAAAACGTGAAATGGAAAAATTTTATTTTTCAGCGTTCTTGGTCGTTTACGGATTTTATCTATCATACCTTGGCTATTTCTTATTGCCGGCTGTCGGTCCACGATTTACATTGCACGACTTCGGTGCGATAAACAGCGAGATGCCAGGATTATTCTTAACGAATTTTCTGCGTGATTTTGTTAATTACGGCGAGTCGATTGTGAAAGGGCATCCTAATCCCATCGAAATTGTACAGCGTGATGTTTTTCCAAGCGGCCACACACAAATGACTCTTGTTTTGTTATATATTACACGACAATTCAAGATGAAAACTACAGCATTTATTTGGGCGACTGGAATACTTTTAATTTTCGGGACTGTGTATCTAAGATATCACTATGTGATTGATTTGATTGCCGGTGGACTTTTTATGATGCTTACTATTTGGACAGCTAAACTCGTTTATACAGGATGGAATAATTTGCGGCTAAGAATAAATCCAAATGCACACTTCGAACCCAAAATATAGACGCTACGCATTAAATTGCTTCTTTATAGAGACTATTTGCCTCTTTCATTTAGCAATCTGTTTATTTCGTTCTCAAGCTTTTTCATCTCAGTCAAGAAATCTTTAAATCTAATTTGTGTTTCGTGGTCGTATGCTGTGGCATAATACTTAAATGAATAATAGTACGACTTGAGATTTTCCATTTTTATATTGATTTGAGTCTGAAAAGGTTTTGTCAAAGATGATTTGTGTGTACTGTAAGATTCTTCAAGACTTCGAATCCGATCCTTCCATTGGAACAACAAATGGTCATACGCTTGATGTAAGCGATAATTATTATGCTCTTCCATTTTGCCACCTTGCTTTGATATCTGATAATAAATTATCAATCACAGCAATTAAAAGCAATACTTACACAAAGAAAATTTGATAAATTGTTTTTTAGATTTCTTTTATTAATTCTAAAAATCTTTTGTAAGGTATTGCAGTCCAGCTTTCCGCAGCCGAAGCTCCCGAAGATAGTGTAATCATAGAAACCTTAGCGGCATCTTCTTCCGAATCAGTTTCATATATATCAATGAAATCATACGGTCCCAACAATGCGTAATGAGCTAACCATTTGACATTCGGACATTTATGGCTAATTTTAGCTTTCCATTCTTTGCCAATATCTTCGCGGAGCTCAGGGTTTTTAGTTAAATCTTGTGATAATTTTGTTACTAAAATAAAGGTCGGCATAATATTCTCCTTATGAGTTATTAAGTTTTAAAAAATCACTAATGAAAGATAATGTGTTTTTGGTATATTGGCAAGTCATTCCTTGCTTTTCAAGCTATATTTTTGTAAGATTTAAGCAAATTTATTTCCATGTTCATCTCAATAATTAAAATATTTATCAACCTTTTTTTGAGTCTTCTGGGGGGTGTTCTTGCAATATTATTGATTCCTTTCAACAGAAACGGAAGAGCTTTTCATTGGTTAGCAAGAACATATTCAAAAACCGTTTTGTGGGTTTCTGGTGTTAAGGTAGAATTAATTGGTGTTGAAAACATTAGCAAAAATCAGAGTTATATCTACGTAAGCAATCACGCAAGCGGGTTCGATATTCCCGCAGTGATAGCTGGGATTCCAGACCAGATTCGGATTGTTTACAAGAAAGAGTTAGAAAAAATTCCCTTCTTCGGGTGGGGGTTGAAATATGGTAAAACATACATAGCAATCGATAGGCAAAAAGGAACAGAAGCAGTGCGAAGTTTAGAAGAAGCTGCCGAAAAAATTCGAACAGGTGCGTCAGTTCTATTGTTTGCAGAAGGTACAAGGACTCTTGACGGTAAACTGCAGCCGTTTAAGCGCGGTGCATTCAATTTAGCTGTGAAAGCTGGCGTGCCAGTAATTCCGTTGACGATAAACGGCAGCTATAAAATTTTACCTAAGAAAAAGTTTAAACTCACTCCTGGTAGAATTACATTAATCCTTGATAAGCCAATCGTCTTTAACGAAAGCGGTGGTAAAGATATAGAATTGAAATTAATGTCAGAAGTTCATAAAATTATCTCTCAACATTATATCGACCAATAATATGTCTATCACTAGCAAAGATGTTGAAAATAGAGAAATGATGACAGATACAGGAAAAATTGTAGCAATAATTCCTGCTCGTTATGCTTCAACTCGTTTGATGGGGAAACCGCTGATCGACCTTTGCGGAAAACCGATGATACGGCACGTTTATGAACAAACCGCACGAGCCAAATTAATAGATTGCGTTATAGTTGCTACAGATGACATTAGAATATTTGAAGCTGTCGAAAAATTTGGGGGAAGATCAATGCTCACACCGTCCGCAATACCAAGCGGCAGCGATAGAATTGCTTTCGTAGCAAAAGAGCTGGATAATGTTTCTATTGTAGTGAATGTTCAAGGTGATGAACCGCTAATCGTTCCAGAGATGATAGACGAAGCCGTTCTGCCGCTTATACAAAACCCTGAAATTCTGGTTAGCACCTTAGTTAAAAAAATTTTAACTGCCGATGAATTGAAAAATCCAAATGTTCCTAAAGTAGTGGTTGATAAATTAGGTTACGCAATGTATTTCTCAAGGTCACCCATACCGTACTTGAGAGACTATCAGAACGTTGACGAGTGGTTTTTGTTCCACGATTACTATAAACATATCGGGCTATACGTTTACCGAAAAGAAGTGTTAGAAAAGTTTACAAACTTAGAAGAATCGTTGCTTGAAAAGGTCGAAAAATTAGAACAACTCCGCATTTTAGAAAACGGAATCAGAATTAAAACTGTGGTTACTAAGTACGACACAATTCCTGTCGATACAATCGAAGATGTCGGTAAAGTCAGATTGCTCATAGAAAAATCTTAAAGGTTTTGATGATGGAAGAAGAAAAGAAAAATATTTTCGGAATCTTTCGCACAAGTTTTATGCGTGGGATAGCAGTGATTGTTCCTATTGTAATTACCATCACTGTGTTAAAAATTTTGTTTGAAGCTGTTGACGGAATAATATCACCACTGCTCGATGCTGTATTAGGATATCATATTATTGGGTTGGGCTTTATAACAATGGTATTTCTTATATTGCTCGTCGGAATTATGTCCAGAAACTTGTTCGGAAGAGTAATAATAAAAGCTTTCGATAGTTTCATCACTTCATTACCACTTGCACGGACTATTTACAGCGCTATCCGTGACTTGATATCGGCATTCGCTATAAGTTCAAAGAGCAAAACGTTTAAAAATGTAGTCTTTGTAGAATATCCAAGACGGGGAATTTATTCGGTCGGTTTTGCTACGAATGAAATTACCTTTGCATCGAATTTAAACAATCAATTAGACGTGATCGGGGTTTATTTTCCTCATCCACCGAATCCAACTTCTGGTGTGGTAGTTTTCATTCCGCGAAACGATATTAAGGTATTAAATTTGACAATTGAAGAAGGTTTAAAGCTCGTGCTATCGGGCGGAGTTGTATCGGCATCTGTAATTAATATAAAAGAATAGGAGGGCACTATGGCACGAAGAAATCCGATAAAATACATTTTTATAACAGGCGGTGTAGTATCTTCTTTAGGGAAGGGAATTGCAGCTTCATCACTTGGGTTACTACTAAAATCCAGGGGACTTCGAGTTACGATACAAAAGTTCGATCCATATATCAACGTTGACCCGGGCACGATGAATCCTTATCAGCACGGTGAAGTGTATGTTACGGACGACGGCGCAGAAACTGATCTCGACTTAGGTCATTATGAGAGATTTCTCGATATTAGCATGACGAAACAAAACAATTACACAGCAGGTCAAGTTTATCATGAAGTAATTTTAAAAGAAAGACGCGGGGATTATTTGGGCGCAACTGTACAAGTAATACCTCATATCACTGACGAAATAAAGGGCCGTTTCGATGCACTCGGAAAAACAAATGAATACGATGTTATAATTACTGAAATCGGCGGGACTGTTGGAGATATTGAGAGCTTACCATTTCTTGAAGCGATGCGTCAATTTATGTTTAAGCTGGGAAGAAAAAATACTTTGAGTATTCACGTTACACTCGTTCCTTTTATTCCATCGGCAGGCGAAATAAAGACAAAACCTACCCAACACAGCGTTAAAGCTCTCCTCGAACTTGGAATCCAACCGGATATTTTAATTTGTAGGTCCGATCGACGACTAACAA
The DNA here is from genome assembly GCA_037443685.1 of Ignavibacteriales bacterium. Classification (GTDB taxonomy): domain Bacteria; phylum Bacteroidota; class Ignavibacteria; order UBA10030; family BY39; genus JAHJRJ01. The sequence continues at coordinate 32,527 of JBBINX010000004.1, forward strand.
AAGAGGTCAGAGAAAAAATTGCACTTTTCACAAATGTCGATACCGAGTCTGTAATTAGTGCTCCCGATGTTCAAACTATCTATGAAGTCCCACTGCTTTTCGAGGAACAAGCTTTGGATGACCTTGTTTTAGAAAAACTCGACCTAACCTGTCCGCTTCCTAATCTTACCGCCTGGAAAAAAGTTGTAAAGCGTGTAAAATATCCTGCAGAAACAATTAATATTGCAGTGTGCGGTAAATATACCGAACATTTAGACGCTTATAAAAGTATCACAGAAGCATTTGTTCACGCCGGCGCTACCAATAATGTTAGAGTTAATTTAATATGGGTTGCTGCAGAACATATCGAACACAGTAGTATTGAAAAATCATTTAAAAATGTATCAGGTGTGTTGATAGCTCCAGGTTTCGGAATTCGAGGAATTGAAGGAAAAATTTTAGTTATCGAATATGTGAGAAGAAACAAAATACCTTTCTTCGGTATCTGTTTGGGAATGCAGTGTGCTGTAATCGAGTTTGCACGGAATGTTTGCGGTTTAACTAATGCTGAGAGTACAGAGTTCAAACAGACAGGTGAGAATGTAATTGACCTAATGATTGGGCAGAAAAAAGTAAAAGATTACGGAGGCACCATGCGGCTAGGATCTTTTCCGTGTAAAGTAAAATCCGGCACGAAAGCTTACAACGCATATAAGCGTGAATTAATTAATGAAAGACACCGCCACCGATATGAATTTAACAACGCTTTTCTCGAAACACTTGAAAAAGGTGGCTTAACTGTCAGCGGTGTATGCCCGCAAAATAAATTGGTGGAAATTATTGAAATCGAAAATCATCCTTGGTTCGTAGGAGTTCAATTCCATCCTGAATTGAAATCACGTGTAACGAATTCGCATCCTTTATTTAGAGAATTTGTAAAAGCGGCAATTGTATTTAGTAAAATTAAAAAGGGAATAGGAGGAAATTAAGTAACTGATGTTACGTAGATCTAAGATTTGTTGCGAAAAATACTAAATACGAATACCTACCCACACTTTTGGCAGGCGGGTCGAAATACTCACCGAATCTAAATATTGAATTTAGTCTGGTATATGCGGATTCGAATTTTTTATCCAACCACAATTATGCGTAAAATAAGTAAGAAATATTGACCACCTAAATTTTTTCTAAAATCACACACGTAGTTTTAAAATTTCTAAAAAGATAAGTCATATAGTTCATCACAATTAACCAGCCGCGGGGATTATAGAATGGTACAAATATCCTCGCAAAAACTCTAATAAGCTTCTTTGGCTTTAAACATAAATAATAGAAATAATTTCGGCAAGTTACTATCTCTCCCTTAATTAATTTTGTGCCGGGAAATAATCGAACAAGTTTCTCAACATCAGGTCTAAACTTTGTATCTATCGGGTCGGGATGGTACGGATATTTATACGGACAAGAAACAAAAATATAACCACCTGTAGGTGTCGCCGCTACGACAGAGTGGCACAATTGTTCTCTGTTGGTTAGATGTTCTAATACATTGGAACATAAGATAGAATTAAAATTCAAATTTGTGAGTTTTCCGTTTGTTGGTAAGGCATGGAAATCTATAACAACATCTACCCCTGTTTCTTTCTTGACGTCGATGTTGATTATCTTGAAATTTTTCTTCCTTGCTGGAGCTGTGAGATGCTCGTCAATCCATGGTTGATCTATCGTTCTGAATTCTTCAGTTGAGCTCCCGATATTTAACATCGGGAAAAATTTTTCGGGTTCAGCTGAAAATATGTTCTTTCCTATCCATTGAGCTTCTGCTATTAACATATCTTAGTTTTTGGGGAGCAAAATTGATACTATTTTACATTGATAAAGTTACTTGATCGGATACGATAGAAATAAATACCCGACGAAAGATTCGAGTCATTAAAAGTTACGTGGTAAATTCACAGTTTATGAATTTTATTTTTCAATATAGCTATTTTTTGCCCGATGATATTCTATACTTTTATAGATATAAAATCTTCTATTGTAACAGCATACTCAATTTGAGTTATCGGGTTGAAGAATTTGGATGATTATAGATTTCAAAATTCAATTCGTTGACAGATTTAATATGGTTTTCATTTACAACAACCGGTGTTCGAATTACTACATCTGTTCTCTCAACGGGAGATATTCTCCAACCTAAAAAACTTTCAGTGCCTGACCCCGACGATGGTGTTATCCATCCGATTAATGTATCAATGCGTGTATTATCGGAAAAGGAGCTGAATAAGTTGCGTCTGGATCACAATGTCACTTTAGTGTCTACTACTTTGATGTGTCATAAGTAACAATAAAATTGCCAAAATCATCTATAAGTGTAACTGTTCCACTTGTAAAGTTCAGAAAAATAACAAATAATAGTATACAATATTTATTCTTGATTAGCTATTTGGATTTTTGAAAAAAATTAGCCATTCCATAATTCTGAAATGGCTAAAACTGACGAGTCGGACACTTAACTTCTCGAAATATCGCAAGTTTAGCAATATTATCTTTTATTACTACTAATCTGACTGCGACTCGCTTTGGTTGAATTACTTGGACAAAGTTAGAACTTCTTCGCTGGATTTCTTTACTGATGAGACGGATTTTGCGAAAGCCTCTTTTTCCTTGTCATTCAAATCCATAACAATAATTTTTTCAACACCCTTGGCGCCTAAAATGACTGGCACGCCGATGAATAAACCATCAACCCCGTACTCACCCTTGAGTAGTGTGCAAACTGGAAGAATTTTCTTTTTATCAAAAATAATCGCCTCAGCCATTTCCAACGCCGCCCATGAGGGGGAGACAAATGCTGATCCACTGCCTAACAACTTAACCACTTCGCCGCCTGCCTGTCGTGTGCGAGCTTCGATTGCATCTAATTTTTCAGCAGTAATGAATTTTTCCACAGGGATACCAGCGATACGACATGCAGAACGAATCGGTAGCATATCGTCGCCGTGACCGCCGAGAACCATGGCTTCAACGTTCTCAACGCTCACACCAGCTTCCATAGCTACGAAATATTTGTACCGCGAAGAATCTAAAACCCCAGCCATACCCATTAATCTTTCTCGCGCTGGTTTTAAATTCATGAATAGACGATAAACAATAGCGTCTAATGGATTGGCAATTGAAATGATAATCGCCTTCGGACAGAATTTAGATATACCTTCGCTAACAGCATCTGTGATTTTTAAATTTGTAGCCAATAATTCTTCCCGTGTGGGAATTGTGCCGTCAGGTCGGGCAGCACGCGGCACGCCAGCCGTGTTAATAACCAAATCCGCACCTTCGATAACGTTGTACTCTTTTGATCCTTCGACCAGCACATCCGATGAAACAATTGGTAAACCTTCTGCAATGTCTAAGCACTTTCCTTTGGATAGATCGGGTCCTTTAACATCCACCAAGCCAACAAAGCGCGCTAGCCGACGTCGCACAATTTCCTGTACCAGCACACCACCAATATTGCCGCCACCTACTACTGCAATTTTCATTTTACCCTCCAGTTGATTGTTTTTAGTTAAGAAATATTAATTATGTGGGTTAATTAAAACAATTTTGCCCGCTAAAACATACTTTTGAAAAAGCTGTTTAATAACACACAAGAGATATATAAAGAACTAAATTTCTATCTAAATGTTAAGAAGATATGATACTTATCATCTTTCTTGTTTTTCCGGACCGTTCGAACTTCACGGTGCCGTCAGTCAATGCAAAAATCGTATCGTCTGAACCGACTCCAACGTTTTCACCTGGTAAAAATTTTGTACCTCTTTGTCGCACGATTATACTTCCTGCGGAAACTTTTTCTCCGCCGAAGCGCTTAACTCCGAGTCGCTGTGCATTGCTGTCGCGACCATTTCGTGAACTTCCACCACCTTTTTTATGAGCCATAAAATTATTCCTTAGCCAATTTTCGTAATTTCAAGTTGTGTATATTGCTGTCGATGTCCTTTACGCACACGGTATCCTTTTCTTTTCTTCTTTTTGAAAACTATGACCGTATTATCTTTTTCGTGTCCTATGATTTTGGCTTCTACTGCAATATCTTTTACAGTTGGGTTACCGATTTTTACCTTATTTTCATCACTGTAAAGTAGGATTTTGTCGAACTTTACCGTTTCGCCAATATTTTGAACAAGTTTCGGTACAAACAATTTTGATGCAGGGCTAACCTTAAATTGCTGACCTGCTATATCTACGACAACAAACATGTGTGATTTCTCCAAATATATGTATCTTTTAAAAAACTAACGTATTAATCTACAAAGTTTTTACAAGAAAGTCAATTATTTGAGGAATTGTAATAACCCAGCGAAAATGTCAGGTATGACGCTTAGTTGAGTGCATCATTCATCCTGACCACATTAGGTCTGGGAATTTTGATCTCCACAATTTCAAGAACGCAACAGCAGGCGATGATGACTGCGCAATTCTTTGTTTTTTTTCCGTTCATATTTCTTTCGGGATTTACTTTTCCAATCGATAATATGCCGTGGATAATTCAACAAGTTACTTATTTAATTCCACTAAAATACTTTTTAGAAATAATAAGAGGATTAGTATTAAAAGGCGCCGGGTTAGAAATACTTTGGATTCAATCATTAGCATTGGTTCTATTTGGTGTAGTGATACTTTCAGTTAGTATTTTTAGGTTAAAGAAAATACTAAAATAACTTTCAAATTTAACGGATTTTTCATATATTAATTTCAAATTAGCTGATGAAACAAGAAAAGTGTAAAAGAATGATATCATTTCCTTGCGTTGAACGTTTTATTAAATATGTTCAGTTCGATACACAGTCATCGGAAGACTCCACGACATATCCGAGTACTGAAAAACAAAAAATACTTGGCGCTGAATTAGTTAAAGAACTTCAGGAGATTGGTCTAAAGGATGCACAGATGGACGAATACGGATATGTAACCGCAACGCTTGAAGCTACATCACCGAAAAATGTTCCAGTAATCGGGTTAATTGCCCACTTAGATACATCACCCGATGTAAGCGGTGCGAATGTAAAACCTATCATACATAAAAATTATCAAGGCGAAAACTAAGTATTCAAGATATGCAAAAAGCAGTCGAAACGCTTGTTAATCTCCTCCAAATCTGGGAAGAAAAAACGATTTGAACCGATAATTAAGTTATTTTTCTAGGCTATTAAATATTTATGTAGATCTTAAAGGTTTTTGAATAAATTAGCGTGTCAATTATCACGGTAAATGAGTATAAAAAACAATATTATATATGAAAGTAATAAATATTGTTGGATATTAAATCACTAATTTCTAAAAAAAATGTACATCAAAACATTAGTTTTATATTTTTTTATTAACATTTTATTACTAGGTACTAGTGTCAATGTTGTAAAAACTCAAACCCCGCAAGAAGATAAAAATTTAATTTTATCGAGGGCGTACGGTTTAATTTTGTCTGAACCCAAGGAAGCGATAAAATTATTTGAGATAGTTTCTGGGCTTGACTCTTTAGATACCCAAATCAGAAAACAGTTAGGTTATCTCTACATTTCTGATGGACAGAATGAAAAAGCAGTAGAAAATTTTAAAATTGCAGATCAGCTTTCTCCTTCTGATACAAATAAACTTCAGATAGCATATCTATTAAATTTACTTAAAAGGGATGAAGAGGCGTTAACATATTTTAGACAATTGGAAAATAGTGATGATACCGAAATACGCGAAAAATCTCGAATTGCGGTTTTAGTTTTAGATCAGAGTATAAGTGGGCAAAAATTTCCTTGGTGGGGTGATATCTATTTTGCATCCTTTTATGATACGAGGTTTAAAAGCATATTCTGGCATCTGCAAGCTCACGAAGGGTATTACTTGGACCATAATAAATTCTTCTCCATCTATAGTGCAATAGAAATTTCAGGTGATTCAAAATCAAAAAGTGGAACCGATGTTATAGGTCCGGAACTTTATTCCGATAATGCATTGATCATAAGTGCCGGATTTAAGACTTCACCTTTTTACGGTTTTTCGACCACTGTACAAGGTGGAGTAGGAATAGAATTATTGGGTAGTGATTCAGATAGAAAAATAAAAGAAGATTTTCGGACTGAATTGATATATGGAAATGGGATATACCCATCAATTTCAATTCCAGATAAAATCAGATTCGCACTTAAACCGCTAGCCGATTTATATACTTCTTTCGGATATTATTCGCGCTACAAAAACGGAATAGGTTACGGTTCTTGCCGGTTAGGTATAAGGGTAATTGAGTTCAAAAAAAGTGGAACCGATATTTATAGCAGGTTTAATATTTCGCTCGATGCTGAGAAAAAATATTACAATAATTTCGTTGAGTGGGGCGGTGGTATTCGGATTATTCCCGATTATTTATTTGGATTAATATTCGCTGCCGAGTTCCATCGGGGGCGTTATTGGCGGGTAAGCGATCAACCTATACACGGGAACTTGTATTACAATAGTTACAGGTTTTTCATAATATTCGAGAAACCTATATGATAGAAATAATTATTTCACTTTTCCAATCAACGTACGATATTCTGTATGTGGCTACTTTTATTGTAGCTATTTTTTTATTTTTGAGTGGATTAGATGATCTTTTCGTTGACGTGTATTATTGGTTCAATTATATCTTCAATAAGAAACGAATTAATAAGTACCGGTACATGAAACCAGAAGAGATGGAGTCTGGTCCCGAAAAAGCTATTGCTATTTTTGTACCTGCCTGGCATGAAGCAGACGTTATCGATAAAATGTTGATAAATGCCTGCAGGACTATACAATACACGAACTATGATTTTTTTGTTGGGGTATATCCTAACGATCCTGATACAATTCATAAGGTTGAAGAAGTTGGAAAAATTTTCAGCAATATTCATCCAATTATTACCAGCCGTCCAGGACCGACAACGAAGGCAGATAATCTTAATCAGGTTTTTGACGGTATGGTGAAGTATGAAAATGTTTCCGGAAAACGGTTTGATATTATTATCGGGCACGATGCAGAAGATATAATTCACCCGATGTCTTTAAAAATAAATAACTACTTGATCCCGGAGTATGACATGGTACAATTCCCAGTATTTCCTCTGCATGTTGAACACGGAAATATCGTTCACTGGACTTATTCGGATGAATTTGCAGAAAACCATACGAAGGATTTATTAGCGAGGTCATTCTTCAGCGGGTTTGTCCCCTCGGCTGGTGTAGGGACTGCTTATAATCGTTGGCTTCTTGAATTTGCAGGAACTTCATTTGCAAAAAATTTATTCAGAACAGTTTCGCTTACAGAAGATTACGATATGGCTTTAAGATTAGCATTGGGTAAAGCGAACTTGTTATATGCTTATAAACCATTCGGAATAGATGTGGCTACACGAGGGTATTTTCCACATTCATTACGGGCCGCGATAAGACAAAAAGCAAGATGGTTGACAGGTATTTGCTTAGAATCATGGCGCAACATAGGGTGGGTTGGTGATGCACGGTTTCGGTTCATTCTGTATCGAGATCGGAAAGCAGTAATTTCAAATTCGATTAATTTTTTCGCTTATATCGTCATTCTCTACCTACTATTTTACGAAGCAGTCCGTTGGGGGTTCGCACAAGGCGTTCTACTTCCCCCAGTCGTAATTAAAGGAACATTGCTTTGGGATTTAGTTATTGTTGATACTATTTTGATGATATGGCGTATTGCTCATAGGTGCATTTGTGTTAATCGTGTTTATGGTTGGTGGTCTGCATTTTTGAGTATCTTTCGGGTACCGATTTCAAATATTGTTAATTTTTCTGCTACTGCAAGGGCTTTATATTTATTTTCAAAGGCGGTTTTTAGGGGGAGACCATTAAAATGGGAAAAAACAGCACACACTTTCCCACAAACTGAACATTCTCCACCGTCTGCTGAGCATGATTGATTGACTCATTCATATATTTTGTTTAACTTATATAAAAAGGAAAAGATAAATGGCAATAGCAAAATTATTGTATGTGGATGATGAGGAAGCTCTTAGAATTTTGGTTAAAAGCCAACTTGCACTAGAGGGCTATGATATTGAAACAGCTGATGACGGCGATACAGCTTTAGAAATGTTAAAAAAAGATTCTTATGATTTGATATTGTTAGATATCCGAATGCCACGAATGAATGGGATAGAGGTACTTAAAAATTTAAAAAGTTCTAATCACCGTATTCGTGTAATAATGTTGACCGCAGTAACCGAGCTATCGAGTGCAATAGAAGCTGTAAAATTAGGGGCAAACGATTACATGACGAAACCATACAACATTGAGGAACTTTTAAACTGCATCAATCGAGCTCTTGCACGCTAACATTAATAGTACAGTTATTTATTCTGCCTTCTTGTTGGGAAGATAATCCCAGTTTCTAATCTCTTGCCAGCTTCAACAAGTGTGATTTATTTAACTGTGAAAGTAAGTTCCTTCAATACATTTCCCGTTGCATCAGTTACAGATACTGACCAATCACCCGTTTTAAATACTGTCTTTACTGCCCAGGTTCTCCAAGGACTTCCGCCGATTGCTAATTTCGTTTCATATGCTATGCTTTCGTGTTTCCAAAGTATTGTAAGAGTTTCATTCACTGCACTCTCAACCTTAAGCCATAAAAAAACTTTAGAATTTATATCGAATGTGGAATCCTCGTCAACTATCACTCTATCTGTTACATTTTTACCCAACTTTGCATCAGTAATTTGAATGCTTTCAAATTTTGTTCCCTCTTGAGAATATAAATAATTACCACTTAAAGCAAGGAATAAAATCATACAAAAAATGCTGAATCTTTTCATAACGCTTCTCCTTCGTTTTATTAGTTGTTTATAATTTAGGATAAATTTTTCTCCAGCTCGTCCCATCTTTTTTGTCCTCAATAGTTACACCAATCTTATTCAATCCGTCACGAATTTTATCCGATAACTGCCAGAGTTTTTGTTGTCTTGCTTCTGCTCGCAATTCAATAATTAAATTAATCAAATCATCATCAATCGACTTTGTGGTTTGGGCTTCAAATGTGGTTGGAATTATTCCTAAAATACTACCACCAAGTTCTATGAATAAACCGTTGACTTTCTCTAAATCTTCTCTTGTCGCTTTTTCTTCATTCAAAATTGCATTTATTTCACGGCTTAAATCAAACAATACTGCAATGGCTTGTGGTGTGTTGAAATCGTCATCCATCGCCTCTAAAAATTTTCCTTTGAATCCGTCGATATCAATCTGAAGACCTTTTGCCTTTACTTTCTTCAACTCGTCTTGGATATTTCTTATTGTATTGTGTATTTTTTCTAATCCTTTGGCTGCACCTTCTAATGCTTCATCGCTAAAATCGAGAGTGCTGCGGTAATGACTTTGTAAAATAAAAAATCGCACAACAAGTGGATGGTATTTTTTAAAAGCATCTTTCAAATTGATAACATTGCCAAGCGACTTCCCCATTTTTTGTCCGTTTACCGTTACCATATTATTATGGATCCAATATTTCACGAACGGCTTACCCGTTGCTGCTTCACTCTGAGCTATTTCGCATTCGTGATGTGGGAATTGGTTTTCCAATCCGCCACCATGTATGTCGATTCCACCTTCCGGCGGAATACCCAAGTACTTCATCGACATAGCTGAACACTCGATATGCCAGCCGGGAAAACCCTTGCCCCACGGACTTTCCCAATACATTATGTGTCCTGGTTCAGTTTTTTTCCAAAGCGCAAAATCTGCCGGGTGAATCTTATCATCACGAACATCAATTCGTGAACCGGTAATCATATCCTCGATTGATCTACCTGAAAGTTTTCCATACTCATGAAACTTTCGCACGTCGAAATAAACTGAACCGTTTATCTCGTATGCAAAACCTTTCTCGAGAAGTGTTTTGATAATTTCAATCTGTTCAATTATATGTCCTGTTGCAATCGGACTTATGTTCGGACGTTGCACACCGAGTTTATCCATGTCCTCGAAATAGCTCTGCGTATATTTCTGGGCAATCTCCATTGGGTGAACACGATCAAGTTGTGACTGTTTTTCAATTTTATCCTCACCATGGTCAGCATCATCGGTTAAATGACCGACATCGGTTATGTTTTGAACATACAACACACGGTACCCTAAATATCGAAGATATCGGACGATCACGTCGAAGGATATATAGCTTTTAGCGTGACCGATATGTGAGTGTCCGTAAACAGTCGGACCGCAAACATATATACCGACTCTACCTTCTATGTTCGGTTTGAATTCTTCTCTTATACGACTAAGCGTGTTGTAGATTTTTAAGGACATATTATAAACTTCTTTTATTAGTATCGACTAAATATAACAAATTGTTAATCTTGTTGCCAAACCTGAAACTGTGTTAGACAAGATATGAATATTTAATCAAAATTGGAAAAACAAAATAATTGAAAGATAAACTCAGTATTTTCTACATAACCACCCGTTCACTGTTGCAGTAATAAAAATCCTTAACAGAAGTGGTAAATTTTTTCAATGAAATAGCATTATTTATAACATTTTCTTATATTTATACCAAATTAACCACATCTTAATAGTAAAATACATAAACAACGAGGTCAATATGGCAATTAAACCTTTTAAAAACGAAAAGTCCACCGATTTCTCAAAACCCGAGGCACGTCGCAAACAACAATTGGCAATCGAAAAAATTGAAGCCGGGTTGGGCAAAGAATATCCGATTATTATCGGTGGTGAAAAAATTTACACACAAAACAAATTCAATTCTATTAATCCTTCTAATCCCACTGAAATAATTGGAACATTTCAAAAGGGAACTGCGGAGGACGCAAACAGAGCAATGGAAGTAGCCCTTGCAATATTTGAAGAGTGGAAACGCGTCCCGCCCAAGAAGCGTGCCGATTATTTATTCCGCGCAGCAAAGATAATGCGCAAACGCCGCTTCGACCTGAATGCAACTATGATACTCGAAGTTGGTAAAACCTGGCCCGAAGCGGACGGCGACACCGCTGAAGCAATTGACTTTTTAGAATTCTATGCCCGCGAAATGCTACGTTACGCAAGTAAGCAACCAATTGTTCAATACAAGGGCGAAAAAAATGAACTTGTTTATATCCCTCTCGGAGTTGGCGTTATAATTCCACCTTGGAATTTTCCACTCGCAATTCTCACAGGGATGACAACCGGCGCAGTCGTTAGCGGAAACACTGTCGTCTTAAAACCATCCAGCGACTCACCACTCATTGCTTACAAATTTATGGAAATAATGGAAGAAGCCGGACTTCCCGCAGGTGTTATTAATTTTGTTTCAGGACCTGGTGCCGCTGTTGGCGATACTCTTGTTGCACATCCGAAAACTCGATTCATCGCTTTTACAGGTTCAAAAGAAGTTGGCATTCACATTAATGTGGAAGCAGCTAAAGTTCGTCCCGGACAAATCTGGCTCAAGCGCGTTGTAGCTGAAATGGGAGGTAAGGATTCCATCATCGTTGACGAAACTACGAACTTAGACGAAGCAGCAGCAGGAATTACTATAGCAGCATTTGGTTTTCAGGGACAGAAATGTTCAGCATGTTCGCGTGCTATCATAGTCGAAAAAGTTTACGACAAGATGGTCGAATTGTTAAAAGCCCGTGCTTCTACAATTACAATCGGACGAGCGAAAGATCAATCTAACTTTATGGGACCGGTTATCAACAAAGGTTCGATGGAAAAAATGTTAGAGTACATACAAACTGCAATTAAAGAAGGGGGCAGATTGATTATTGGTGGCGATGTTGCAAGCGGTGATGGCTTCTTCCTGCGTCCGACTATAATTGCCGACGTAGATCCGATGGGAACGATTTCTCAGGAAGAAATTTTCGGACCAGTACTCGCAGTGATTAAAGCAAAAGATTACGACCATGCACTTGAGATTGCTAACAATACCGAGTATGGTTTAACAGGAGCGGTGTATTCAAAAAACCGGAAGCGGTTAGAAAAAGCAAAAGAAGATTTCTTCTGCGGCAACCTGTATCTGAACCGCAAATGCACGGGGGCGCTCGTTGGTGTCCATCCGTTCGGTGGCTTTAACATGAGCGGCACCGATTCTAAAGCAGGCGGAAGGGATTATTTGCTACTATTCTTACAAGCAAAATCCATTGCTGAGAAAAAGAGTAAGTGAATAGTCAAGTAGATGAGTATTGGAGAGTTATGATTTCTAATTTTTATTCGTAACAAGAAATCGGAATCGTGATAAAAACATAACCCACAGTAAATGCTGTGGGTTATGTTTTCGAAGAGGATTTAAATACACATTTGTCGTATTATATCCTTGTCAAATTTGGTTAATCAGCTCTCTTAAGTCTTTGTAATTATATTGCTCAATTAATTTTTCATTTAACCAGACATTCAAAATCTCACCATCCCATTCTAAATCATCAAATGGCTCAGTCGTGGTTTTGAAAAAAGTGTAGATTAAATCGTATTGGTGCTGCAATGTGTTCATAAGTTTCCAATTGATGCTAATTCATAAGTTTTAGTATGAAGATTGGAAACAAAATCATAATCTAAAAATTTTACTCTTCCCTTGATCTCTCTGAAAGCACTATATCCAATTTTTATATCAAATTCTTTTCTTCTTGCTAATGTACTTACGAAATAGAATTCCGTTTGAAATCTTGTAAATCATTAAACTTTTAAAGGAGTTTTGAATATCAGATTTATGTTCAACTTCAAAAAATGAAAATGGAAACTCTCTATTGTTTAATCAAACCACATCAATTATTTAAGCCCAGCTAATAATTGATTAAAAACATCAACGCTATTGTTAAGAAAACCCAAGGTTGCATATCCACCATTATTCCTCATTATTTCAATTACTTGCTCGTGTTGTTTCATATTAATAATTCGATTTAAAATTATGATGTTTCTAAGAATACGAGTTTTGTCGATCAGTACCTACACAAATATAACATTTCCAAATTACACTAATAACACATATTTCAACTACCTTCCTCAAATTGCAATTCAATCCCATTTAATTTATATTTAAACCGTTTAAATTATCGACATTAAGGAAATTGAAATGAAAATCCATGAATATCAAGGCAAAGAAATTCTAAGAAAATTTAATGTTCCAACTCCAGCAGGCGGAGTTGCTTTCAGCGTAGACGAAGCAATCAGAGTTGCTCAAAGTATAGGTGGTGGCGTCTGGGTCGTAAAAGCTCAAATCCACGCGGGTGGAAGGGGTAAAGGTGGCGGTGTGAAAATTGCTAAAAGCTTAGACGAAGTTCGCGAGCTTGCTTCACAAATTTTGGGTATGCAGCTCATAACACACCAAACAGGTCCAGAAGGTAGAAGAGTAAACAGATTATTAATTGAACAAGGGATAAGCATCGCTCGTGAATTGTATGTTGGTATTACACTGGATCGTACAAAATCACAAAACGTTGTAATGGCTTCAACCGAAGGTGGTGTCGAGATAGAGAAGGTTGCAGCTGAAACTCCCGAACTTATTTTTAAAGAATGGGTCGACCCGACCATCGGTTTTTGCGATTTTCAAGCACGAAGGTTAGCATTTGCTCTCAAATTAGAAGGTGATGCTTTTAAAAACGGTGTAAAGTTTTTACTCGCACTATACAAAGCATACGAAGCGACTGATGCATCGCTTGCAGAGATTAATCCGCTTGTAATTACTACTGACGGAAAAGTTTTAGCGCTTGATGCAAAGATGAATTTTGATGATAATGCAATCTTCCGCCATTCTGAACTTCTTGAGTTAAGAGATCTAGATGAAGAAGAGCCACTCGAAATCGAAGCATCGAAATACAACCTTAACTACATAAAACTTGATGGTAATGTTGGCTGCATGGTTAATGGTGCTGGACTTGCAATGGCAACGATGGATATCATAAAACTTGCAGGAGGCGAGCCGGCTAACTTCCTCGATGTTGGCGGTGGTGCAAATGCGGAAACAGTAGAAAACGGTTTTAAAATTATATTAGCTGATAAAAATGTAAAAGCGGTTTTAATAAATATCTTCGGTGGAATCGTTCGCTGCGACCGTGTTGCAACGGGTGTAGTAGAAGCTGCAAAGAAAGTTAATATTGCAATCCCGATTGTCGTTCGTCTTGCAGGCACGAATGCAGAAGAAGCGGCAGTGATTTTACAAAATTCGGGTCTTAACTTTGCTGTTGCACAAAGTTTACAAGAAGCGGCTCAAAAGGTTACACGAGCCATTTCGACTAACTAACAACTAATATCAAACATCGAATATCGAACATCAAGGCAAGGCTTAAAATGAGACACAAACTAATTGCTGGCAATTGGAAAATGAACAAAGACATTCACGAAACCGTAACTCTCGTTAATGAGATAAAAGAAAGAATTCAAAGTCTGGAAACTTCTCCGGTTAAAGTGGGTGTTGACATTGTAATCTGTCCGTCTCTTGTGTCGCTCGTAGTTGCTAGTGGGCTGATCAGAGGAAGTCAGATTAAACTTGGAGCGCAAAATATGTTTCATCAAAACGATGGTGCTTACACCGGCGAGATTTCAGCAAAAATGCTTAAAGCTGTCGGATGTGAATATGTGATACTCGGACACTCCGAACGTCGCCAGTTTTTTAAAGAGAGTAACGAACTTATAAACCTGAAAATTAAACAGGCATTAGCAAACGATCTGATTCCCATTATATGTGTTGGCGAGACACTCGAAGAACGTGAATCAGGAGTGACCGATAATATCATCGCAACTCAAGTTAAAAGTGTGCTCACGGGACTTACGATGCAGGAGATTGAAAAAATTGTAATTGCTTATGAACCGGTTTGGGCAATCGGAACCGGAAAGACTGCAACTAAAGAGCAGGCAAATCAAGTTCATAAATTAATTAGAAAAATAGTATCGCAACTATACTCGTGGGCAATTGCGGAAAAACTAATTATTCAATATGGCGGTAGTGTAAATGCACAAAACGCATATGAGTTGCTCACGCAATCGGATATTGATGGTGCATTAGTCGGCGGTGCTTGCTTGAAATCAGATTCTTTTACATCAATTATTGGAGCAACTATAGAAGCAAAGGAAAAACGGGGACAAAATTGACTGCTTTGTAGGT
>JBBINX010000004.1:47645-53118 GCA_037443685.1 Ignavibacteriales bacterium
ATCTATATATTAATAAAATTTATTGCATTCCGAACAATTTTTTATTATATTATAACCCGGAAATAGTAAATTTTACCTGAATATAGCACTTTTAATAAAGGTTCTAAGTATTATCCCTCGAAATTATTCATACCAAAAGGAAATTTAAAAAATTGGGAAAATTCCATCGCACATTTGTGCTTTTGATAATAATTTTTCTTTTTAATGCACATTTTAACTTTTTATTCTCGCAAGCAAATCTTTTTGATACGAAAAAAAAATTTTTCGAGAATGGACAGCCCACCCCTCGGGGTATCGACGTTGGGATGTTTGCCGATACACCTGTACGCCTTAAAGTAGATTTATCAGGTAATTGGTTATATAATTACAGAGACGAAGAATGGAAAAATGTTGTTGTTCCCAGTGCTTATGCGTATGAAGAGAAAGTTACATTTCAAAGAAAATTTGAGATTACTGCCGATATGCTCGACCGTTATAATTTTTCTTTAGTCGTTTATGGAATCAATTATCAAAGTGAAATTAATATTAACGGTAATTTTGTTGGCAGACACATGGGAGGTTATACCTCGTTTACACTTCCGATTCGGGAAAACGTTTTACTTGTAGGACACGAAAATGTTATTAAAGTTACCGTCAATAACTTCTTAACAGTCAACACTACTCTACCGCTTAGACAGCAAGTCGGTGGATGGCGTAACTATGGAGGTATATTCAGAGACATTTATCTTCTTGCCACTCCCAAAATATTCATCAGCGATTTGTATTTAAAATCCGAAAAATCTTCCGACTACAAGAATGTAAAAATAAATCTGAAAACTACAATTGAAAATGTGGGATTCAATTTAACTGACACAGAAAAATCTAAAAATGCATTCACTGCTTTCTCGGTTGAAGTGTACGAAAAATTATCCGATGCGCTGGTGGGTAGGAGTGCAATCATCCCCTTCGAAGTTGCTATTAAAAAGCAAAAAGAGATTAACGTTGATATTCCACTATCAAACCCGAAACTTTGGTCGCCCGATTTTCCAGATTTATACATTATTAAATGCAATATCATTCGGGTCGAAGGAAAAGAAACTTTTCCGATTGATGAATATGTTTTAAATTATGGAATACACGATGTAAAATTTAAAGGAAGCACAATTCTTTTTAATAATACTCCTCTACAAATTAAGGGCGTGTTGTGGTGCGAAGATCACCCATTTTTCGGTTCGGCGATGACTTATGAAGCGATGGAAAAAGACGTTGCTATGATTAAAACCACAGGTGCAAATCTAATACGCTTCTTACATCCACCGCATCCATATATGTTAAATTTATGCGATAGATACGGAATTTTAGCGATGCAAGAAATTCCTGTAACTCAAGTTCCTGCAGAAATTTTAGATAAAGAATTTTACACCGACCTTGCGCAAACGTATGCCAAAGAGATGGTCTTTCGCGATAGAAATCATCCTTCAGTTCTCGCCTGGGGAATTGGAAGCGATATAGAATTTTCACGAAAATCATTGTCTGTAACATCGAAATATGTTGAATCGTTGCGTAAAACTATTTTAAATTTAGACGACCGCCCAATTTATTTGTCTGTTCCCTCCGGTTTTATACGAGTAGATTTTTATAAAGAGATTTTGGATAAAGTTGATATTACTTCTATCTCCACATTCGCAGGAGTCGACGGAAGTATAAGTAAGTTTCGTGAGGAATTGACTTTTTGGAAAGAGAATTATCGTGACAAAGCATTAATAGTTGGAAAATACGGTAAAGAAATTAAACCTACGAACAGGAACGGTTATAGCGATCCATTTTCTCTGGAAGCACAGGCGAGGTATGCTTGGCAAGCATTCGAGGTAATTAAAGAATTGAAACTCGTCGGTGGAGTTTTGTGGTCGTTTAACGACTGGCACACTGAAAGACCCTCGCTTTCAACACCATCAGGCGACCCGTATCTGATGACGATGGGAATAGTTAGCTACGACCGCGAGCGGCGTGTAGTTTACGACGTTATTAGAAATGTTTTTAACAACGAAAAAGTCTCTGCTTTACCGGTCGGCAATTATTCTTCGAGCGCTCCGGTAATTTATGTGCTGGTAGGATTGTTTGTGCTCATCTCGTTAGCATTCTTCTACAATAGTAATCGTCGTTTTCGTGAAAACATAAACCGATCACTCACACGCAATTATAACTTTTTTGCAGATGTTCGCGACCAAAGAATAATTCCTATTAGTCACAGCGTCTTGCTTT
Source organism: Ignavibacteriales bacterium (assembly GCA_037443685.1). GTDB lineage: Bacteria > Bacteroidota > Ignavibacteria > UBA10030 > BY39 > JAHJRJ01. The sequence continues at coordinate 49,887 of JBBINX010000004.1, forward strand.
GTTTATTATTCTCAATTACTTTGGCAATTATTTCATCGAGTATTATTTCACATTACCGGTATAACGTTCTTGCTGATAATATATTGAGTCAATTTTTATCGGATACTATTAAAGAGTGGATGATTACACTTGTTTGGCAGCCAATAATCTATATATTATATTTTTCGGTTATCATTTTTGTACTGATAATGTTTTTAGCGCTCATAGTAAAGTTTTTCTCTTTATTTATAAGGGTTAAAGTATATTTGTATCACGCTTTTTCGATAACAATATGGTCGTTAGTTCCTATGATCATTTTAATTCCTCTCAGTATGATATTGTTTCGTATTATGGAATCTCCCGTTTATATTCTTCCTGCGATCGGGTTAATTTTGTTAGTAAAAATATGGTCGCTGTACCGCCTATTCAAAGGTATCTCGATTATATATGACGTTAATCCGGGAAAAATTTACGGAATTGGAATCATCTTGATATTGGTTATTTCAGGTATTATCTACGGATATTTTGATTATTCCCACTCAACATCTATATATTTAAAATATCTTTTTGAAGCTAACACACTTATTTGGTAAGATAATTTCAATTAAATGTATCTATCTAAAATAGAAATATTCGGATTTAAGTCGTTTGCACAAGAGGTAAACCTCAATTTCGATTCAGGTATTACAGCAATTGTAGGTCCGAACGGTTGTGGAAAGACAAATATCGTCGATGCGATAAGATGGGCGCTCGGCGAACAACGATACAGTACACTTCGCTCGGATAAGATGGAAGACGTAATCTTTAACGGCACTAAACATCGTAAACCTTTAAGTATGGCGGAAGTATCGTTGGTTATCGAAAACACAAGAGGTATTTTGCCAACGGATTATTCTCAAGTTACAATCACTCGTCGCGTTTACCGCTCAGGTGAAAGCGAATACCTCCTCAACAAAGTTCCGTGCCGTCTCAAAGATATACTCGACCTTTTTATGGATACAGGAATGGGGGCAGATGCTTACTCTGTTATCGAATTAAAAATGGTCGAGACGATCTTAAGCGATAAAACAGACGAACGGCGTCGGTTGTTTGAAGAAGCTGCCGGTGTAACAAAATACAAACACCGTAGGAAAGCCGCATACCGGAAATTAGAGAGTGTCCAACAAGATTTAGTACGTGTCAATGATATTGTAAAAGAAGTTCAAAAAACTGTTAACGCACTAGAACGGCAATCGAAGCGGGCTGAACAATATAACGAAATCTCTCAAAATCTTCGTGTTTTGGAAATCGACTTACTCGAGCGCGAATATGCTTATCTGCATGGGAAAAGAGAACCATTGAGCGAACGATTAGAACGAATCACTCTGTCAAAAAATAAAATCGATAACGAGCTTGCAGAACAAGAAGAATTATTAGACAGGATGAGAATCGCAATAAGTGAAGTCGAGGGAAAGCTGATAGAAACTCAATCCGAATTAGCCGGTTTAATTTCAGGCAAGCATGAATTGAACGAATCGATAATTATCGGTAATGAGCGCTGCAGTTCACTCACGTTAAATATAGAACGATACGAGAAAGAAAAAGTAGAGCTATCTTTGCAAAAAGATGCGTTAGAAGAACGAAAAGCTATTCTTATTCAACAAATCGAAAACCTAACTGTTGACGTTGAAAATGCAACAGATGATTATAACCACACTGCCACTGAATTTCAATCTCTTAAAAGTTTTCTCGAAGAGAAGAAATTGGAAGTTCAAAAATACAACGATGAGGTAATTTCTTTAATCCACGAGCTTGTTCAGAAGAACGGTGAAAAAAATATTTTAGAAGAAAGGATTGAGGGTCTCGGTCGGCGTGCTGCAAGTATTAATGAAGATATTGTGTATTTTAAGCAGGAGGTAAGTAGTTGCACGGAAAAAGTTGCATCGATGACGGTAAAAGATAAAGAATTACACGGGCAATTTGTTCGGGAAGAAATGGAGTTACTACAGATTAATTCTGCTGCTCAACAGATCAAATTGGAAATTGAAAATATACAGCAACAAGAGCTTGATTTAAAAAATGAAATTCATCGTATAACAGCAAAGATCGATTTTCAGACAGGGTTAATAAAAGGATATGAAGGTAGAGACGAGGCAACGAAGTTTTTATTATCCGGGAGCTTTCAAACTAAAACTAAATACATAACAGTTGCCGAAGTAATCAACACAGAAGAAAAATATCGGATTGCAATCCAATCAGCATTGGGTGAAGCGGCTAATTACTTGATTGTCGAAAAGGAAACCGACGGATATGCGGCTATTGCTGAACTGGATAAACAGGGCAAGGGGAAAGCATTATTTTTCTGTTTGGACAGAGTTCCGAAAATAAGTCGGACTAAAAACATATCTGTCAGCTCGTTGACTTGGGCATCTCAGGTTGTAAAAGTTAAAGAACCTTATCGTGAATTGATTAACTTTCTATTGAATGATGTAATAATAGTAGATAAAATTACTGCAATACCAAATTCGATTCTCGGTGTAAAATACGTTGCGTTGAATGGAAATATCAAGACAAGCAGCGGCACTTTACGCGGTGGGAGTCAACAACAAGATGAAGGGGGTTTGATAGGTTTAAGAGATCAAATAGAAGAGTTGGAATCGGATAAATCGAAAATTCTTCAAGAACTTGAAAAAGTAAATTCTTTACACATTCAAAAACTTAAAAGTCTGGATGAGATAGATATAAAAACGGCTACGGACAAGGTTAAGAGTTTGGAACGTGAGATGACCACAATCGAAATGAAAATTGCCCAAGTTGAATTCGAGAAAAAACGCGCTCACGATTCTTTGAAAAGGATAGATATAGAAGTTGTAGGAATCGCTGAAGAAAAAGCAGAGCTTTCGAAAGAAATTGAGTTACTCACACCTCAATTAGAAGCGATGGAAAAATCGAAATCCGAACTAGAAGAGAAAATTTTGACCGTGAACACAGAACTCGAAAACCTGAACCGGATGTGGGGCGAACTTTCAAAGAAGGTAAACGATGCCGAGAAAAAACTTATTACGATTCAAGGCGATCGAAGGAACGCAAACCTTGAACTAACTAGTATTCGATCGACAATTAGTGGAATTGAAGCCACTTTTTCGAAGCGTAGAGACGAAGTTGACGCAGCGAAAAACGATGTAGAGCGAATATCGACTGAGCTTCAAGCGGATAACGAAAAATTGCTAGCATTAAAAACAATACTGAGAGATATTGAATCTAAAAAGAAAGA
>JBBINX010000004.1:53128-60551 GCA_037443685.1 Ignavibacteriales bacterium
GGAATATAACGAGAGACGGAATGCTATACATTCGGTCGAATTAAAAATCAAAGACGATCGCCGAATTCACGACGAAAACTTAAAGTTGCTCCACGATGTAGATATTAAAATTTCAGAAATAAATTCAAATATTCAGCATCTTAAAGAACGGGCGCTGAATGAATTCGAGCTTGAGTTAAGGCTCAAAACTTATCCCGAAGGCGAGTGGGTTGATTTTGCCGCCAAGCGTGAGGAAGTTCGTCAGATAAAAGAACGAATCAGGATGTTAGGCGCAATTAATTTTGCAGCGTTCGACGAATTTCAATCTGAAAGTGAACGGTTGAATTTTCTAACACAACAACGGGACGACTTACTTGAAGCCGAGCGAACCCTATTAAGCACTATTGAAGAAATTAACAATACTGCCCAGAGAAAATTCCATGAAACTTTCGATCAAATCCGTGATAATTTTATCAAGACTTTTAAGAGTCTATTCGACGAAGGCGACGAATGCGATTTACGTTTAGAAGAAGGGATTGACCCACTAGAAGCTGGAATCGAGATTATTGCAAAACCAAGAGGCAAACGTCCGACCTCGATAGACCTCCTTTCCGGCGGTGAAAAAACTTTGACCGCTATTGCGCTATTGTTCGCAATTTATTTAGTAAAACCAAGTCCATTCTGCATACTCGACGAGGTTGACGCTCCATTAGATGATTCGAATATCGACAGGTACACGAGGATACTTCACAAGTTTTCCGACAACACGCAGTTTATAGTTGTTACCCACAACAAACGGACGATGGAAGCCGCACACGCACTCTATGGTGTAACTATGGAAGAAGAAGGGATCTCAAAAATAGTAACCGTCAGATTTAACGAGGAAGCTCGTGTAAGATCAGCTACAATAGTTAGCGGTGTATAAAGGATATGATAAATGTGTTCGTAGATTTCGACGGTACAATTACGCAAGGAGATGTTGGCGATTTGTTTTTCGAAAGATTCGGCGGTAAAGTTGCAACTCAGGCAGTTCAAGATTACCGTTCTGGTTTAATAAATGCCGTTGAATGTTTTACCCGCGAAGCTAATGCTTGTGTTATTTCAACAAAGGCTGATGTAGATGAATTTATTGACCAACAGAAAATTGATCAAACTTTTATCGACTTCATAGCTTTTTGTAATCAACATAAGGATGGCGAAAGACAGGTAAATTATTTTATTGTAAGTGATGGAATAGATTATTACATCCAACGTATTCTTGGAAACAATGGGTTGCAAAAAGTGCCATATTTTTCTAATCGCATTACTTTTAATGAGAAAGCTGATGGAATAGATCTTCAAATTGAATTTCCATATACTGATGAAGAATGCGACAGATGTGCGTCTTGCAAACGGAATCATATACTCACACTATCCGGCGATGATGATATAATTGTTTACATAGGTGAAGGTTATTCTGATTTTTGTCCGGTAAAATTTGCCGATATCGTTTTTGCTAAAGATGAGCTTCAAACACATTGTCAAAAAGAAAATATCTCTTACAACCTTTATAAAAATTTTGAAGATATCATTGAAAAGTTAGAAGGTATTTTGAATAAAAAAAGAATACGAAAGCGCCAACAAGCAGAATTTAACCGTAAGGAAATCCTTTTAGCTGGTTAATTAAATCAGATATGTGTTTAAAGAAAACATACAAATTAAAAAATGGATATAAGAAAGATACTTTTTAAATACAGGAGTTATACACCAATACCTTTCATCCTATTGATGATAATTTTTGCAAAACCTACATTATTAAGCATCATCGGTGGTTTTATAATTTTGGCAATCGGTGAATTTGTTAGGTTGTGGGGAGTTTCTATTGCCGGGAGTGAAACACGCACAACCGGTGCAGTCGGCAGTTCGGCGCTTGTAACAAGCGGTCCATTTGCTTATCTACGAAATCCTCTTTATCTCGGAAATATATGTATGTATCTAGGTGTCGGTATAATGTCGTGGGCTGGGTTTCCTCTGCTCCCCATTATCACTCTTGTTTACTTCATATTTCAATACACGATGATTATAAGTTTAGAAGAAGAATATTTAATAAAGACATACGGTACAGAATATCAACGGTATAAAAAATTCGTTCCAAAATTTTTTCCATCATTCAAAAAATATAATTCCTGCGATGCGTATCAACCGACACTCGATTGGAAGCGTGGAATCAAATCGGAGAATAGGACTTTTCAAGCAATCGGTTTAATTGTTTTCATTATAATAATAATCTGGGTAGGGAAGAAATGCGGGTTATGATAATAACCGGAGAAGCTTCTGGTGATTTACACGGTGCGGGTGTTGTGAAGGAACTGAAACAAAGAAACTCAGCTATTGAGATTTATGGCATTGGAGGCGACCGGATGCAGCGAGAAGGAATGCAAATTATCTATCATGTAAGAGAATTATCAGTTATGGGATTCTGGGAAGTTCTGAAACATTTGCCGACAATTCGTTCTGTAGAAAAGACGCTCAACGCAATGTTATTATATAGACGTCCAGATATTTTATTGTTGATTGACTATCCCGGATTTAATTTGCGTCTAGCGGAAAAAGCTCACAAGTTAGGAATAAAAATATTTTACTATATCAGTCCGCAAGTTTGGGCTTGGAATTCGGGAAGAATTAAAAAAATTAAGCAATTCATAGACAAATTGTTTGTGATATTCGCATTCGAGATTGATATATACAAAAAAACTGGTATTGATGTTGAGTTTGTCGGACATCCGTTATTGGATATTCCAGAACCTACACAAGAAAAATCGGAGTTTTGTAAACGGTATGGTTTCGATAAATCCAAGCCGATAATCGGACTTTTCCCCGGCAGTCGTAAACAGGAGCTTGAGAATATTTTCCCTCAAATGCTGCAAGCTGGCATCATTTTAGAAACCGAATTGAGTGCGCAAATAGCAATTGGTGCCGCTTCGATTTTAGAAGCTGATTATATTAAATCTTTTTTAGATGCAGAAACTTCGGTTAAATTATTGCAGAACGCAACCCACGATTTGATGAAGAACTGCGATGTCGCTATTGTTACGTCAGGCACTGCTACCCTCGAAACGGCTATTTACCAAACGCCGATGATAATTGTTTATAACACATCGTGGCTTACTTATATACTCGGCAGGGTTTTAATAAAAATAAAAAATATCGGACTTGTAAATATTATATCAGGAAAAACAATAGTTCCTGAATTGATACAACATAAAGCTAAAGCCCAAAAGATTGCTGCTGAGGCAAAAAGATATTTAACGGACACCGATTTAGCCACTAGAACACGACTGGATTTAAAAATGGTGTACGAAAAACTCGGAACGCCAGGTGCAGCAAAGCGGGTTGCTGAAAATATTTTAAATGCAATTAAGATATGAATACCTACTGGAAAATATTCTTGCTTCCTTTTTCGTTTTTGTATTCAATTATCATCTTTATCAGAAATTTATTTTATGACATAAGAGTATTCAAAGTGAATAAAGTAAATGTTCCCGTAATCTCAATCGGTAATTTAACCGCTGGCGGTACGGGTAAAACTCCAGTTATTGAGTACTTGTTAAATTTTTTAAAAAAGAAAAATATTAAAGCGGCGGTTATCAGCCGTGGTTACAAACGTAGCTCAAAAGGCACATTAATCGTATCCGATGGGAGTTCACTAAAAGCAAACCCAGATGATGCAGGCGACGAACCGTATCAAATTGCATTTAAATTTCTAGAAACTGTTGTGGTAGTGGACGATAACCGTTATAGAGGTGCAAAGTTGGTGGCGGAAAAATTCAACCCGCAGGTAATATTGTTAGACGACGGTTTTCAGCATCGAAGAATTCATCGTGATTTAGATGTAGTGTTGATCGATGTAACAAAACCACCGCACCAACAATATATGTTGCCCGCAGGAATGAGGCGTGAACAGTTATCGTCACTAAAACGTGCAGATGTTTTATTATTTACGAGGTGGAATGATGATACGAAATTTGATGTTTCAAAGTATCAATGTACGTCGACTGGAAAAATCCAGTTCGTGCCAACGAAATTGGTAAAGTTCGATAAGAGTGAAATAATCAATCTCGGTCACATCAACAATAAAAATTGTTCAGCTTTTTGTGGAATCGGAAATCCAGGTTCTTTCCAAAGCCATCTTAAAAATTTAGGATTTCAAGTTACGAATATAAGAATATTTCCAGATCATCATCATTATAGATTAAATGATTTGGAGTTGATTAGGAATGATTATAGCAGAAAAGCAGATATCATCATTACTACAGAAAAAGATTGTGTTCGATTAGAAAAATTTAAAAATGAATTAGCTGGTTTTCCATTGTACTTTCTTGAAATAAGTACTCGCTTCATCGCGGGTGAAAGTGTGTTGGTCGAAAAAATATCAAGTTTATCAAATATAACAAATAATTAATTAATAAAAGGAGAATTACAAAAGATGTCAAAGAAATACGTTTATTATTTTGGCGGTAAAAAAGCAGAAGGAAAAGCTGATATGAAAAACTTTCTCGGTGGTAAAGGTGCAAACCTCGCGGAGATGGTGAATATCGGACTACCTGTTCCACCCGGATTTACTATTTCAACAGAGGTATGCACGCACTATTATTCAAATAAGAGAAAGTATCCCAAAGAGCTAAAAGCACAAGTTCTTTTCGCTATGAAAAAAGTCGAAAAAGAATTAGGTGCCAAATTTGGTGATTCCCAAAATCCACTCTTGGTTTCGGTACGTTCCGGAGCCCGAGCTTCTATGCCCGGTATGATGGATACAATTCTAAATCTTGGGTTGAACGACACGACTGTTGAAGGATTAATCAAAAAGACTAACAATCCGCGTTTTGTTTACGATTCATACCGGCGTTTCGTAGCGATGTACGGTGATGTTGTTCTCGGTCTAAAACCGCAAACGAAAGATGAACACGACCCATTCGAAGTAATATTGGACGAGAAAAAACACGCAAAAGGAGTTAAGCTTGATACTGACTTAACTGCTGATGACTTGAAAGACCTCGTCGAAAAATTCAAGATAGCAATTAAGGAAAAAACTGGTCATGGTTTTCCTGAAAATGTATATGATCAACTTTGGGGCGCTGTCAGTGCGGTATTTAGCTCGTGGATGAATGAGAGAGCGATAGCTTACAGAAAAATGTATTCTATTCCCGAAGCTTGGGGAACTGCCGTTAATATTCAAGCAATGGTGTTCGGTAATATGGGTGAAGATTCCGGAACAGGCGTTGCATTTACAAGAGACGCTGCAACAGGAGAGAATTATTTTTACGGCGAATTTTTGATGAACGCACAAGGCGAGGATGTTGTTGCCGGTACTCGCACACCTCTTCCCATTTCAAAACTCGCAGAAGCCAAACCTGTTATTTATAAACAACTCGATAAATATCGGAAAGTGTTAGAGAAACACTATAAAGATATGCAAGACATCGAGTTTACGATACAACAGAATAAATTGTATATGCTTCAATGCCGTGTTGGTAAGCGAACAGCATTCGCGGCAATAAAAATTGCTGTCGATATGGTATCAGAGAAATTAATCGACGAAAAGGAAGCTTTGCGTCGTATCGAACCCGATCAGTTAAATCAACTATTACGTCCAATATTTGATAAGGTTGAAAAAGATTATGCGATAAATGCTGGTAATCTGTTGGCTATTGGTTTAAATGCCGGACCTGGTGCCGCTTGTGGTCGCGTTGTATTCAATGCACCTGATGCAGAAGAATGGAAAAAACGAGGCGAAAAAGTTATTCTCGTAAGAATCGAAACATCTCCCGAAGATATTAAAGGTATGGACGCCTCCGAAGGTATATTAACAGCTCGTGGTGGTATGACTTCGCACGCAGCTCTGGTTGCTCGCCAGATGGGCAAAGTGTGTGTTGCTGGTTGTTCAGCATTGAATATCGATTATTCGAGTCGTACAATGACCGTGAAGGATAAGGTTGTGAATGAAGGCGATTATATTTCTATCGACGGTACAACAGGCGAAGTAATACTTGGACAAGTTAATACAAAACCCTCAGAAGTTTTACAGGTTTTGGTCGAAAAAACTCTTGCACCGAAAGACGCTCCGGTTTATCAACTATACGAAAAGATAATGAAGTGGGCAGATAAGTACCGAACTCTCGGAGTAAGGACTAATGCCGACCAACCCGATCAGGCAGAAATTGCAGTATCATTTGGAGCGGGGGGAATTGGGCTTTGCCGTACCGAGCATATGTTTTTTGGTGAAGGAAAAATCGGACCTATGCGTAAAATGATTTTGGCTGATACTCTGGAAGACCGTAAGAAAGCCCTTGCAGATCTTCTACCGTTACAACGGCTTGATTTCGAGGGAATTTTCGAAGCGATGAACGGTAAACCTGTAACAATCCGTACGATTGATCCGCCACTACACGAGTTCGTACCTCACGAAGAAAAAGCACAGCGTGAACTTGCTACACAAATGGAGATCAGTTACGAGAAAGTTCATCAACGCGTACAGTCGTTACATGAATTCAATCCGATGCTCGGTTTCCGGGGTTGCCGATTAGGTATCATCTATCCCGAGATTACTGAAATGCAAGCGAGAGCAATATTCGAAGCTGCGGTCAATGTACAGAAGCGCGGTATTCCTGTAAAACCTGAAATAATGATACCTTTGGTCGGACACGTTAAAGAATTAAAAATACAGGAAGAAATTGTTCGGCGTGTTGCCAACGAAGTGATTACGGAAAATAAAGTCAAGTTAAATTATCTTGTCGGGACGATGATAGAAATTCCTCGAGGTGCAATTACCGCAGACGAAATTGCCGGCGCTGCAGAATTCTTTAGTTTTGGAACAAACGACCTTACCCAAACAACTTTAGGTGTAAGCCGTGACGATGCAGGTAGATTCTTAATACCGTATGTGGAAAAGGAAATCTATGCAAAGGATCCGTTCGAAGCTATCGACCAATCGGGTGTTGGTATTTTAATGCAGATAGCTGTGGAGAAGGGACGTGATACTAACCCTGATCTTAAAATTGGTATCTGTGGAGAACACGGAGGCGATCCAAGCTCGATAGAGTTCTGCCATACTATCGGATTAGATTATGTGAGCTGTTCACCTTACCGCGTTCCTATCGCTCGTGTTGCTGCAGCGCGAGCCGCATTAAAATTCGGTCCTCACCAAAAAAAGAAATCAACAAAATCAATGAAAAGAAAGTAAGTACAAACTTTCTCAGAAAGGAAATATTAACAATGAAATTGTCAGACTTTCAATACACATTACCGCGTAACTTAATCGCCAAGTATCATGCTAAACCGCGCGATTCGTCGAGACTAATGGTACTGAATCGTGAAGATGAAAGTATCACAAATAGAAAATTTTCAGATATCGTTGAATACTTTCAAAAGGGCGACGTGTTAGTGTTGAATGATACTAAAGTTTTTC
>JBBINX010000004.1:60599-64393 GCA_037443685.1 Ignavibacteriales bacterium
GATCGAAGTGCTTCTTCTACGTGAATTAAATAAAGATGACAATATTTGGGACGTTATCGTCGATCCTGCACGTAAAGTGCGAATCGGAAATAAAATTTATTTCGATGGTGGGAAATTATTATGCGAAATCGTTGATAATACAACATCACGCGGCAGAACCATACGTTTCATCTATAACGGCGATCTTTATAAAGTATTCGAACGAATTGGGTATATGCCGTTGCCATACTATATCAAGCGAGAATCGGAAGATAGTGATAAGGAAATGTATCAGACCGTATATTCGAAAAACGTCGGGTCAGTTGCAGCTCCTACAGCCGGGCTTCACTTTACGAAGCGACTTCTTTTAGCAATACAAAAAAAAGGGGTTAAAATTGCTTACGTAACGCTTCATATCGGACTTGGAACTTTCCGCAAAGTTGAAACCGAAGACCTCTCCAAACACAAAATGGATTCAGAGTTCTTTGAAATAAGTGAGACTACTGTAAATATTGTGAACAAAGCTATCTATAATAAGGGGAACGTCTTTGTCTGTGGTACAAGCACTGCTCGCGCTCTTGAATCTTCGGTTACTACAGAAGGTTTCCTGAAAGTAAATAAGGGTTGGACTGATAAATTCATTTTCCCACCATATAATTTTAAGGTTGTGGATAAAATGATTACTAACTTTCATCTTCCCGAATCAACTCTTTTAATGATGGTATCCGCTTTTTCTAATAAAAATTTTATTATCAAGGCATACAAAAAAGCCATTAAAGACGGGTATCGGTTTTATAGCTATGGCGACGCAATGATTATACTATAATTTTAACTATTCGACGATGAATAATCTTATAACTGGAGTCGTAATTCCTGCCGGCGGGATAGGAAAACGATTTGGTGGCGATAAACCTAAACAATTTTTCGAAATTGATGGAATTCCGATACTCCAGCTTACAATTCAAAAATTTCAGGTATGCGATGCAATCGACTTCATAGTCGTTGTATCGCACCCTGATTTTGTAAACGAAACACAAAATTTAATTCATAACAACCAATTTACAAAAGTTAAATCCGTTGTGGTTGGCGGTGAGCATCGGCAGGATTCCGTATGGAACGGTATTAAAGAAATCTCAAAATATTCTGTGAATATTATTTTGATTCACGACGCAGTTCGTCCGTTCGTTTCAACTAAATTGATTATTGATATTGTAAACGCAACTAAAGAATTCGATGCCGCAGTTCCCGGTATTCCTCCGACTGATACAATAAAATTTTCTGATAGCAATGGTTTTCTTATGGAAACGCCCGACCGGCGATTACTTTATGCAGTTCAAACACCTCAAGGTTTTAAAACTAATCTGATAGTTGAAGCTTACGAAAAAGCTTTTCGCGATAAATTCTACGGCACCGACGATGCAAGCTTAGTAGAGAATTTGGAAAGAAAAGTAAAGTTGATAGAAGGGGATTATAAAAATATAAAAATTACAACAAAAGATGATTTGGATTAAAAGTACCAAGAAGACACAAAATTTTGTTAACAGGGCGGAGATTTTAATTTATGCGTTGGTAGATAAAAATCGTGTCAAAGGGTGGAAACTGTAATTTTTTAATTTTAATAAAAAGCCAACCCATCTGTTAGATAACAGATAGAGTTAGCTTTTTAGTAACATGAACAAATTATGTTCTAACGAAGCAACAACATTTTCCCAACCGCAGTAAAGTTCTGTTTTAGATCGGTTATACTTCTTGCTTCAAATCGGTAAAAATACACACCACTTGCAAGTGGTGTGTTGTCGTCAGTTATGGCAATGAATTCCCTCGATTTATACCCTGGATCCTCAATCTCATCAATTAAAGTTCTTATTTCCTGACCGAACATATTATAAATCTTAATGATTACATGACTTTCGACAGGTAGTTGATATTTAATAAATGTTGATGGATTAAATGGGTTTGGATAGTTTTGTCCGAGAAGATATTCAGTGGGCACAACATCGGGAATGTTGCCAACATCAGTTCTTCCGTCAACCACCACCGATCCGTTAAGAGTGAGTCCCAATGGTATCCCTTCATTAAAAACTACATCCGATAAATTTACATAATACGACCCAAACGGTGTTGTTGGCAAAACTTTAAAACGAACTTTCAGTAAAGTGCCGGCTACATTTATATTGTTACTACCAGCAGCAGCAACAGAGTATGAACCGGGAGAAGCCATAAAACCTGTTGCCGACCAACCACTACTAAGAGTTCCTGCTGTAATTACAGCGAGAGGTTCAAGATAGTTTGGGTCGAAATTAAGTTTAAGTTGAGCAGACCCGATACCGGATGGGTAACGTTCGATATGTAATCCTACGTGTGCCCAACCTCCAACACCTGCTGAATCGTCTTGAACTCTTACCCGAATGTCGTATAGGGTTATAACGCCGGTTGTGCCGATAGCTCCTACAGAATCTTCTATAGATACTTTTATGATGCCACTTCTTTTTACTTTTAATAATCCGGTATTCGACATGTCTGCCTTCGACGTATCGGAGACCATCCAAGTTATCGGTGGATGTATAGTTCCAGTCGCAATAAATTGCAGCGAGTCGCCAGCAACTAATGTAGCTGTTTGCGGATTTACTGAAAGGATAGACCTGTTTTGTATTGTTATGTCTCCGTTTCGAATATTACCTAGTAAATTTTCATTAAAAACTAAATCGGAAATAGTAAGGGCTGTACCGCCGATATTTACAGTTGATGCTCTACAATTAAGAAAAACAAGTATCTGTGTTCCTACACCACTTAAACGCGAAACACCAGCAAATGAAAGTGTAATTTTCCCCGGTGTCACTTGAAATGTTGTTGGACCATACTGCTGAAGTAAGCTTTTAATTTCTGTCGTCCCATTTATTGTTACTAAATCCGGATTGAACGAAACTGAAAATTGACCCGAAGTAATATCCACCGAGTCCAGCGGAGTAATGTAAACCGGTATTAAAAACGACCTGCCCTGAATAAATGTAGTATCGCGTATAGTTAATTTGAATGCACGAATTTCAATTTGTCCCGAAGTATCAATTGTTCCGTTTTGGTCTCTCGCTATTACTCTGCAATAACCGTGGCGGATAGCTTTTAATAGCCCATTACTGTCGATAGTAGCAATAGATGGATTCGTAACAGACCAAATAAATGGGGCAACACCACCGAAGACACTGAACTGATTACTGTCACCAACCGTTAGCAACGCTACATCAGGGTTGACTGTTATAATAGGAAGAGGTTGAATGTTGATTGTCCCGTTCCTGACAATGGTTGCCGGATTGCCTTCATTAAGCATAGCTTTAGTAAATAACATCCCGGTTCCATTATGGGGTAAATTCAATGCAGCAGAAATCCGCAAATAAATTAAAGCCCCTGTATTGCTAAGCGGTTCAGCCCCGGCACCGGCAATTGTAATGCGACCGCCAACTACATTGAACATTGGCGTGCCCCAGTTTGCGGTGAGTGTGCCGGAGGATATAACATTCTCAATGCGGACTGCATTCGGGTCGAAATTTAACTCTATCTCATAAGAAGTTACATTTAAACCGCTCAAACTGCTATCTACACTAATTGCGTAAAGGAATGTTGTCCCGCGCAACACCGTAGTATCCTTTACTGAAATGCGAATCGGACCTGCCGCCGATAATTGAATAACGACGGCAGTAAAAAATAATATGAATAATAAGCGTTTCATAATTTTGGCTCCTTCTTTTATTTATGGAATTATTTAATAAGGAGCATTTTCTTCACATCGGTAAAAGTTGTTTTTCCTTTGACAACTATCT
>JBBINX010000005.1:0-62380 GCA_037443685.1 Ignavibacteriales bacterium
CCTTATTGATTTCTTCCAAGGTCCGATTGCCTATATTCCCGGCGTAACTTTCATCGACAATAATAGTAACGGTGTCTATGATGAGGGGGTTGATGTAGCGAACGATACTGCTCATAATGTTCAGGGACAAGTTCGCGGTATCGCTCTACATCCTGGTGCGAAGAATATGGGTTTATCTTCGTTCGTTCATTACATGCAGAGCCATGCTACATTAGGCGACCCAGCAACAAGGTATGAGGCAAGAAATTATATGCTTGGAAGAGATAAGAACGGAGACCCACTTAATCCGTGTACTTGGGCGTTCGGAACTGTAAAAGGTGGAATCGATTGTAATACAATTAATAATAAATTCTGGTACTCAGGCAATCCGGTACAAGATATAGGTTGGATAAATAGTGTACCTATAGACCAGAGACAGATGTCCAACACAGGACCATTTCGATTAGAAAAAGGGAAACCTGTTGATATTGTTGTTGCTTACGTGGTTGGAAGAGGTACAAATGCATTAAACAGCATTACAAAAGCAAAAGAATTCGATATAGTAGCTCAAAAAATATTCGATCTAAATTTTCCATCACCACCCCCACCCCCACCTATTGAATATTTAACAAAAACCGGAAAGAATTTTATTGATATTGTTTGGAATACTGATAAATATGTTAAATATCGTGCTGTTGATACGGTATTGGATATTGACAGAAGGTTTGAAGGTTATTACGTAACTGCATATAGAACAAATACAAAACAAACTAGTATTGCGGGTGTTGTAACTGCCAAAGAAATTGCAAACTACGATATGAATAATTTTATAAATAATATTTATACAAAATTATCTAACGGAGGAGAGGATTTAATAAGATCTGAAGGTACGGAGTTGGATAAACTGTCACCAACAGTGTATGGTGATCCTAAAACAGGAAGAATCCGATTTAGAATTGATAAAGATCCTTTTACAGGGTCTCCGCTAATCAAAGGTAAAGAATATTATTTTGCGATTACTGCTTATTTCTTAAATCACAGAGTCATTGTGAATAAATCTACACGAACATATGGTCCTCCAGGTGATTATGTAGATTTGACAGGTGGTGGATTTGAAGAGTTTGAAACTCAGATCATAAGGGTTGTATTTGATAATGATATGTATGCACCATCAGCTTTACCTGGTAGTGGACAAATTGCAGGTGGTGCATCACAAGGAGAGGTTAAATTCTTGCCGGTATATAATGATTCCCTTACAGGTAACGAATATAGTGTAGAATTTTTCAAAGATGAGCAATCGGCAACATATTCTACTTTCTGGAAACTGAAAAATGTCTCTACAAATACGGTTCTGATTGATTCTAGTAAAAATTATGATTTCGATACAACAAAAATTGCCGGCTTAGTAACCGATGGCTTTGTTCTGAAAGTAAAACCAGTTTCTCCCGAGATCGGATATACAAAAACTACTTATACTCCCACAACTAATAAGTGGTATAAGAGTTTTTCAGACGCTAGTGGAACTGGTGTATTTTATGTAGGGACTGATATTCCACAAGGCAAACCTATAACTATCTTTAATAATAATTCCGCTCGCTCATCAGCCATTACTTTTGATAAGGCTCGAACAGTAGAAATACGTTTCGGAACAGGAGGGAAAGCTTACCGGTACTTAAACGGATTTATTGGAATTAATTTCTTAGCTCGTAGATCTTCGTATGTTTATGCTGCTGGTGTAACTGCTGCTGATACTTTAGGTGGTAGCTCGACAAACGGAAGAGGTTTTGTTGGTAAACTCGGAGAAGGGTTTGTAGATGTACCATTTACAGCCTGGGTTAAAGATAATAGGTTCAAAGAAGAACGACAATTAGCTGTTGGTTTTATCGAAATGAGTCGTTTTTATGGAGGAAGACCTGATGGAGTATGGACTCCAGGAGATTCGTTAAGAAATAATGAACAAATTATCATTTTTGATGCTCCTTACGACCCAACGGGAAATCAGATTGAATATATGTATACAGATATAACTCCTGCGGCACCAAATAAGGTATTTTCTGATGTTATTAACAGAAATCCAAATGGATACCGCCTTCCCGATTCAACCGTAATTCCAAGTTCGAAAATGGCAATAGTAAAATCACAATGGTATAATGCTATGTATGTAGTTGGATTCTTTAGACTTACTGACACATCGATGTATCAAAGTGGTGATATATTTACTATCCCTCTAACTTCATATCCCTATACAAGTTCAGATATATTTACATTTAAAACACTTGCAAGAGGTGAATTAACAACTGAACAGAAAAAGTCGTTGTTCGATAAAGTAAACGTATTCCCGAATCCGTTATTTGCATATAATCCAGCAACGAGTTTTGAGAATACAAACTCTGACGAACCTTTTGTAACTTTCTCAAATTTACCTGTCGATGTAAATATAAAAATATATACATTATCTGGTATATTATTAAGAACGCTAACCAAAACTCAACCCAGTTCACCCTTCTTGCGATGGGATCTACAAAATGAGGAAGGTTTAAGAGTTGCCTCAGGTATGTATCTTGCGATAGTAACATCGCCTGAATATGGGTCGAAAATATTGAAGTTCGCTGTAATTATGCCACAAAAACAAATTCAACGGTATTAATTTAATAGTGTGCGGCAGTGTTTTTTACTGCCGCACTTTAGAATATTTTAAAAATAGGAGAATAATGAATATGAGAAAATTTATAACAGTCTTAATATTATCGGTAATATTCTCTACCTTGTTGATGGCAGGAGACGTATCGAGAAAAGGTACATCTGGTGCGGAACAATTGCTGATTCCCGTAGGAGCAAGGGGAATTGCAACTGGTGGAGCATTTTTATCGAATATTTCAGGAATGGAAGCAATATATTATAATCCAGCTGGTTTGGATTACGTGAAGCGGACTGAAGGGATGTTCAGTTATATGTCATATATAGCCGACATTAATATTTCGTATATTGCAGTTGGAACGAGTATCGAAAATTTGGGGACATTTGCTCTTAGTTTCAAGACTCTAGATTTTGGAGATATCCCCATTACCACTTTTGACAGTCCAGATGGAATTGGAGCTAATTATTCACCACAATATTATATTGCTGGCTTATCTTATTCCAAAATGATAAATGATAGGGTTACGATCGGAATAAATACAAAATTTATTAATGAAACCATTATGAGTGTTAATGCAAACGGTTTCGCAATTGATTTTGGTGTACAATATCGATTTAGACAAAACTTCTCCCTCGGCGCTGTAGTAAAAAATATTGGAACAAATATGAGATACCAAGGCACTGATTTACAGGTAAAAACACCTATTCCTAATAGTCAACCCGGAACAGTACCTGGTGTTTATGAAGCTGCGACTGAACCATTCCAGATTCCAAGTTATTTTTCTTTGAGCATTGCATATGATTATGCACTTAACGAACAGAACAAATTAATTATCGGTTCAACGTTCACAAATAACAATACATACGAAGACGAACTAAAACTTGGTTTAGAATACGGCTTCATGAATTCATTCTTCTTACGTGGAGGTTATAATACCATTGTAAAGAATGTTGATAAATCTATATACGGTTTAACATTTGGTGCTGGGGTTGATTATAAATTTATTGAAGGTATCGGTTTGGTTTTTGATTATGCATATAGAGATATCAAAGATTTTCCAACCCCTAATCACGTGTTCACAATAAAGATATTTGTTGATTAATAAAAGCGTGTAAATGTCTAATCTGCCGGTTTGTCGGGCAGGATGCCACGCCTCTTACGGTGTGGAGATTTATTGTGTAGGTTGAGTTTTTTACTCAACCTACACTTTTTTTTATAAGAACCTTTATCCCGAAAAATGCATTAGAAAATGGTTACTTCCAACAATTTATTAATGCCTGATGGTTTGTAATAAAATAGTTATTCACTTTTTTGAATGTTCTTAGTAATAGTGTCCTTAATTTGTTTTGTATCAATAGCTTACGGTGAGCTAACTTTAAAATGATTTCTCAAATATATTTTTCGGGATAAACCTGACCTACCAGGGAATGTGATAGGGTGGTGCGTTTATAATGATGGCGTTCCACCAGATCAGAGGAGATAGACTGATGTAGTGCCACAACGGATAAACAAAAAAAAACAGTATTTAATTACAGCTTCCCTGAACCACACAGTGGAAAAATTTTTATTGTAAGATACAGAATTGTGAAAAAAGAAACTCAGCGTTTGCTTGATTCAGTGTATTTAGCATTTGGGCTGATCCTGATTTAGAATATTTTTCAGACAACTCGGCTGCCTGTTATACATTTTCAAATTCAGGATACATATATATCAATGGAGCTGATTTTGGTATTAATCCTCTGGTTATTTTAGTAGGATTTTTCAAGGTACTTTTAAGGATAAACCGTGTGTAACTTTTATTGATAATAACGAAAATGTTGAATATGATGAGGGCATTGATATACAATTGATGAATGCTTACAATATCAAAAGAATGATGTTAGGAATAAACATAACAGAAACTAAAAAAAAGATACCTATCCGATAACTGCTCTAAAAAACCTTGATTATAATATTGACTGTGATTATATTAATTATAGTAAACTGTTGTAGAAAAATAAATCAATCGAAGAATGTATTTATAAAAAAATGAAGGTGATAAAATGAAACCGTCGTCAATTCTTAGTTTAATTTTACTTTTTATCTTTATTAGTGAATTGTCCGCAATTCAACCCCCTCGACCAGGTGTTAAACCTTCGCCTCAAGTGATCAAAGAATTTCAAGAAATACAAAAAGACTATCGTACTGGGTATTGGGCAGACCGGATAGAGGCAAGGTATAAAATACTGCAAGAAAATCCAGAATATCTTTATACACGAAGAGAAATATTCGTTGATTCAATTTATGCTCCTACATTACTCGGTTATTATACTGATTTACTGCCAGTTTATACTCGAGCACAATTTCAAGCTGTTTTATGGGATGGTCCAAACCCCACTGGAACTGTTACAGATTATTATCGAGAAGTATCTTATGGTAATATGGAACTCTCTGGTTATTGTGAAAATTGGTCACCGGTGTTAGGTCCTGTTGCTAATTACAGTCCAGGTTCCTCAGCAGGAGGAAGAAAATTCGTTTGGGAACTTCTTCAATCAAGTGATATTCACGTAGATTTTAGTAAATATGTTCAAACGATTGATGCAAATGGAAACGGACATGTCCCCTTCTTAGTGGTTATACACACCGGTGGAGGTGCAGAAGCCGGTGCTCCAAACATTTGGTCGCATCGTTCGGATTTTAGTGGAACGTATGGCAAATTTTATAGCAACGATACATTACCGAATGGAAAACGAGTTATCGTGGATGGTCCTTATGCGATTCAACCTGAAATGCTGGGGAGTAGTAATACTGGTGGTGCTATCCAAACTATAGGTGTATTTGCTCATGAGCTAGGACATATATTTAATATTCCGGATCTATATGATGTTTCGGGTCAAGGTGAAGGGATTGGCGGCTGGTGCTTAATGGCTTCAGGAAGTTATGGTGGTGACCAAAGAAACTCTGCAAAACCTTCTCACATGTCAGCGTGGTGTAAAGAACGAATGGGTTGGGTGGTACCTACGGTAGTTACTTCAAATTTAGATAACCAAGTTTTACAACCTGTGGAGTGGACGCAGCAAATTTATAAATTATGGAGAAACGGTGTACCAGGACAACAATATTTCTTAATTGAAAATAGGCAAAAAACCGGATTCGATATTTCGTTACTCGAAAGTGGTTTATTAATCTTCCACGTTGACAACACAATCGCATCTCAAAACAATCCGAATAGATATAAGGTTGATTTAGAACAATCAGATGGGATGAGGCATCTAAACCTTAAAACTAATAGAGGCGATACTGGCGATCCATATCCAGGGTCTGGAGGTTCTAATAATCCAAACCGAATATTTGATGGATATTCTACTCCAAATAGCAGAGATTATTCGAACTTGACCACGGGAGTTATTGTTGGAAATATCAGAAAAGTAGATACTTTAATATTGGCAAATATTTCGGTGTGGGATACTGTAACTGTAGCCCCAGCATTTACAAATGTAACGATTACAGCTGGTGTTTCTGATTCGAGCGAAAGTTATGGTGTATCTGCAGTCGATTATGATAACGACGGCTGGACAGATATCTATGTTGCTAACCGCACAGCAAACCGCCTGTACAAAAACAATCACAACGGTACGTTCACAAATACAGCAGTTACTGCTGGAGTTGCAGACGCTGATATCAACCGCTCTGGCATTTGGGCCGACTACGATAACGACGGGTTGAACGACCTATATGTTACAACTTATAACACAATTATTTTAACAAAGAAAAACAAACTTTATAAAAATAACGGTAATGGTACATTTACTAACCAAACGACAAACGATCTAAGTTATGCCGATAAATCGATGGGTGCCGCATTCGCCGATTATAATAACGATGGCTACATAGATGTTTTCATCACTCATGATATAAATAAAAGTCGTCTCTATAAAAATAATGGAGATGGAACTTTTACACTTGATACAATTTGCGGTATCAATTATCAAGCCAGGGGAAATTCTGCCACTTGGGGTGATTATAATAATGACGGTTTTCTCGATCTTTATATAGTAACCAGAGAAGAAACTAAACCGAGCGCACTGTGGAAGAACAACGGTGATGGTACATTTATCGATATGACAGCAATCGCCGGCGTGGGTAATAATTTAGTTGGATCAGGTGCAGCATGGGGCGATTTCGATAACGATGGTTTCCTTGACCTCGCAGTCTGTAATGAAGGTGGA
This sequence comes from Ignavibacteriales bacterium, assembly GCA_037443685.1. Lineage (GTDB taxonomy): Bacteria > Bacteroidota > Ignavibacteria > UBA10030 > BY39 > JAHJRJ01. Next base: position 6,826 of record JBBINX010000005.1, read on the forward strand.
GAAAACAGATTATATAAAAACAACAAAGATGGTACATTTACCAATGTTGCATTATCTGCCGATATTCAGGATGGCGGTATTAACTATTCACCAGTTTTTATAGATTATGATTTAGATGGATACTTAGATTTATATATTGCCCGCATTGGACCTAATCGACTCTATAAAAATTTAGGCAATGGAACATTCACTGAAATTGCCGGTCGAATGGGAGTATCAACAAGTGCATCTACTATAAGTGCATCGGTTTTAGATTTCAACAACGATGGCTTTCCTGACATTTATTTAGGTAGTAGTTCAGCTACAATTTCTAATGTTCTTTATCGGCATGCTGGTTCAGTAAACAGATGGTTAAAAATTTCTGTAACTGGAACTGTGTCGAATCGAAATGCTATTGGAGCTAAAATTACAGCTATCACAGGGGGATTAAAACAGATACGAGAAATCAGCGGTGGAACAGGTTGTATGTCGCAAAACAGTTATACTCAGTTCTTTGGATTTGGAACAGTAGCGACGATTGATTCTCTAATTATAAGATTCCCTTCGGGTGGAATTTATAAATTAGCTAATGTAGCTACGAATCAGCATTTGGTAATTGATGAAAGTATGGTATCAGCAGACGAGACTGCAACAGTACCGGATAAATTTTATATATCACAAAATTTTCCCAATCCGTTTAATCCAACAACCCAAATTAACTTTCAAATTCCAGAACGGGGTTATATAACGTTATCCGTTTTAGACATTTTAGGACGTGAGGTAGATGTAATATTGAAAAAGGAGCTGTCCGCCGGTAAGCACACGGTGTCTTGGGATGGTAGCAAATTTTGTTCCGGCATCTATTTCTATAGAATAATGATAAAAAGTAAAAATACGTTGGTTACGACTCATATTAAGAAGATGATTCTGCTTAAATAATGAAATATAGGGGTTAAATTATTTTAATAAATATGTTATTTTTTTAATAAAATCCTTGACATAATTGAAGATATTTATTATCTTTGCAACGGAAGTTATGAGTTTTAAACAATATAACAACAACATAGGAGAGATTTATGAGGTTTTGTTCTAACTTTTTTTAACACACATCTTATCGTATCATTTTCAAATCAAATAATTTCATTTATTAACAACCTTAAAATAGGAGGTAAAATTATGAAACGTAGATTACTATTATTGTTCACAGTTGTCTTGTTACTGCCTGCGGTTTTATTAGCACAGGACGGTAAACTGCGAGGGAAAATAACAGATATATCTACCGGTGAAGCTTTGATTGGTGCATCAATTACACTTGATGGTACAACAATAGGTGCTGCTACTGATATTGATGGTGAGTACATTATATTAAGTATTCCACCCGGAACTTACACTTTACGGGTTACTTATATTGGTTATGCACCGTATGTCCTCTCGAATGTTCGTGTTTCATCGAACATGACAACGACACAAGATTTTCGCATTACGAGCGAAGCCGTTCAAGTCGAGGCAGTCGAAATCGTTGCTGAACGTCCTTTAGTTCAACGCAACACTACTAACACTGTTCGTTTGGCAACCCAGGAAGATATAGAGAATCTTCCTATTCGCGGGCTTGAAAACATATTAGCTCTCGAAGCTGGTGTCGTCCGCCAAGATGGTAATTTATACGTCCGCGGTGGAAGGGCAGGGGAAGTATCTTACTTTATTGATGGTGCTGCTGTAACAAATCCAATTACAAATCGCCAAACAGTAACCGTGATACAAGAAGCTGTTGAAGAATTACAACTTCAAGCTGGTGGTTATACAGCAGAATATGGAGGTTCAAATTCCGCCATCGCAAGAACAACAATTAGAACCGGGGTCGAAAAATTTAAAGGAACATTTGATTTTCAAACTGATAATTTTGTAACTCCTGGTACAACTTATTTTGGAGGCTCATCATTTGGATTCACAAATTCAGTATTGACGATTGGTGGTCCAGTCATGAAAAATTTAAAATTTTTCTTAGCTGGTCAATACAACTACATAAGAAATAGAGACCAACGAGTAATTTTTCCATTTGAATTCGATAACCTAGTAACTGATATCTCCGATTCAAGAGGAGCAGGTCAATCATTACCCGGAAAGGTAGCATTCAAAAAGAATTATATACCAGGTAATTACTTACGAAGTTATATAGGTCAAGGGACTCTTTTATATGATTTGAATCCATACAAATTCCGTTTTACTGGAAGCTATCAAGCTGATAAGAGTCCATTTGATGCTCGTTGGCCCGTTGCGCTCCAACGAACATTCAATAATAAACGGGATAGGATCGATTATACAAATACTGGTTTTGCCAATCTCCGTTTCAACCATTTGTTGAGTCCAAAAACCTTCTACGAACTAGCTGTGAATTATCAGAAGAGATTCTTTAAGAGAGTTGATCCTGACTTTGGAGATGATTGGCAATTATATGCAGATAGTGCAGCGAATGCCGATAAAGGTTATACTGGTTTTAGACGAAAATATCAAGGTCCTCTACCATATTCTGTAATAAAAGGATTTGAGTTCAATCATGAAAATGCTCCAAATAACATTTATACAAAAAATAAACAGTCTTCAATCGGAATTTCCGGTGATATTACATCTCAGTTAGGGACAAATTGGGAACTTAAAGCTGGTGCCCGTGCCGATATGTGGACTACAAGAAGTTATACAATTAATAATATTTCCGGAGCAATGATATTCTTATACGGTGCCGATGGAAAAACTCCACAAGTCTTCCCGGATGAACAAACCCGGCGAGTTTTATTGGCGAAAACTGCCGCTGGCAATATTAACCACTATGGTTATGATGTCGATGGTAAAGAAACCGATGAAGGACTCGATGCACCACGCAAACCTTTATTTATATCTGCTTATGTTCAAAATAAATTTGAATACCAAGATTTAATATTGAACCTCGGTGTTCGTTTCGAACATTTTGATACAAAAACAAAAACCTTCAAAGATCCATTGAATCCAGACATGAATAATTCACTCGATGTTATCGATGAAGATAAATTGGTCGAAGCCGATCCTTTCAATTTATTATTACCACGGTTCAGCTTCTCATTCCCAGTTACAAATAATACAGTATTTTATGCAATGTACGGGAAGTATGCTCAAATGCCTTCATTAAATCAATTATACGTTGGTAATACTACACTCAGCCGTACCGTGAGCGAAATTACACGTGGTAATGCTTTCTTAACTCCAGTCGGATTGTTAATGAAACCCGAAAGAACAACACAATACGAAATGGGATTCAGGCAATCGTTAACCGACAATTTTGCATTTACGATAAGCGGTTTCTATAAAGATTTAAAAGATCAACTTCAAGTCCGTAGCTATGTAAACGCAGCCGGAAACAAACTTTTCACAGCTTACTTAAATGAAGATTTTGGAACCGTAAAAGGATTGGAGTTAACTCTTGAATTACGAAGAACAGCTCGTTTGGCTGCAAAATTAAACTATACTCTCTCTGATGCTCGTGGTACTGGTTCAAATTCACAATCGTCATTTGGTGCAGTCGAACAAAATATCGGACGACCAACCAATTTCATTAATCCATTAGACTTTAATCAAACTCATCGTGGTTCTCTGTTGTTGGATTATCGATTTGGTAAAAATGATGGCGGACCAATCTTAGAAGAATTGGGAGTTAATGCCGTCCTAACATTTAACAGTGGTCATAATTATACAAAGACAAAGGAACCAGCTGAATTAGGTCAAGCAAATCCGTGGAACGTTGGTATCCGACCATTAATAGACGCTCGGTCAAGCTTCCCAGTTGAGCCTTTGAACAGTTCAACAACACCTTGGTTCTTTAACATTGACCTTAGCATAAGTAAGATGGTTAGGGTGCAAGATTTCGGTATAGAATTTTATTTGAATGTTTTGAACCTGCTCAATACTCAAAATATAATTAATGTTTATCCTTCTACCGGAACTGCCCAAGACGATGGCTGGCTAAGCAGTACACTAGCTGCATCCTTTAAAGACATTCCAAATTATACTGAATTCTATAAGGCCATTAATTCTCAGAATCGATGGGCGTATGTAACTGCAACAGCCAACGATATGTATACTGCTCCGCGCCAAGTTCGTGTCGGTGTTAAGGTCGAATTATAATTTATTTTAACAATCAGATAATAGAAGGAATATAAATATGGAAAAATATAAATTTAAAGCATTCATATTATTAATGGCACTTGTAGTATCTATTGGGAATTTAGTCTTCAGCGCTGAGGATCCAAATAAAGCTACAAACCATTATAATCAATCGTTCCAAAAAGGAACTGGAACTCCTGTCTGGCAAATATTAAATATCAATAATATTTGGACATGGATGCGAGCTGACGGGCAACAAAATCACTCACCAACTGCCGACGATGGCGCTTACTTCCCAAGAGGTACAAAATGGGTAATTTATCAAGACGGCTTTGTTTGGGGGGGTAAGGCATTCTTAGATGAGGCTTTAACTCAACCTGCTCCAATTCATGCTGAACCTATAAGAATCGGTGGCCAAACCTATAATATTGGTACCCGTGCAGGTCGGATTATCGGTTCCGGTGCAACAGCAGTTGCTGCTGATCCTGCTGCTGCAGATGTTAGAATTTACAGAATTCGGAGAGACTATTTTACGATGAAAGTAGAAGAATTAAAACGAGATGCCGCCGAATCATACGAAATTCCAATAGACAATGTGTCATCTGCACAGATGGCTGCAATTACTGCTCAATACGCCCTCGATTGGAACGAATGGCCTGTAGCTTATGGCGCACCTTATATCGAGCGAAATGGAATTGCAGGATATCAAAAACCACCTGCGTTCTCTACTAATTTTACGGTTGATTCACTTATTGCCCATAATTACGATGAACCAGGTTTAGCTGGTGCCGACCCAAATTCTCCTGCAGATCAAGTTATCTGGACAGTAATAAATGATTTAGATAGAAGTGCAACACTCGGCTTATTCGGTTCAGAACCTTTGGGTTTAGAAGCTCAAATTACTCTCTGGGGTTACAAACGAACCGATGCAATGGGAAATTTGTACTTTAAAAAAATTAAATTTACAAACAAAGGTGGTGTTGATATCGGCGGCGGTACAAAGGGCTCATTCTATATCGATAGTATGTTCATCGCTCAATGGTCAGATCCCGATTTAGGTGCCTTTGGTGACGACCTCTGTGGTACTGACTCAGTATTAAGTCTTGGATTTGTCTACAATGGCTTACCAGTCGATGCAGAATTCAATAAATTCAAATTACCTCCACCAGCGGTGGGTTACGATTTCTTACAAGGACCATTAGTTCCTGGTTTACCAAGCGATTCTGGTGTGTTTAATTTACGAAGAGTTTACGGAAAGAAGAACCTCCCATTAACATCATTTGCATATTTCTCTGCTGGTTCTGGTATCTCGGATCCACCGTTCACTCGCGAAGGTGGCTTGAGGTGGTGGAGAATGTTGCAAGGTTTTGTACCCGATGCATCTACAGCCACTTGGAGATTATATCCTCATCCGACAGGAATGACTTTAACGAAATTCCCATTGTCAGGTGAGCCCACAACAAGATCCGGTTTTATTGATGGGTTGGGGACGGCGTGGTCATTAGCCCCTGGCGACAGACGTATTGTGTTAAATAGTGGTCCGTTCAGGTTGAATCCCGGTGATATCCAAGAAATCGTTGTTGGTACAGTAGCTGGTCTTGGTTCAGATCGCTTATCAAGTGTATCTGTTATGAAATTTAACGATAGATTTGTACAAAACACTTATAACGCATTATTCGTAGTTCCAAAACCGCCAAAAGCTCCAAAAGTTACGGTAGCAGAATTAGATGGTCAGGTTATATTAGAATGGGGTAGTGACCAAACTGCTGTAAATTCTACAGAAATTCCTGTAAACTTTCCGGGTGGATATAAATTTGAGGGTTACAATGTTTATCAATTACCAAGCCGCTCTTCTTCATTATCAGAAGGTAAGCGGATTGCAACATACGATTTGACAACAGATCCAACTGTAATACTTAACGAAGATTTTGATGTTGCGTCCGGTCAAATACTTTTAAAACCAATTCAATTTGGAACAAACAGTGGAATTACCAGAAATTTCAATTTTACACGTGACTATGTTAAAGATATTGACAAGATTTATAATGGGCAAGAATATTATCTTGTAGTGACTGCATATAGTTATTCTACAGTAACAGGTTATTTACCGACTTCATTAGAGTCAGAACCAACTGTATTAACGGTGCGTCCACAATCTGGTGTTGGTGTTAAATATACCGGTGTACATGGTAAGTTAGCTCCCGCAACAAGTGTCGGTGCATTTAATGATGGTTTTGTGAATGCTTTGATTATAAATCCAAAGGTAACAACTGGTGCAGAGTACGAAGTTAGTTTTACTCCAATCCCGACGAATCCAACTAAAATGCAATGGTCACTTAAAAATTTATCGAATAATGTTGTTCATGGTCCATTTAAAAATTTAGGTGCGGCACTTGGTGGCAACATCTATGAATATCCTATAATCGATGGTATATTCTGGGAAGTTGCCGGTCCGCCAAGTGAAGTAAAAGATTTTAAAAGGATCGGTGAAATTGCAAAAAGCGACAGTGTACGAATTCACGGAGGAATGACAACAACTTCCGGCTTAACTGGTCCTTATTGGGTTGGTGAAGGTGGTAGTGGTATATTTGGTGGTGTATCTACATCGCGTGCGAAAGCTGCGGATATGAAAAATGTAATTATCGTATTTGACGAAACAGTCTCTCCGGCACAAAGAATGGCTTATAGGTATGTCCGTGCTGGACAAAACGCTAAAGCTGATCCCCGTTATACTGATCCTCCATACGGTCGTACCACCTATACAACCTCGTCGTGGGGTTATTGCGATACAGCAGTTGTGCCATTCAGAGCTTTTCGTTATGATCCTGAAGCTGGTATTACAACACCAGTTCAGCTCGCAGTTGGTTTCTCTGAAAATAATGTAGCTGGATGCTGGGTAGATGGCAGATTTGGCCCAACGAACGGTACAGCATCACTTGCAGAAGGTGGGCGGGAATTTTTAATCGTATTCAATAAACCATACGACGCAACGATGATGCAAGATGAATATAAATATAACATATTGGGTACTGCGGCAAGTCCTTATGGTGCAGAAGGTTGGCACGACGCTACATTTGTATATTGGTTCAGAAGTACTAAGTTATACAGTATAGCAGCATTAGCAGCTGGAGACGAAGTACCAAAAATTTGGAAAAATGGAGATTCACTACTAACTAAAGCAAATCACGTATTAAGCACAGCTGTGAAATTCATTGTAAAATCACCTAATATTATTTCGAATGACGAATTACTGAAACAAGATGTCGCTAAAATTGGTGTTTATCCAAATCCATATTATGCATACAACCCAGCAGAGACAAATAGATTCGTACGATTTGTAACATTCAATAAATTACCAACTAAAGCTACAATTAGAATATTTAATGTTGCTGGTATTTTGGTCCGAACAATACAGAAAGATGATCCTTCACAATTTCTAAGATGGGATCTGAATAACGAAGATAACTTCCCTGTAGCAAGTGGTATGTATATTGTTCATGTTGATCTGCCAGACATTGGACAATCAAAGGTGCTCAAATTAGCAATTATACAAGAGCAAGAAGTACCTGAGGTATTTTAACCATACGGATCAATAACAAATAATAGGAGATAACAAAATGAAAACAAAAACATTTATAAGTATATTGGTATTCTGTGTGGTGATGTTTGGTGTTATTGATGTCGCACACGCACAGAATAAAAGAATTGGTACTGCTGCTGCGGCTGAATTATTGATTCCTGTTGGAGCGAGAGATCTCGCTATGGGTGGCTCAACTTTAGCAAGTACAGTTGGGGCAGAAGCAATACATTGGAACCCAGCAGGCTTAAGTAAAATGAAAAATACTGCCGAAGGTATGTTCTCGAATATGTCATACATTGGTGATATTGGAGTTAACTATGGTGCAGTCGGTGTTAATTTTGGGGATTTTGGTATAGTTGGGTTAAGTTTAAAATCGCTTAATTTTGGTGATATTCCGTTAACCACAAACGAAGACCCTGAAGGATTAACCGGAAGATTATTTTCTCCAACCTACTTTACACTCGGTTTGACATACTCAAAAGCTCTTACTGATGAAATTTCAGCCGGCACAAATATTAAGCTTATTTCTGAACAAATTGATAGAGTGTCAGCATCAGGAATTGCATTCGATTTTGGTATTCAATACAATAATTTGGCGAATATCACAGGGTTAAACATCGGTGTAGCTATAAAAAATATTGGGCCCCAATTACAATACGATGGTCCAGGTTTATATCGTAATGCAATATCGAGCGATGGTCGTCGACCAGAACAAAAGTATAAGAGTCAAGCTGCTACTTTTGAATTACCGTCACTCATTGAAATCGGTGTCGCTTACATCAACAAATTCAGTGATAATATGATTTCCAGTTTTAACTCATCTTTCACTAATAACAACCTATACGTTGATGAATATAAGATTGGTGCTGAGTTTGGATATTTCTTAGAATCAATAAAATTATTTGGCCGCGGGGGTATCGCATTAACACCTGACCTCGAAACCAAAGAAAATATTTTTGGTCCGACATTTGGTATCGGCATAGTATACACGACCCCTAGTCTGGATATCACAGTCGATTATGCATACAGACAAACTGAATTCTTCGACGGAAATAATGTATTATCAGTAAAACTCGGTTTCTAATTCTGGTCGTAGATCCATCGTTAACTATTCAAAGGCTGGCCATTTGGGTCAGCCTTTGTTATATTTATTATAATTAAAGGCTAATGGAAAAAATTACACTTAAATTCGTTTTATCAGTTTTATTATTATTTCAAATAGTTCAAATTACTGCATCGCAAGTAACTACATATTTTCCCGAGCTTGGGAAAACAGCACTCTATCAACATTCATTAGAATTACGCAACAATCTAAAAGTACTGAGTATAGCCATTAAACCAGGATACGAAGATTTAACCGCTTTGTCGTATCTTAGGTTAGCAAAGGGCGCAAAGATTACGAGTGTCTATGTTACCAATGGTGAAGCTGGCGAAAGTGATTTATGTTTTGAATACCCTCATCGTTTTGCTGCTCGATTGAGAGAAGAAGCGAATCAAGCAATCTCTATAATTGACGGAGAAGTTTATTTTCTATCTTTCCCTGATATAATATCCGCTAAAGATTCAGTAAAAATATTATCACTTTGGCCACGGGATAAGTTGTTTGCTCGATTGAAAGAATTAATATCAAATTTTAAACCTGATATTATACTTTTAGCTAGAGACTTGAAGTTCGGAGGGGAAAGTCCACTATTGGAATTTTTAAAAAATGAATTAATGAATGCCTGCTTTGAGATTTCTGAGAATAATTTGCAACAAATCCGACTATTTTATGATGATCCTGCAAAAAAGGGAATAGTATTACCTATCCAAGATAAATACAGGGTGGCTGCGAAATCGTATAAGCAAATTGGAGAAGAGGCTGGTCTAGCGTATAAATCTATACAATATCAATTGACTAATTATAAAAAATCTGTCGTATCATCATATACGCTTCTTCTGCCTAAGAAATTACATGCAATAAAAGTAATTGATAAAGGTTTACCGATTATAAATTCAAAATTATTGCGCTCCCTCCATAGTCGTATTAATACTTTGACGGATGCAACTATTAAAGGTGATCGGACAATATCAATCGGCAATAATAAATCAACAGGTGTTTTGAAATTAATTGTGGAAATAACAGATAGTTTAGATTATCTCCTTATAACCCGAGGACTTATTAATGAATATGAGAGGTCTATAGTATTAGATTGGAAAAGTGGATTAGATAAATTAAAAAATACTTTGCTTGGTGTTACGGTGAATTATTCTATAAGTGAAACAGTATTAACAGAAAGGCAATTAACTTATATAAATATTAATAATGTTTCAGGATTAAGTAATAATGGAACAACAGAAATTTATTTTCCAGCAGCCAGCGAAGGTTGGATAATCAATGAAGATATCCAAAAGAAATTGAGTTTAACTTTAGATCAAAATTATCGTTTAGTCTCACCTGAAAAACTCGAATATAATTATCCTCATGCTGAATATGGTATATCTAAACATACGATAGGAAATCCTTTTATATTTTTTGTTATTCATCGGGCACACAGCAAAGAAAATAGTTTTATTCATAAAACAGTGTTGAGATTGAATTATGCCCCCCGCTTCGTAACTGAGATACTTACTCCCATAGTTAAAGTATGCTCAGGTGAAAAATTAATATTTAAATTAACTAATAATTCCAGAGATGGAGTTGCTGACAAAGTTGTTATACAAGATCCAATAGTTCAATCAAGGCCATCTCAATTCAGATTAAATTACAAAGGAGCAGAACATCAGGATACTCTATTGTTGAATTGGAATATAGATATTCCCGAAAATAATTATTTAATCTCATTGAATATAGACGATACAAAGATTGCTCGTTTCGCTGCTAGAAAATTTGATTTTAAAGTCGACACAACGAAGAAAGTAGGAATAATTAAATCGTTAGTAAATTCTCCAATCACTGAAGTCCTTAGAAGATTAAATATAAAGTATCTGGATATTTCCTCTGTAAATATTGATGAAAATAATTTTATGTTTGATGTTATTATTATCGATAGAGGAGCAATGACTAGTAACGATAAAATCATTAGAAACAAATCGGAATTATTACGTTTTGTTGAAAATGGGGGACATTTATTAATATTATCTCAAGATTCGAAGGTCTGGAATAAAAATCCGTTAGTTGATGATTTTCAATTGAAATCCGTTTTTAATTTAGATGAAACAATACCGATCGAGATAGATTCTGGTCATAAAATAAATAATATACCTAATCAAATTAAAATTGATGATTTTGATAATTGGATATATTTAAATAGTTACAATAGGGTTACAATTTCTTCTGATCTATCTGTCGCTGTACCGCTGCGATCATTGAATTCCCCGCTATTAGTATCGAAGTTCCAAGGAAAAGGTAAGATAACTTATGTCGATTTAGCTTTCCATCACCAATGGATCAATATCCATCCCGGGTCGTTCAGATTGCTTGCAAATTTAATCGCTTATTGATTAATACAAAATTAATAATATTTTATTATATTCATATTGTAAATAAATATGAAATATTTTATTAAATCAATATTTGTTTTATTACTCAATATTTATGTATCGAGTATTTGTCTATCGCAAAATGAAACATATTCTGTCTTGAGAATAGACAGTATTATTTTATCACCATCGACTTTTTCTATTGACCAAGAAAATAATATCTATATATTAGATAGCGAAAATAATGAAATGGCAAAGATAGGTATGAGTGGTAATCTAATGAAAAAAATTGGGGGTTTAGGGTCGGGTCAACTAAATTTTGATTCGCCTGTTTCACTTAGTACCTCGCTCGGGTTGAATGTTTTTGTAGCCGACTACTACAATAACCGGATACAGAGATTTAATAAAAACTTAGAGTACATCGGTACACTATACACTAAAGACGATGAGCGTGAAGTCAACAGATTCGGTTTTCCTTCCCTAATAATTTTAGACCGTTTCTCAAATTTGTTTATATACGATAACGAGAATAAAAGAATATTGAAATTCAATATCAAAAATCAGGTCGAAAGAATTTTAGGCAGTTATGAATATAATGAAGCAAAAATTAATAATCCCATAAAATTCGAAACTAATTTTAAAGATGATATTATAGTTTTAGAGGAAAGTAGATTTGTAATATTTGACAATTGGGGTACTTTCTTGCGTTCTGTGCGATTACCGCAGGGTTACAAAGCAATAAGTTTTTCTATGGATCAAAAATATATTTACTCCGTCGCGGATGATAACCTGTTATTAATAACCAACTTAGACGGTAAGAAATTACAGTCATTTAATCTGAAAGATTATACTGTTTTTTCAGATAAAGAAAATACGAAAGATATAAAAGTTTTAGGAGAAAAAATGTTTATTCTCACTTCTCAACGTATATTAATTTTTGAAAAAGAGGTTGTTCTAAAATCTTTAGAGTTGGAAAATTAGTATAAAAACATTATTTTATGTCAGTGATTAGTAGCGGAGTATTTTCTTGACCATTGAATATTTTAAATAATTATTTTTAAAAAAGGAGAATAAAATGGCTGGTAAAAGTTTAAACAAAGTGATGTTGATTGGTAATTTAGGTAAAGATCCAGAATTGAGATATACAGCAAATGGCACCCCCGTAGCTTCATTCTCGATAGCTACTTCAGATAGTTGGAAGGATCTCGAAGGGAATTTAACAGAAAGAACCGAGTGGCACAATATCGTCGCGTGGAGAAAGCTTGCCGAGATATGTGGAGAATGGCTGAAAAAGGGTCAAAAAGTTTACATTGAAGGAAGCATAAGAAATAGGTCATACGATGATAAAAACGGTGTAAAACGTTATGTTACAGAAATAATCGCGGATGATCTAATTATGTTAGGCGGAGGGAAAGGAAATGCGGATATAGAATCTGACCATAAATCACCGCAAGCAACTTCACCAAATACAGAAGAAAAAGAAGACGATCTTCCATTTTAATCGGATTTGGAACTTGAACAGTTAACATATTTTATTTTATTTTTTATACTGATAGGACTATCGGCTTTTTTTTCTGGGAGCGAGGTGGCTTTTTTTTCTTTGAGTTCTTCGGAGAGAGAAAAATTAGCACACAAAAAATCTTACGTTGCTAAAAAAATATTGCAATTAATTAATTATCCATCTCGTTTATTAGCAACTATTCTTATTTTAAATACAGTTGTAAACGTTTCTGCCGTTGTAATTGCAGCTTTTCTTACATTACAATTAGCCGATATTTTGGGTTACAATCAGGTGATATTGATATTAGTCGAAATTGTTGTTGTAACATTGATTATCCTGATAGTCGGTGAAATTACCCCTAAACTTATTGCAAAACGTTTTGCTCTAAATTTTACTACAATAGTGGTAATTCCGATGTCTGTTTTTATGTGGTTATTATTTCCTGTCACAAAACTATTTGAATATTTGCGAACAATTATCCAAAAGAAGTTTCAAGCTGATAAAAAGAGAAACACTATTAAAACTACAGATATCGAACAATTGGCTGATGTTGTCTCGACACGCACAAATATCGATGAGCCTTCGAAAAACTTATTTCAAATAATCAGTGGATTATCGGATATTTCTGTAAAAGATATTTTAATCCCGCGAATGAATATTACGGCATTCGATATTAAAACATCTTATGAAAAATTAATCGATGCAGTCAAATATTCCCAACACTCATACATACCTATATACGAAAACAATATGGATAATATTTTAGGTATAATTCGTTCAAAAGAGTTACTCGTCTATCTGACGATCGAAAAATCATCGAAAGAATTTAAAATTACAAATTACTTGCAAAAACCCTTATTCGTTCCTGAAACAAAAAAAGTTATTGAAATGATCAAACAATTTCAGGACACAAGGATTCACTGTGCAATAGTTGTTGATGAACACGGAGGTACTGTCGGTATGATTACATTGAATAGTACGCTCAAATATTTGATGGACGATTATAAGACGATATTACAGAGCGATTTAAAACGGATCAAAAAAATGACCGCAACGACTTTTCTTGTAAGTGGATCAGTACCAGTAGAAACAATAGAAATAGAATTGAATACTTCTTTAGATATCGGAGAAACGGATATTTCGACTATCGGAGGTTTTGTTTTTCATTTAGCAGGAAAAGTCCCCGACAAAGGAGAAAAATTCACGTACAAAAATTTGATATTTGAACCGATTAGTATCAAACAAAATCGCATCGATGAATTAATAATCACATTAACAAATGCAGTTATATAAAACCAAAAAATAATTACCACGAAGAACACCCCCAAAACAAAGTTCACAAAGTGTTGATTTTGTTGAATCCTGTGTTATCTTCGTGAAAAAATTTTGTGATCTTCGAGGTTGATAGAATTAATTTTTTAAAACTGCCTATAAATAATTAACTCAAAGGCAGTTTGCATTTAATATTCAGTTTTCGTATAATTATAAGTAAAATCAATAGGTTATAGGAATGAAAAAGTCAACGAAATGGTTTCTGGGAATATTATTCACTCTGCTAACGCTGGGTGTTGGCTTCATGCTTTTAATATATATATCTATATTTGCACCGGGAGAAAATGAAGACACCGATGTTGTATTGGGCAGCGGTGATAAGATTGCCGTTATTGAGTTAAAAGGAGTTATAACTGAATCTGAAAGAATTGTAAAACAATTTAAAAAGTACAGAAAAAATAATTCAATAAAAGCAATATTATTTCGTGTAGATTCTCCGGGTGGGGGTGTAGTTGCCAGTCACGAGATTTATCAGGAAGTTAAAAACACGCGAGATTATGGGAAACCCGTAATAGTTTCGATGGGATCTGTCGCTGCGAGTGGTGGTTACTACGTATCGTGCGGTGCGAATCTTATAGTTTCGAATCCCGGTACCCTTACTGGTAGCATCGGTGTGATTTCGCAATTTCTTCGCCTTGATCCGATGTTTCAAAAAATCGGTATCGAAATGAATACAATAAAGAGCGGTAAATATAAAGATGCAGGAAATCCCTTTAGGGGCATGACAAAGGAAGATAAAAAATATTTTCAGGATTTAATGGACGATGTACATTACCAATTTATCGACATCGTTGAGAAGGAACGTAAATTAGAACATCAAAAAATTATTGAATATTCGGACGGTAGGGTTTTTACCGGAGAACAAGCCTATAAAATGAAACTTGTAGATACATTAGGAACTTTTGAAGATGCTATTAAAATTGCAGCCGATGTAGCGGGAATTAAAGGAGAGCCCGCAATAGTAAAAGAACAAAAGCGAAAAACTTTCGTTGAAAGATTTTTGGGAGATGTGAAATTCCAAGAACTTTTTAATTTCAAAGAAGAAATTTTTAATCATCCGATTTTACAATACAAACTTACTCAAGGAGGTCTCAATTGACAAAAGCTGACATAGTTGATGTGATTGCATCTGCCACAGGGTTGACGAAAGTAGAAACCGAAGCTGTAGTTGATGGCTTTATTTCTACAGTTATTAATGCCTTAAAAGATGGTAAAAATATTGAAATACGAGGTTTTGGTAGTTACAAAGTTAAAAAAAGAAAAGGTCGGATTGCCAGAAATCCTCGCACGGGCGCTCAAGTAATGGTTGATGAGCACTTTGTACCTCTTTTTAAAGTTTCCAAAGAATTAAAAACAATTGTTAACGAAAATCTCAAAAATATTCAATTCCCAAATGTAAATATTGATCCCATCAAACAATAAAATCAATTAATTATTATTATAGTGAGCGACTCAAAAATATGTAAGGTATGCGGTAATATTTCCGCGTTAGAAGATATATTCTGCTCAAAATGTGGCGATCAATTTTCAGCAACACCCGAAAAACCTCCAAATTTCAAATCTCGAAACCGTCATCTTGTTCTGATTGTGTTAATAGGAGTTGCACTATTAGTAGTTTGGCTTGTGAGGAAACCAGTCACACAAGAATCTGTACAGGACGGACAAGATGGTCATGTTCATTCAGAAGCTGACGGACATGACCACAAGATTTTAAATATGGAAACGGTTGTAGAAGAGATAGCCGCGCTTGAAAAAACAGTTGCTGCTGATCCTCAAGATTTCGAATCACTTTTAGCTTTGGCTCATCGCTACCAAGACACAGGACAACTTTTAAAATCGATTAATTATTACACAAAATATTTACAATATAATCCCACTAACGCAGATGCACGAATTGATCTAGGAGTAAATTATTATCAACTTGCATTTGAGGATACAATACAGAGGATGAGTCATTTTAAGATGGCGATAGCTGAAATGCGCAGCGCTCTGAAGTATTCACCGGAACATCAATTGGGTCATTTTAATTTGGGTATAATTAACTTGCAGATTGGAAATATCAATGAATCTATTAATTGGTTTAATAAATGTATCGAGATAGACTCGAGAAGCGATATAGCGAAAAAAGCAAAAGATATTCTAGAGCAACACATCCAATAATTTTTATTTTAGAAAGGATTAATTCATGCCGAGTGGTAAAAAAAGAAAACGTCATAAAATGTCAACGCACAAACGTAAAAAACGTCTCCGCAAGATGCGCCATAAAAAGAAAAACCGTTAATAGAAAGTTAAATATTTTTTAAATGTTTACTTTACCTTAGTTGATGGGGTAAAGTACATAACGTATTTCTTTCGATTTCAATCATCTAACTTCCAATGGACGAAATTTATATGAGATTCATAAAACTCAAACGATCAATATTATTTATTAATCTGCTTACGGTGTTATGGAGTGTTTCTTCATGCACTCAACCAAAGTCGATAACGATACTACATACTAACGATATTCACTCAAACTTTATACCTCATGAAGCTTTTTGGAAACGTGAAACGCCAAAACCGTTAGTAGGCGGTTTTAACGAATTGTTTTTAATTGCAGATAGTATAAAGAAGGTAAAGACGGCACTACTATTCGATGTGGGGGACGTGATGACTGGTAACCCGATTACAGAATATTCCTACAAAGGTGCTTACGGTGGAGCTTTATTTGAAATGATGAATATGTCCGGCTATGATGCTTGGTGTCCTGGTAATCACGACCTCGACATTTCACAAGACAATTTGATAAAGTTAACGAAGATTGCAAAATTTCCCACATTGTCAGCAAACCTCGTCAATTCAAAAAATAAATTAGCATTCAATAATAAAGAATATGTTATTTTCAATAAGGGTGGCTTGAGAATTGGAGTTATCGGGATTATCTCGCAGTCGTTATATAGTCTTGTTAACAAAAATAATTTAATCGATATTAAAGTATTGTCACCCGAAGAAACGACCCAACGCTTGGTAGATTTGTTAGACCCGAAAACCGATCTAATAATTGCTCTAACTCATCAGGGTATTCAGGAAGATTCAATTTTAGCTGCGAACGTCACTGGATTGGATGTTATTATTGGAAGTCACTCCCATACTCGTTTAGTAACTCCAAAAATTGTCAACGATGTTATAATTGTTCAAGCGGGTGCGAATTTGGAAAATTTAGGTGAGTTAGAGCTAACTGTTGAAAACGACAAAGTTGTGAAGTACGAAGGCAAGCTAATTCAACTTTGGGCACGGGAAAATTATCGAAAGAACAAACTGAGTAACTTTGTGGAATCCTTTAATAACAGGATTAACAAAGATTATAGTGAAATTATCGGTGAGTTAGTAACCGATTGGAAACGGATGAATGGCGAAAGCGGGATTGGCAATTTTATTACTGATGCTCAACGCGAAGCAGTCCATGCTGACGTTGGGTTTATGAATAACCACGGCATTCGGAAAGATTTATCCGCAGGTTCGATTACAAAAAAAGATTTGTTCGAAGTTTTACCCTTTAGAAATGTTCTTGCTACCTTTCAATTAACTGGGAAACAGTTGAAATCGATCGTAGAATTTTATATTCGAAGGAAGTCTCCAATCCAAACATCAGGTATAACGGCTCAATACAAGAAAATGGATAACGGTACTATAGAATTTATAAAACTCGACATTCAAGGGAAACTGTTGGATGAAGAGAAATTGTATATCTGCGTTGCCAATGATTATTTAGTTGGAGAAGCAAAAAGACATTTCGGTCTTGAGATAAATGATGCTATTTATTTGAAGCTCACTTTATTCGAAGAGGTTGAAAAAGCCATTAGAAAAGCTAAAAAAATAGAATCAAAAATTGAAAATCGAATCCAAGAAATAAAATAAAAAGGTAAAATTTAAATGTGGAAGACAGTTGAAGGTAGCACGGGCAGACTTATACAATTATGTATAGGGTATTTCTTTTTTTATATAATATTTGGTGTCGCGGTAAAATATTTTACTGAATTCCTAGTTACTCAGATCGGGCCTCCGGAAATGTTCAAAACCTTACAAATTAAAATGAATATGGAGTTTTTGGTCTATAGTACAATAGGCGGAAATCTGTTTGCTCTATCTGTTGTTTTTTTGTTCAGATGGTTCAAACTAAAATCTAATAACTCTATCACTTTTTTGGGTATTAAAATGCCTGCCGAGATTGTATATATAATCCCTTCTGGCGTCTGTACCGCGGTTGTCATTCCAACAACAACATTGATGTACACACTGCCAATTTCAGTGATGGTTGCCATGGTTATCATGAGGGGTAGTATTATTGTAATTTCCCGAATTATCGATGCAATACAAATCAAACAAAAAATTCTAAAAAAGAAAGTCTATATACAGGAAGAGTTTGCGGTTATTTTCGCGGTATTTGCTGTAGGTATTCACCTGTTTTATGATAGAGGAGCAGGATTCGATTTTTTAAGCTATACTCCCGCTGTTATAATATTAGTTAGTTATCTTGTTGCATATTCGATACGCCTTTATATAATGAATTATTTTAAAAATACACGAGGGAAAGGGGTTCCACAAGACAATAAAGGGTATTTCGCCATAGAGCAACTTTCTGCCGCTGTTACAGTCATTATAGTTGCTCTTATTTTATTCTCAATCAAAGATTCATCAATATTCCAGATTAATCTCTTTCAAGAAGTACTCAGAAGCCCTTCTGAATATTATTCGTGGGAAATAGTTGCAGGGACAACTTTCGGCGCAGTAGCATTTTTCTCGGTTTTCCTATTTATGTTCAAGGGTAGAACAGCTACATTTGCTGCACTAGTAAATCGTTTGACTTCTCTGATAGCCGGAACCGCAGCAACACTAGCTTTTCATTACCTTCTCGGGGGTAAATTTCCAAAAACCGCTGATTGGATTTCGCTTGGTTTTATTTTAGTCGCGGTTGGATTTTTATCGGTCGCAGAGAAGAAACGTATGGTCGAGTTGAAAACAGAAGGTGTATTAGAAACCGTCCCTGTAAAAAAGTAATAATCTACGATATAGATAGCCGTCATATCTAAATATAACGGCTATCTATCCAAGCGATTATTTCATTGCTAAAACTTTCAACTTAGCTACGACTTTTTCTAATTCATCAGCGATCAATTTGGTGTCGAGTGTCTTCTCCGGTTCATTTTGAAACACAGCGTAAGGAATTTTTATTCCTTTAACTTCGATATAGTTAGGGTCTTTTGCTTCTAATTTATCCCAATCATTTATTTTGTAATAAAATTCCATCTTTTCATCGGGAAGCGAGTGATACAGTATTGAGTCTTCTAATCCTTTTTTTGCGCGTCTTCTATTTTTTCGCACCGATTCTTCGTAAGAAACTTTAATGTAAACCAAAACAGCTTTCTTTAAAATATCCTCATCTAAAAAGTTTAATGCTTCGTATATTCCGTTTTCACCACCTCGAGCGAATTCGATTAAAGTAGTCATTTTCGAGTGATAGTCTTTATCTTTTGCTAATCTCTTTTTATACTCTAAATTTATTCTTTCGATGTATAGATTCCAGATGAAATGTTCTTTGAACCAATACTTTTCATCGGTCCATAATCGTGGTTTTCCGTGTTTTGTTAAAATATCATCAATCTCGAAAGTTTCCCACACGTACAGAAAGTCGTCTAACTCTTCAAAATTAGAGATAGAAAATCGTTTTGATCTTTCATCAGGTTTCAGATGTTTTAGAAAGTCGATCAATTCTGATTTCCCAGCGGCGGGTCTACCTGTAATAATCATAACAGGGAAGTTTTTATTTTCCATTATTAATCCTTGCAGTTAAGTTAATTATATGTTTATTAGTTTTATAAAAGTGGTTTAATGATAATATATATATCGATAAAAATCAAATGTTTGCTTTTTAAGCATTTAGTTTGTAATTTTTAGCTGCAAATAACATATATTCACATAAAAACCATAGGAGACAACATGGCAAACGAAAATAACAAAACAGCCAAAGGCTTACTGATTGGATTTTTAGCTGGTACAGTCGTAGGTGCAGTGGTAGCGTTGCTATATGCCCCAAAACCTGGCAAAGAACTGCGTGCAGATATTAAACAAAAAGCAGGTGATCTCAAACACGACGCAGAAGAATATTTGAAAATTGCCAAACAAAAAGCCATCGATATCATTCACGAAGGGAAGCGTCAATCGGAGACATTAATAACTGACGCTAAAAATAAAGCCGCCACAATTTTAGCGGATGCAGAAAAATTGATAACGAACGTCCGAGATAAAACATCTGAAGAAGGGAAAAAGATTAAGGAAGCTGTTCAAGCTGGGGTAGAGGCATATAAAAAAGAAAAATCTTAAAAAAGAGGTTTCCGGTTAAAAAAAACAAGGAGAAAATAGTGTGGGAACAGTATTAATAGTCGTTCAGATTGTTGCCTTTTTAGGTATTGCAATTTTAGCAGTAGCTTTAATCATCTTAATTAAACAGATTTTGGTGTCAGCTCGGTCCATCGAAAAAGACATCAATACAATAATAACAAAAGCATCACCTGTATTCGATAATCTAGCTGAGACTAGTAAAAGAATAAATGGTGTTACCGAAAATATCGAAAAACATATCGACGGAGTTCTTTATTCTATTAATTCTGTAAAAACAATTTCAGATGATATAGTCGATTTTGAAAAACGACTAAAACAAAAAATCGAAGAACCGGTTTTTGAAGCTGTCAGTTTTATTACTGCAATTGTAAAAGGGATTACCGCTTTTCTAGAGCGCCTTCGCAGATAAATTAGAATTATTGTACTTTCAAATATATTTATTTACTCATAACCATTATCAATAAAGGAGATTTTATTATTATATGAAGGAATATACTCCGGACGTTATTCGGAATGTGGCTCTAATCGGGCACGGAAATTCTGGTAAGACGTCGTTTGCAGAAGCTATGTTGTTCACTGCAGGAACAACAAACAGATTAGGAAAAATAGAAGATTCAAATACCGTCTCGGATTTCCAGCCTGACGAGATCGAAAGAAAAATTTCTATCAGCACATCCTTGCTGCACGTCGATTGGAAAAGTGTTAAAATCAATGTTTTAGATACACCCGGTTATTCTGATTTTACCGGTGAGGTTAAATGTGGATTGAAAGTTGTTGATACAGCTTTAATATTTTTAAAAGCAGTGGAAGGACTCGAAGTCGGTACTGAAACCGTGTGGGGGTACACTAAAGAATTTAATAATCCGGCAGTTTTTCTCGTAAATAAATTAGACAACGAAAACGCCAATTTCGAAAAGACAGTTCGAGCCGCTCAAGAACGATTCGGACAAGATGTTATTCCCATACAATTTCCGGCAAAACAAGGGCTTGGCTTCGAAGAAATTGTAGATGTGTTACGAATGAAGCTGTTGAAATATAACCGCGACGGTAAAGGAAAATACATCGAAGCCGAAATTCCTTCTGAATTAAAATCGAAAGCTGATGAATATCGTTCCTTATTGATCGAAAAAATAGCTGAGACGGATGAAAGTTTACTGAATTTATTTTTTGAAAACGGCTCACTAAACGAGAAAGAAATTAATATCGGACTAAAGGTTGCGGTTCGTGATCGTAAGATATTTCCATTACTTTGTTGTTCGGCTACACATTTAATTGGGATTGCATCCGTAATGGATTTTATAGCGGAAGTTTGCCCAAATCCAAAAGATATGGGTGATGTTGCTGGTTTAGTCTCAGGAACAACAAATAGTCAAGTTATTAAACCCGATCCAAATGGGCCACCTGTAATGTTCGTGTTTAAAACTTTATCAGAATCACATTTAGGAGAATTATCGTTCTTCCGTGTTTATTCCGGAATTGTATCACCCGGTCTCGATATGATTAATCAATCCAATGGAAAATTTGAAAGGTTGAGTCAGCTTTATATTCTAAACGGACGTGAAAGGAAAGAGGTTACAAAGCTCTATTGTTGTGATATCGGTGCTGCTGTGAAGTTGAAAGATACTCATACTAACAACACGTTGACTGCAAAAACATTTCCGGTTGTAATACCCGAAATTAAATTTCCAGAACCGGTAATTAGTATGGCAATCGTATCTAAAGCAAAAGGGGATGAAGATAAAATAGCGAATGGGTTGCACACATTTCATGCTGAAGACCTAACTTTCTTAGTTAAGGTTGACCCAGAATTGCGCCAGACAGTAGCTAGCGGACAAGGAGAATTGCATCTTACAATAATTTCAAAAAGATTAAAAGCACGTTATGGGGTAGATGTCGAATTAACCGAACCCAAAATTCCGTATCGTGAAACTATAAAAGGTGTATGTAAAGAGTCCGAATACAAGCATAAAAAGCAAAGTGGAGGTAGAGGACAATTCGGTCATGTTTTACTGAAAATTGAACCAAAGCCGCGTGGAGAAGGGTTTGAATTTGAAGATGCCATTGTTGGTGGTGTTGTCCCTGGCAGATTTATCCCCGCAGTCGAAAAGGGTATTATCGAGGCAATGGAAAACGGTGTGGTCGCTGGTTACAAGGTAGTTGACGTAAAAGTAACTTTATTCTACGGTTCTTATCATACTGTTGATTCTGATGAACATTCGTTTAAAATTGCCGGACGTATGGGCTTCAAAAAAGGTTTTAAAGAGGCAAAACCTACAATATTAGAACCGATTTACGAAATAGAAGTTACTGTCCCCGAAGACTATATGGGCGATGTTATGGGTGATATCTCCAGCAGAAGAGGTAAGATCCTCGGGATGGAATCAGAAGGACATAATCAAATTATTAAAGCTTTGGTTCCCCTGAAAGAATTATATCGCTATTCTACAACTCTGAGATCAATGACGCAGGGTCGCGGTATTCACAAACAAAAATTTTCTTACTACGAAGAAGTACCCAGAGAAATTCAAGATAAGATTATTTCAGACTACGAAAAGAGCAAAATAG
Organism: Ignavibacteriales bacterium; assembly: GCA_037443685.1. Taxonomy (GTDB): domain Bacteria; phylum Bacteroidota; class Ignavibacteria; order UBA10030; family BY39; genus JAHJRJ01. The sequence continues at coordinate 29,754 of JBBINX010000005.1, forward strand.
GAGAAGAGGAATAACGTATTATGCAAAGGATGTTTTCACCCTGGCGCTCTAAATATATAGCATCATTTTCAGAAGAACCGTCTAGTGAATGCATCCTTTGTAAAGCATATCAACAAATTTCTGAGAATGAAGACTATGTTGTTACAAGAGGAAAATGTTGCTATGTAGTTATGAATCTGTATCCATATAATAGCGGACACTTAATGGTAGTCCCTTATCGACATTTCTCAAATTTTACAGACCTAACCGATGAGGAGTCTCTGGAAATAATGTCTTTACTTAAAAAGATGTCGTGGGCGTTGGACGAGATATTAAAACCTGACGGATACAATATCGGGTCGAACATCGGTAGGAGTGCAGGGGCTGGGATAGACGATCATATACATTTTCATATCCTACCGCGGTGGAACGGCGATACTAATTTCATGCCCATACTAGCAGATACTAAATTGATTTCAGAAGATATCCGGGATACATTGATGAAGTTACGAAAGTTATTAGCTGCTGAATAAATCGTTTTATGAATTCCCATCAAATATCATCAAATCTATCGTTCGGAAAAGTAGATGCTGAAACTGACGATAAACTATCGGATTGCTTTATTGGAACCGATTTATTGAAGCAAGCTCTGCAACCTCATCATACATTGCTTTTAGTGGGGAAGGGTTCTGGTTAACGTGCTATTTTTCGTTTACTATCTCGAGACACTTTTCGCTTGAATAATCTTCTTCAAAATCGATTTGAAGAAATTTATAGTATTCCAGCATATGGCATCGACAGTGACGAATATCTAACATATGCTGAGATCCAAGAAAGAAATCCACAAACGATTGACGATTTTAAATATCTGTGGCAACTTTATTTCGGATTAAAAGTAGCAACCATCATCGCAAATTGTCCGCGTGTGCGTAGTAGGGTTTCCCAAAATAAATCGGATAATACTAAAGCGTACTTCAAAAGTTTATTAAATATTTTAGGAGATGCCGGACTATATAACACAAGCGAATATTCATCTAAGGTTCAAAAAAAGATAAATGATATATTATCATTCTCCAAGCACACAACTGTTACAACAACTGCTGAAAAAGGTAGAATTCTTTCAACAAGTTATTCGGGTAAGTCTGCCTTAAATATTATTTCGTTGATTGATTTAGTAGATAAAATACTGAAAGAAACTAAGGCTTAACTTGGATATTGGTCGATTAAATCGATCTACTATATTAAGATAATCTTGTTCGAAGAAAAAATGCAATCACTGATTTAGTGCAATTATTGATTGACTACAATCCTAGATTTACAAAGATCAACATAAAAGTATTTATGCGAATTGATATTTATAAACAATTGCAGATTGTTAATAAATCGCACTTTATCAGTTTAACAATAGAGTTAAGATGGAGTGAAAATTTGTTAATAAAAATGTTGGTAATGAGGGCAGCGCCTGAGCGCATCTTCAAATTATTCTGCTAAGAAATTTCCCCCCAAAAATCTAGATGTTACTCGTACCATTTCTGCGCTCGATGAATTTATATTCCGAATCTTTTATACGATTTATGAACAGAATATGAGCAGTAGATTTAATAATGTATCACCAACTCACACGTGGATTACAAATCATATAATTGAAGGCTTAGGAATGCTCTACCCTGCGAAATAATACACTTGGGTAACCAGGTGGGTCCAAAAACAAAAATTCGTCAAAAGCATGTTACTCCCCAAACCTTTCCAATACAATTTTAACTAAAGTTATATCCAGTCACTCGTCTATCTCGACAAAGGAATATCAGGCTTTCAAAAAAGTACGAAATTATGTTGAGTGAAGCATTGTATTTAAAATGTTTAATTGACAAATCAATATATAAATTCAAAATATCAATTGAATACCCCAAAGCAGCAGAGAGAGTCTAACATATATATTATTCTAGAAATAATTTCATCACCCAAATTTTAATAAAAGGGTCTGAACTATCTATGCAAAAATAATTGGCATTTCTTTATCAATATTTATATATTTTTATTAGCAAACGAGTTAAATATGAAAAGGAAAATAATCTACATTTTAATTTTAGTGGCCATCTTATCAATGGTCGTTTATCACATCTTCATAACCGATAGAAAGGTACATATGTTATTGATTAACGGAAACATATACACAGGCAACAATACTAATCAGGTTGTGCAAGCGATAGCGATAAAGGGGGGAGAAATAATCGGATTAGGAAGTACGCAGGAGGTTGTACAAAAATATAAAAGCGATAACCTTATAGATTTAAAAGGCAAAACAGTCATTCCCGGATTAATAGATTCTCATGCACACATGTTTGGTTTTGGTCAGATGCTAAATTCAATTATGTTAGTCGGAATAACTTCGGTCGAAGATATAGCAGAAAAAATTCAAGCTAAAGCAGCAAACACTCCTGCGGGTGAATGGATTTACGGACGCGGCTGGGATCAAACACTTTGGATTGATAAAAGCTTTCCGACTAAAGATATTCTCGACAAAGCATCTCCAAATAACCCTGTGATATTAGGTAGAATTGACGGACACGCTATCTGGGTTAATCAGAAAGCAATGGATGTTGCTGGAATTTCGGACGCAACACCCGATCCTGATGGTGGTAAAATCTTGAAAGACGAAAAAGGTAACCCGATAGGCATTTTTATAGATAACGCAACTGACTTGATAAAAAAAGTATTCCCACAACCTTCGGATATTGAAACGGAAAATTGTATTCTTTTAGCACAAAAAGAATGTATAGAAGCTGGTTTGACAGAAGTCCACGATATGGGATTGAATTCTCAAACCATACGTGTATATAAAAAATTGGCAGACGAAAAGAAACTCCGACTTCGTATCTACGGAGCTATCGATGCTCCAAGTGAAACGTGGGCAGAGATGTATCAGAATGGACCGATTATCGGTTATAGCGATGATATGCTAACAATTCGAGCTGTGAAAATGTACGTAGATGGAGCGCTTGGTTCGAGAGGTGCAGCTCTCATTGAAGATTATTCGGACGATGCAGGTAATCGCGGATTAACAATATTGAGTGATAGTGAAATGGAAAAAATTGGTATGCAAGCAATTGATCACGGTTTCCAAGTTTGTACACATGCGATAGGCGACAGGGCGAATCATATTGTTTTAAATTTGTATGAAAAGCTACTCAATAAAAGTAAAAAAACTGATTTACGTTTACGTATCGAACACGCTCAAGTTCTTACTCTTACCGACATCCCCAGATTCAAATCCTTAGGTATAATCCCGAGTATGCAACCAATTCACGCTACCTCAGATATGGATTGGGCGGAATCTCGTTTAGGTCCAGATCGGATTAAAGGGGCTTATGCTTGGAAATCTTTGATTCAAACGGGAGTAGTCATACCTGCCGGGTCTGATTTTCCGAATGATATTATGCAGCCATTATGGGGATTTTATGCAGAAATCACTCGCACCGATCAAAATGGTTACCCCAAGGGTGGTTGGTATTCGCAAGAATGTTTGAGTCGAGATGAAGCTTTAAAATCGTACACTTTGTGGGCTGCTTATTCATCTTTCCGAGAGAACAAAAAGGGAACTATCGAAATTGGAAAGTATGCCGACCTTACAATCTTATCTAAAGATATATTGAAAATCCCTCCTGAAGAAATTTTAACAACTGAAATCGAGTTGACAATCATCGATGGCAACATAGTTTTCTCAAAATAATTTTACTCAATATCGATTATTTGATTATTCGATGTGAATTCATTAATTTATCCCATCTATTGTGAATAAAATTTTTAATTTAGAGAAAGTATGTATTATCCATTTAAGGAAATTGAGAAGAAGTGGCAAAAATATTGGGATGAAAACGAAACATTTAAAGTTAATGAAGATCGACATAAACCCAAGTATTATATCTTAGATATGTTCCCATATCCATCTGGGTCTGGTTTGCACGTCGGACATCCAGAAGGTTACACTGCTACGGATATCATCACGCGTTACAAAAGAATGAACGGCTTCAACGTATTGCATCCTATGGGGTGGGATGCATTCGGTTTACCGGCTGAACGCTATGCGATGCAGACCGGAATACATCCAAGTATCACTACGCAACAAAACATTTCAACATTTAAACGCCAGATAAAAATGTTAGGGTTATCTTACGATTGGACGCGCGAAGTTAATACAACTGACCCCCAATATTACAAATGGACGCAATGGATATTTTTACAAATCTATAATTCGTGGTTCGATAGGAAAAGTAACACAGCACGAAACATTTCAGAGCTTCCAATTCCCGTGGGATTATCCGAAAAACAGAAATACGAATTCATATCAAAACATCGCCTTGCATATTTAGCAGAAATGCCTGTAAACTGGTGTGCGGAGTTAGGAACGGTTTTGGCAAACGAGGAAGTTGGTGAATGGGTGGAAAAAGGATATACCGTCGAACGAAAAATGATGCGTCAATGGATGCTTAGAATTACTGAATATGCTGACCGGTTATTACAAGACCTTGATGATTTAGATTGGTCGCACAGTATCAAAGAGATGCAGCGAAACTGGATTGGGAAATCGGAAGGTGCGGAGATCCAATTTTTTCTAAAAGATTCTCAGGAGGCAATCAGAGTTTATACAACCAGGCCCGATACACTTTTTGGTGCAACCTACATGGTATTGGCTCCAGAACACAAACTCATAGATAAAATTACAACTATTGAATATATCGAAGATGTCGAAGAATATCGGAATCAAGCAAAGTTTAAAAGCGATATGGATCGTACGACATTAGAAAAAACAAAAACGGGTGTATTTACAGGTGCATATGCAATCAATCCTGCTACAAAGAATGAAATCCCCATCTGGGTCGCTGATTATGTATTGATTTCTTACGGTTCTGGAGCAATCATGGCTGTTCCAGGGCATGACCAACGCGATTACGAATATGCTAAAACTTTTAACTTACCGATTGTTGAAGTAGTATCGGGTGGCGATGTTAGTATCAAAGCTTACGAGGAAGAAGGAATAGCAGTCAACTCTGCAAATGATGAAGTCTCAATTAATGGGCTTCCGACGAAGGAAGCAAAAGAAAAGATGGCTTGTTGGTTGGAAGATAAAAAGATTGGCAAGCGGATGATAAATTATAAATTACGCGACTGGCTTTTTTCGCGTCAACGTTATTGGGGTGAACCTTTCCCGCTCGTTTATGATGAAAATGGAACAGCATTTGCGTTATCCGAAGAAGAGTTACCGGTAGTTTTACCCGATGCATCATCGTACCAACCGAGCGGGACAGGAGAGTCACCGCTTGCGACCATAGAATCGTGGTTAAATTACTTTGACCCGAAGACTGGAAAATGTTACCGGCGTGAGACACATACAATGCCACAATGGGCTGGTTCGTGCTGGTATTACCTTAGGTATATTGATCCCAAAAATGAACAAAATTTTTGTTCAAAGGAAAAAGAAAAATATTGGATGCCGGTGGATTTATACGTAGGCGGGGCAGAACACGCGGTACTTCACTTGCTCTATTCTCGATTTTGGCACAAAGTTCTTTACGATTTAGGACATGTAACCACAAAAGAACCGTTTAAACGTCTCGTGAATCAAGGGTTGATTTTAGGTGAAAACGGACAGAAGATGTCAAAATCTTTAGGGAATGTTGTAAATCCGGATGACGTGGTTAATAGCTATGGCGCCGATTCTCTACGGCTTTTCGAAATGTTCATTGGTCCATTGGAAGATGTAAAACCGTGGTCAACAAAAGGTGTGGAAGGAGTTTTCAGGTTCTTGAATCGTGTTTGGCGAATGTTTGTTGAGGAAGACGGTTCTTTGAGTAGGTCTATCAAAAATATTCCGCTAACTGTTGAACAAGAACGAATTCTTAATCAAACGATTAAAAAAGTAAGTAATGATATAGAGACTTTGAATTTTAACACAGCAATTTCACAGATGATGATCTTTGTAAACGAATTTTCAGGTTTAGCTGAAAGACCAAAATCAGCACTCGAAATTTTTATTAAGTTATTATCACCTTTCGCACCGCATATCGCAGAGGAGATCTGGCAGAAATTTGGAAACAATCGAACGCTTGCATTTGAAAATTGGCCCCAATATAATGAAGAAAAAACCAAAGATACTACTATCGAGATGGTAGTGCAAGTTAACGGAAAAATAAGAGCTCGTTTACAAATCCCAACGGATATGGAAGTGGAGTTCGTAAAAAACTTGGTGTTTGAAAATGAATCTGTTAAAAAATATCTTGAAGGTAAATACATCGCAAAGACGATTTTTGTAAAAAATAAGCTTTTTAATATCGTAGTTAAATAGATGAAACCCGATGCTACGTTAATAATATCGGTCTATAATAAAGTACGTGAACTCGAATTAGTTTTAGCAGGTGTAAACCGGCAAACGTATAAAAATTTCGATATAATAATTGCTGACGATGGATCAGGGTTCGAAATGAAGCATTTTATCGAAAATTACAAAAATAAATTTCAAAATGAATTCAAGCATATTTGGCACGAAGATAAAGGTTTCCGGAAAAATAGAATCTTGAATGAAGCTATAAAATCATCAGATTCCGATTATTTAATTTTTATAGATGGCGATTGTATTCCACATAAAAGTTTTATTCAGGCACATACTGAGGAGAGAGAAAATAAATGTGTTCTTTGTGGAAGCCGGGTTATGTTAAGTGAAAGTTATTCAACGGCGATTTCAACTGATTTTGTTCAAATGGGAAAATTGGAACGAATAGATTTCAGATTGTTAGCTGATGCGATTCGGGGAAAAGCATCAAGATTGGAAGAGAGCATTAAAAGCGGTTTTCTAAAAAAAATTAATCAAAGAAAAATTAGTAGAATATTAGGTTCAAATTATTCTATCGAAAAGTCGTTGTTAAAAGAGATTAATGGTCTCGATGAAAGATACGAGGGACCCGGATTAGGAGAGGACTCTGATATTGAATTTAGGTTGGGTTTGCTCGGGGTAAAATTCAAATCGGTAAGGAATTATGCAATCTTATATCATTTATACCATCAAAAAACAGTAGAATTAGCTGAAAATTGGAAAATTTTTAACGAAACAAAACGTGCTAATTTACCAGTATGTACTAATGGTTTAGAAAAAATTACCTGATCAATTGAATGAAAATTTTCTCATTAATAACAAGCAACTTCAGTCAAACTGAAAACAGGTTCGATAAATTAATACTTACTTTTATCTTACTCTTTATTCTGAGTTCCAACTATTCTATTGCGATTTCACAAATAACATACTTTTCGGGTTTAGCATTGTGGCTCGGTAAAATGTTGTATGAAAAAAAATCGAACTTAAAATCCACTCCATATGATTGGTACTTTTTAGCTTTCATCGGTGCTGAGCTAATATCAACTTTACTTTCGCACGACCCAATGCAGTCTTTGTATTATCTTCACAAGCGGGTTGTAATAATTCCGATAATCTACTTGATGGCAGTTTGGTTAAATTCACGCAACCGGTTGACTATTGGAGTTTTTATGCTAATTTTTGGGGCATTCGTTTTATCTATATACGGAGTTGTAAAAGTATTTGTCTATTTCGATGAATTCATCCATTACAAACGTCGTCTTGATTTATTCCAGTTTTCAATGACCACCAGCGAATTGTTTATGATTGCTGCCGCATTAGTTCTTCCATTTATTTTGCATAAAAACACCCCAAAGAACTACCGCATATTAGGAATGATTGCACTAATTCCTATCTTTATCAGTTTTCTATTTACATTTCAACGTGGTCCTTGGATAGGACTATTTTTTGCGATTTTAGTAATTACATTAAAAAGATCAAATCTATTTCTTTATATTATTATCGGTCTGGCAATTTTGATTATAAGCATTTCGCCGGCAGAACTTCAGAACCGGGTTTTCAGTATATTCGATTCGACTGAAGAGTCAAACCAACATAGGTTAAATCAGTGGCAAACCGGCTGGCGAATATTTTTAGATAATCCGGTTTTTGGAGTGGGGGATATTGGAACGGAGGAGTTCTTTCCCAAATACGGAAAGCCGGGAGAAAGCTCTTTTGGTCATCTGCACAGTAATGTAATAACCATAGGTGTAAAACTTGGTGTAGTAGGTTTGTTTATTTTCTTAATTTTATTTATAAAAATATTTCTTGTCTTTTGGAAAATCGTCAATAAACTCAAAGATGACTGGTTAATAAATTCCACTGCGTTGGGTGGTGCAGCAGCGCTGATTGCTTTTCACGTCAGTGGATTATTTGAATTTAGTTTTGGCGATACAGAAGTAATAATGTATTTGTGGATAGTTTGTGGGTTCGCAACGGCTGCCAAAATTATATCTGACAAAGAGAATAAAATTGTCAAGGATTAATATATTGTCTCAAAAACTTACTGTCATAATTATTACTCTTAACGAGGAACAGAATATATCAGAATGCCTTAGCGGTGTAATGTGGGCAGATGAGATTATCGTGGCGGATTCATTCAGCACGGATAAAACCGTTGAAATAGCTAAAACTTTTACTGACAAAGTTATTCAATTTGAATGGAAAGGTTATTCAGCTGCGAAAAATTATGCGTTACAGCTTGCCCAAAACAATTGGGTTTTATCATTAGATGCAGATGAGCGGGTTACGCCGGAATTATCTATTGAAATTCAATCTATTCTCGAATCAGCCGGCGGAAGTTTTGATGGATACGAAATTGCCCGTCGTGCATATTTTCTTGGGAAATGGATAAAACACTGTGGGTGGTATCCGGGGTATACAACACGACTTTTCAAAAAAAATATGGGCAGTTTTAACAGTTCACTTGTTCACGAACGCTTGGATCTCAAAGGTAAACTGGGCAGGTTAAAGAATGATCTGCTTCATTATACGGATCGAAATATTTTTCAATATTTTGAGAAATTTAACAGATACACAACACTCGCAGCAGGTGAAATGGCGGGAAAAGGAAAAAAGTTCAGAATTACAGATCTAATATTTAGACCACTTTTTACGTTTGGCAAGATGTATTTTATTCGTAGCGGTTGGTTAGATGGATTACACGGTTTAATTTTATCGGTGTTCTCAGCGACATATGTTTTTACTAAATACGCTAAATTATGGGAATTGAAAATTAATAAAAAACAGGATTAATATTTAATAGTAGAGGTAAATATGGACCAATTAGAAAAAAACGAATTATTATTAACTCATATTGTGCTAATGTTTCAAACCGCAGCTTTGCAACAAATGGGAAAATTAAAAAATCCTCTCACTGACAAAGTTGAACGAAACCTGGAGCAAGCCCAAGTATCTATAGACATTTTGGAAATACTACACAAAAAGATGAAAGGTAACCTTACCGACAACGAAGAGAGAATGTTTGTCGAAGTATTAAAGGACTTAAGACTCAATTATGTTGATGAAGTAACAAAAGCACAGAACGACAAACCCCAATAACATTCGGAGGATTTATGACATTCGGTATAATGGGTAACATACGGAAACCCATGATTTACTCGGTAGCTAAAGAATTAATTGATTACCTAAAAAGTAAAAAAATAGAATTTGTTTTGAGTCAAGAGTTGGTTTCCGTATTTAATAATGTAAACAAGAGGGATGGTGATACCAATATTTATCCATTGAAAAATTTAGCAGACCATTGCGATATTATCATCGTATTAGGAGGCGACGGTACGATGCTAACTGCCGCAAGGTCAGTCGGCAGAAATTCGACTCCTATCCTCGGTATCAATTTAGGTAAATTAGGATTTTTAGCAGAGGTTCCAGTAAGTGCTATCCGAACGACAATAAATTCAATATTGAAAAATAACTATACTATTGAAGAAAGAATGGTTATTGAGGCATATTCACCACAAAAGAATAAAAGATTCTATGGAATGAACGAAATAGTAATTGATAGGGGAGCATCTAAGCGTGTGGTAGCATTAGAAACTTACGTCAACGATAAGTATTTACTTACATATTCAGCCGACGGTTTGATAATAACAACACCTACAGGTTCAACGGCTTATTCTCTTGCTGCGGGTGGACCTATTATCGCCCCTGAGAGTAACGTTATCATGCTAAATCCGATAGCAGCCCATACTCTAACTGCTAGACCTTTGGTAGTTCCGGATACAAGTACAATACGCGTGGTTGTAAATATGGAATTGCCCGTGCACGTTACAGCCGATGGACAGATTGAAACTTTCTATAAACCACCCGTAGAAATTATTATCAAGAAAGCTGATTATCCGATAAAACTGATTAAACAAAAAGATCACTCATTCTTTGAGTTATTGCGAACAAAACTATTGTGGGGTAAAGACGTAAGAGTAGGGAGCTAACAATGAGGAAAACGATAACAAAATATATCTGTCAATCTTGCGCTTATGAATCGCCGAGGTGGATTGGTAAATGTCCGAATTGTGAATCGTGGAATTCATTTGTTGAGGAAACAATAACACTGAATAAACATTCGAAATCAAAAGGAAAAATTAGAACACACGAACTTATCACGTTAGAAAATATTAAAACTCGTGAAGAACCGCGCTTAAAATCGATGATAAACGAGTTTAACAGAGTTCTCGGTGGTGGAATTGTGAAAGGATCAGTCACATTAATCGGCGGCGACCCAGGCATAGGTAAATCGACGTTGATGCTGCAGATGGCTGATAGTTTGCGCGATAAGATAACACTGTATATCACAGGTGAGGAATCTCTTGAGCAATTAAAGTTAAGGTCGGAAAGGTTGAAAATAAAATCCGGCGATAAAATTTTTCCAGTATCTGAAACGGAATTAGAAACAATTGGTAATTTAATTCACTCGACCAAACCAGATATTGTTATTGTGGATTCTATACAAACGATGTATAGGTCTGAGTTAGAAAGTTCAGCAGGAAGTGTGGGGCAGGTTCGTGAATGTACAGCATATTTAATGAGGTTGGCAAAAGAAACTGGCATACCTGTTTTTCTGGTCGGACACGTTACAAAAGAAGGAATCATCGCAGGTCCGAAAGTGATCGAACATATCGTTGATACCGTAATACAATTCGAAGGGGAGAGGCATCACGCGTTTCGGATACTGAGATGTGTGAAAAACAGGTTCGGTTCGACGAATGAGATAGGAATTTTTGAGATGCACGATACGGGCTTACAGGAAGTAAAAAATCCTTCGGAAGTATTTTTGTCGGAAAGGATTTTGGGAGCGACAGGGTCAACTGTCGTATCCAGTATTGAGGGGTCGCGCCCGATATTAATCGAGGTACAGGCTCTTGTGTCGCCGTCGAGTTATGGTATGCCTCAACGGAATACGACTGGTTTCGATTATAGACGCTTGACTTTATTAATCGCAGTTCTCGAAAAACGTATAGGCATCCAATTATCCGCTCACGATGTTTTTGTTAATATTGCGGGGGGAATAAAAATAGAAGAACCGGCAATCGACTTAGGTATCACTGCTTCTATACTCTCGAGTTTAAGAGATATTGCTATAGATCCACTTACAGTAGCAATCGGTGAAGTCGGATTGGGCGGCGAAATCAGAACAGTAAATCAACCCGAACGAAGGATTCAAGAAGCTGAAAAATTGGGTTTCAAAAAAATTATCCTACCTAAAAATAATCTTAAAAACTTACACAAAGGTTTCTCACTTCAACTAATCGGAGCAGAAACACTTGATGAGGGGCTTGATGCGTTATTGATAAAATAATGAATATAAAGACGATAATATTCGCTACAAAAAATATTGGCAAAGTTAAAGAAGTATTAGAAATTTTAAAAGACTTGAATCTCAATATAAAAACCTTAGCAGACTATCCTGAAATTCGAGATATCGTTGAGGACGGCGAAACTTTCGAGACGAATGCATTGATTAAAGCTCGTGAAGTTTTTCAGAAAACAGGTATTGCTACCTTAAGCGATGATTCGGGCTTAGAGGTTTTCGCACTCGATATGAAGCCCGGAGTTTTTTCTGCACGTTATGCTGGGAAAGATGTTAATTATTTAAAAAATAATAAAAAGTTGTTAGTCGAATTGAAATCTGTCCCAGTGAACAATAGACAAGCAAGGTTCAGATGTGTAACCGTTTTCAAAACATCGAATGCCGAAATTATAACAGAAGGAATATGTGAGGGCAGTATTATAACTGAGCAAAAAGGGAGTGGAGGTTTCGGATATGATCCGTTGTTTGTTCCCAAAGGATACAATCAAACATTTGCTGAATTACCTCAAAACGTTAAAAATTTAATAAGTCATCGGGCAACCGCTCTTCATAAAATAAAGCCAGCAATCATGAATTATTTAAAAAATTAAAAATCTTTCCTGCATTATGCTTGATATTGTGTATCGAGATTGTTATCTTATACTCAAAATTTAGCGAATAAAATTAATGGTGGGAATATTTGATAAAAAACCTGAAATAATTTGGAATTACAAAGTTAAAAATATTATTTGGCGCGTCCTACCTTTTCACGATTCGCTAATTGTTGGCGAAGTCAGGGATACTACGAATAAAGATTCATCTTTCTTTTGTCTTGAATCAGCCAGCGGCAAAATCCTTTGGTCGGATATTAAATTCGAAGAACCTTGGTGGATTGGTATAGATGATATTTCAAGTGATGTAATTATTTTTCACAAATTTGCACAACCCGACCTCCCGCTTCATAAACAGATTATTGCAGTTGATATAAGAAGTGGAAATGTATTGTGGACTAATTACGAGGTTAGTTTTATCTGCACGAGTGCAGAATATTTGTTTGGCAACAAAGAAGAATTTGATCGTAAAATCAATTTTCAAATTAACATATTAACAGGTGAAATAGTTAAAGAATTAACACCTGATGATATCAAAAGTGTCATCGAAAAAAGCAAGATTGCCAAGCATAAGTATTTTCAATCTCCGGATATTTTCTCCATAGATAGGATAGCTAATCCGGTCGTAATCTCCTTCATTCAGAAACAAAAGAACACGAAACTGATAGACTCAATCGAATATCTAAAAGTGAAAAGTTACTTCATTATCGGTTTATGTGAGAATATAAGCAGTAACGACGGACAGAATAAGATAATCGAACGTGTAATCATTTTAGATGAGAATGGGGAAAAGCTATTTACTGATACTATTATTGAGAGTGGAAACTTGCCTATGCTTCCAAATTATTTTGTAAAAGACAACATACTCTATTATGTAAAAAACAAAAACAAATTGAATGCAATAAGAATATGAAAACATTTTCCGAAAATATTTTTATATCTACACGCGGTAATAATGAGATTATAAATATTACAACAGATGTAGAGAAAGTTGTAAAAAAATCAGGTATCCGAGACGGAATTGTTACCGTATTCATAGTTGGCTCGACCGCAGGTATTACAACGATAGAGTATGAACCTGGTCTGATGAAGGACTTACCCGAATCGCTTGAAAACATAGCACCGATGAAAAAAAGATATCATCACGACGATGCGTGGGGTGACGGAAATGGTTATGCACATATAAGGTCGGCTATTGTCGGGACTTCATTAACTATACCAATAGGTAATGCAATGCTGGAATCAGGAACTTGGCAACAAATAGTCTTCATAGATTTTGATAACCGAGCTCGTCAACGTTCCATAATATGTAAAATTATAGGAGAATAATTAGATGCGATCAATAAAGATTAAACAAATTGATGCATTTACCGACGTACCATTCGAAGGTAATCCTGCCGCTATCGTAAACGACGCAACCGGTTTAAGCGACGAACAGATGCAGAATATCGCAAAAGAGATGAACTTGTCCGAAACCGCCTTCGTCCTTCAACCAACTACCAAGGATGCTGATTTACGCTTACGATGGTTTACTCCGTCGCAAGAAGTTTCGTTGTGCGGGCATGCGACAATCGCAGCTTTCCATTCGCTCGCAGAAGACGGTTTGTACGGTATTAAGAACGATGGGAATTATAAATTTAATATTGAAACTTCTTCTGGTATATTACCCGTCGAGGTTATAAAATCAAGTACTAATATAGAAGTATCTCTTGGTTTAGTCGTTCCTCAAAAGTTTGAACGCTTCTCACAATATAAATTAGATATCATACGGATTTTAAATATTAATTTAAGTGATATAGAACCCAAAATGTTAATCCTTAAAACGAATTATCTTTTTGTGCCTCTCAGAAGATTATTTGTAGTATATGGATTACGTCCGAATTTTTTTACCTTGACTAATTTTATGAACCAGCGGAATCTGAAAGGGATATGTGTTTTTTCTACGGAGACAATCGAACGGGATTCATTAGTTCACATTAGGTTTTTTGCTCCAAATCAAGGTATTACGGAAGATCCTGTAACAGGGTCAGTTCATGGTGGTTTAGCTGTTTACCTCCTTGAAAACGGTATTTTAACGCTGGAAAAAGGCATCGGAACATACAAAGCAGAGCAAGGTGACAAAGTCGGCCGGAAAGGAAGGGTAATGGTTACACTTGCTGTTAATGATGAAGGTGAAAAATCGGTGAAAATTACAGGAAGAGCAATTACTATATTTAGCACCGATATGAGAATTTCTTAAAAAATAAATAACACGGGACAGTATGACCTACAACAATATAATTTTTATCATTGTACTGATTATAGCTATTAGCTATTTTTTATCTAACTTCGTTCGCTTGATTTCATTCCTCAAATTAGGTAAGGCTGAAAACAGAACAGACCAGCCCTTCGTTCGATTTAAAAAAGTATTAGTGGTTGCTTTCGGACAAACAAAGTTATTAAGAGAGCCGTTCGCAGGACTTATACACTTTTTTATCTTTTGGGGATTCGTGATTTTGCTTTCAGCAATTTTAGAATCGATAGGTGAAGGAATATATTCAAATTTTTCCCTATCGTTCATTGGCTGGTTATACTCACCACTGATATTCACACAGGAGGTGATTGCGTTTCTTGTAGTTATATCTGTCTTATTTGCATTTAGCAGAAGGTTATTCAATCCACCGAAACGATTCGAAGGACATTCTACTGCAGAAGCATATTTTATCCTCGGGATGATTTTGTTTATTATGTTGTCTATGTTCGGTCAAAATTCTACAAAGATGTTGCTCGATGAATCGCACTTTTCTAATTTAAGATTTATCTCGGTATTAATTTCGCCTGTTTTTAACCAGCTCTCAAACCAATCGCTTGAGATATGGTATCATATATTTTGGTGGATTCATATCGGATTTGTCCTTCTGTTTTTAAATTATTTACCGTTTTCGAAACATCTCCACGTTTTAACTTCTATCCCAAATGTATATTTATCAAAGCTAACTCCAAAAGGGGCGCTCAAATCGATAAACCTGAGCGATGAGACGTTAACAAAATTCGGAGCATCGGATATCGAAGATTTTACGTGGAAGCAATTATTGGACGGTTGCACCTGTACCGAATGCGGTAGATGTACCGCTTCGTGCCCGGCGAACATTACCGGAAAACCATTATCGCCGAGAAAAATTATGGAGGATTTACGAAGTCGTTTGATGGAAAAGGGACTTCTATTGACAAAGAAAAAAGATGTTAGTCAACTCCAAAAACAATTCGTTGGTGGATATGTAACAGAAGATGAAATTTGGGCATGCACAACCTGTTCGGCTTGTGTGCAGGAATGCCCAGTTATGATAGAGCATTTGGATACAATTGTAGATATGCGCCGTTATCTTGTTCTGAATGAATCTCGTTTTCCTAAAGAACTTCAAACCACATTTCTAAATTTAGAACGTAATTTCACTCCATGGGCTTTTGGTCATTCAACTCGTGCCGATTGGGCTGAAGGATTGAATGTACCACAAATGTCAAATACGAAAGATATTGATATACTATTTTGGGTTGGCTGTGCAGGTGCCTACGATGATAGGGCAAAAAAAGTATCAAGAGCTTTTGTTAAAATCTTACAAATGGCAGAAATTAAATTTGCAATATTGGGGATAGAAGAAAAATGCAGTGGCGATTCAGCAAGGCGAGCCGGAAATGAATACTTAGCGCAAATGTTGATGAACGAAAATATTTCAACGCTCAACAACTACAATATTAAAAAAATTGTAACAACCTGTCCGCATTGCTTCAATACTCTAAAGAACGAGTATCCACAATTCGGCGGGAATTATGAAGTAGTTCACCACACTGATTATATACTCAACTTGATAGAGGATGGAAAGATTCGACTGTCAAAAAAAATAAATGCAAAAATTACTTTTCACGATTCTTGTTATTTGGGAAGATATAACGACATCTATGAATCGCCCCGACAGATTATGAGTAGTATCCCAGGGACTAAAACCATCGAGATGGAACGGTCAAAAGATAAAGGATTTTGCTGTGGTGCTGGCGGTGCAAGGATGTTTATGGAAGAGACAATCGGAAAAAGAGTTAATCACGACCGCACCGAAGAAGCTTTGGCGCTCAACATCAATGTAATTGGTACTGCTTGTCCGTTTTGCTTAACGATGTTATCCGATGGGGTGAAGGATAAAGAAGCAACGGAAAAAGTCGTTGTGAAAGATATTGCAGAATTGGTTGCAGAGGCAATATAACATTATTTTTTGGGAACAATTTTAATAAAAAAAAGTAAAAAATTTCTAAGCGATTGATTGTAATAAAGGAGTTTAAACCTGCACGTCTAATAGTTACTATATAGCAGGCTCATCAAAACTCAGCGAGTCGGGGGGATATCTATAAGCGTATTTTGACTTAATCGCTTTTCTCTTTCGCCAGTGTAACAATTGTAAAGGATTCTTCTAATCCTGTTTATTTGAGATGGGGAACTCAACACCAATTATTGTTTGAGCTAAGACCCCTTTTTATTGTCTGTCAAATTCTGGAATAGAAGGGGGAAATGTGTTCAATCTGTGTTTGCACGAGATTTTGATAGTATTTGTAATTTACTGCGTAATGTACTTCTTGGTAATTTTAGTAAATTAGCAGCCGATGAGATGTTATTATTAGTTGTTTTTAAAGCCCATTCGAGGATTTCTTTTTCTTTTTTGTACATATATTCTTCATAAGGAGGAAATTGTTCTTGCTTATTGAAAATGTTATTATCTTTTTCTGTTATTTGCCGTGAATCACTCAGAATTAAATTATCAAGGGTGCCTGATTCAGACATGATTATAATTCGTTCTGCAACGTTTTCTAACTCTCGGATATTTCAGGGCCAATTGTATTGAATAAGTTGGGACTGTATTTCGGGGGTAAGAAATTTTATTTTTTCTTCTGCACCACGTCGTTGGAAGAAATGAGTCAACAACGGAATAATGTCTTCTTTTCGTTCACGTAAGGGAGGTAATTTGATGGGTATAATATTTAGCCGATAATAGAGGTCATCTCGAAATCGATTCGATTTTACCCGATTATAAAGGTCAACTTTTGTAGCACATAGAACACGAACATTAATCGATATGTTTTCATCTCCACCTAATCTAACAAATTCTCTTTCTTGTAGTACTCTGAGTAATTTTACCTGCAATGTCATTGGCAGATCATCGACATCATCAATAAAAATCGTTCCTCCGTTAGCTCTTTCGAAATAACCGATGTGGCGTTTGATTGCACCAGTGAATGACCCCTTTTCATGTCCGAAAAGTTCGCTTTCGAGCAAAGATTCTGGTATAGCAGCACAGTTCATCGGAATAAACGGAGAAGCTTTTCTTGAGCTGTAAGAATGTAAAGCACGCGCAACTAATTCTTTGCCAGTTCCACTTTCACCTTCGATAAGTACTGTATAGTCATGTGCTGCAACTGCTTTAATGGTTTCTACAAGTTGCTTGGTTTGAGCGGAAATTCCTACAATAATTTTATCCTCAATACTTTTTAATTTCTTCCTTAATTTAGCATTTTCTTCCAATGCATCGCGGAGTTGTTTGATGTGCTTCAACATGCTTATCAAGCGATCAGGTGAAAATGGCTTAGTCAAATAATCATAAGCACCCAATTTTATTGCTTCGACTGCAGTGTCAATTGTAGCGAAAGCTGTTATTACAATAACGTAACAATTAGTATTTTTGGTTTTTACAGCTTTCAAAATATCCATTCCCGAAACGTGTGGAAGACGGAGGTCCGTTATTACTACATCAAAGTTGTTCTCAAAAAATTTATTTAAACCATCACGTCCGCTTTCTGTGCTGGTAATATCATAACCTTCTTTTTGTAATGTTTCGTCGAGTGTTATTCGAGTGATTTTTTCGTCTTCAATTAATAATATTTTCATTGTTCCATTTTAATCGGTAGGATTACTTTAAATTCAGTCTCTTTATTTGGAATACTTTTTACTTCTATATTTCCTCTGTGTGCTTCTACAATTCCTAAACTTACTGACAAGCCAAGCCCGGTTCCTTCTTTCGGTCCTTTTGTTGTGTAAAACGGTTCGAAAATATTTTGAAGATTATCTTCATTTATACCGATTCCATTATCTATCACCGAGACATATAATTGTTTAGGATCCAACAAACGGCTTTTTATAATAATAGAACCTGCTTCATTCACTGCGTCAATGCTGTTTAGTAGAATGTTCATAAAAACTTCGGTTATCAATTGCTCATCTGCTTGAATGTTTGGTAGTTTAAGATCCAAATCTAATTGAAACTGAATTTGTTTATTTTTAATTCTAAAATCTAATAGCCGTGATACCTTTTGTATCACCTCATTGATATTTAAATAGACCATTGCTTTTTCCTGTTGGCGTGCAAAGGAAAGAAGCTTTTGTACCACAGTTTCAATATAGTTAATACCTTCTTCCACTAACTTTAAATATTCTTTTGTTTGTTGTTGGTTAGCTGGCTCTTTATATATAGCGTATAAACAATTTTTTATACCGTTCAATGGATTATTTATTTCGTGAGCGACTCCAGAAGCTAACCTCCCTATCGAGGCGAGTTTTTCTGCATTATAAATTTGTTTCTGTGCCTCTACGAGTTGCTTTTTCGAATGCGAAAGTCTTTTAAGTAACAACCCGAACCGATAGTTTAAAAAGCCGATTTCATCGTTACGTTGGGGGAGAGAAATTTCAGTATCGGAGTCTATATCGGTTTTATCCATCGCATTGACGAGTATACGAAGCGAGTTTGTTAATCGTCCGATCGTTATATAAAGCACAACAAGAGTAACAATAATCACACAGGTTGTGATAAAAAATAAAAGAAAGAATAATTTTTGAATTTCTGTACGCATTGATTCAGCATCAAAACCAATAATTAATACACCCCAGCGTTTGCTGGCTACACGCAATGGCAGAACTGTTTCGATTATCCATCCATAGTCTTCGGAGTTATGAATTGCGGTTATTAAAGAATCAGATTCCATCACCGCTACCTTTATTGGTTCTTTTATTCCTTGGTCATACTTGGTGAAATCGCTATGAGCGAGTATTTGACGGGAGTTATTATACACTGCTATATATTTTATCCCTTCTATTGAATTCATAAAATTATTGATATAACGTTCGAGCAGATCCTCGACTTGTGTGTTTTCTTTCTGCCCATAAATAAAAGCATCCGTTAGCGAAGTCGAAATAGCTTTTGTTACTGACGAAGCATTTTTTTCTTGGTTAGCAACTATTAGAGTTCGCCATTGAAAAAGTATGGTTATAGAGATAACTATCATCAGCAGAATAGTTATCCCTCCGATAACAACCATTAACTTAGTAACTAAGCCAACTTTGTATGGATTTTTATCCAATATTACTTAACCTTTCTGCTTTGGATTAGTTTTCTTATGTGATGATAATCGCTGTCGGTAGCTTCCACGAATCCGAAGGAAAATTCTTTGTCCCACGATTCTACTTTTTTTCTATTCTCGGGTTTACGAACGTCTAGATTCAATAGGGCTGTTTTTATTGCATCGACAACTTTGGGGTTAAAATCTTTCGGAACAACAATTGGAGAACCTGCCATAGGATAGGATTTAGCGATAATCCTAATCCCAAATTTAGCGTAATCTTTTGCAATTTGTTCTCTTACTACTCCCGCATCAAAATTTCCTTTTAAAACCTGGGATATCACCGTTTGATGATGTGAAAAATTAAAAATTGAATCCAGTTCATTTTGTTTAATATTCTGTTTTTTTAATTCATAAAATAAAAACCAGTTTGTAGTAAATGATTGTTCAGATGGCAGTGCTATTCGCTTTCTACGGATATCATCGATACTGTGTATTCCACTGCCACTTTTTGTAATAAGTACGGAATGGAAAAAGGGTTCTGAATTTTCATTTAAAGGTTTTAAAATACATTTAACGCCAAATTTATCATGCGCTCCCACATACACATAAGACCCAAGAAATGCCGCCTCAACTTTGTGATTTACAAGCTGCTGAACTGTTTCATCATAATTTGAGCTAAGTTTGAGTTCGAACTTAAAATCAGAGTTTTCACTTAAGTAATCCATCAATGGTTGATAACCCTGAAAAATAACCGGCGGCGGATAACGTGAAACAACGCCAATAAATATTGTATCTTTTTTTAATGTAACAGCTCTGTTATTCAAATTTTCTTGAAAATTTGGAAAGGGTTTTTGAATATCGAGGACAGACAAATATATCAAAGTGGTGGCTGAAGCTAAAACAATAATTATTAACACAATTAGACAAACTTCTTTTTTCATAATGAAAAATATAGTATTTAGATGATGAAAAAGCAAACATTGAGGCGATTTATCGCCACTTTATCGGTGTCTATTCGCCACAAAGGCGATATTTCGTTCTAATAAAAAATAAATAATTATTTTCTCTGTAAAAAACCTCTATATGATCAATAATTTCAAGAATTTTATCTGCTGAGCGACTTGAAAAATCGTTTTAAAATGGCACTTTTTTTGACTTTATTTAATTGGTTTTAACTATAATTTTTTTATCTTAAGAAAAAAAAGGAACAATTATGGAAAATATTATACCTCGATGGGAGTGGCGTACTTTTTCTAACGATCTTGGTAAAGCAGAAGAAAACATAAGAAAACACTCGGAAGGAAAGACACGGGAGAGTAATGAAGTTTATATACTTTCTGAAGTTAGCAATGATAACACAAAAGTGCGTGATGATCTTATGGATATTAAAACTCTGCAGCAAGTTAATGAAGATCGCTTGGAACAATGGTTACCGATTATGAAGGGAGCTTTTCCGCTTCCTGTTTCTGAAATTGAGAAAGTATTTAAATGTTTTAAAGTTGCTCTCCCTAAGTTTAAGCGAACTGAATATACATTCCAACAATATCTTGATGAGCTTATTCGTCCTTCTAAATTGTTAAAAGCAGTTAATGTACATAAAAAAAGAACAGGTTTTACAATAAACAATACGATTGTAGAAATTGCAGAAGTAACTGTCGAAGGTAAAGTTATAAAGACCGCCGCAGTTGAAATGGAAGACCCTGAACTTGTAATTAAAACCGTAAGAGAGCTTGGACTAGATACTTTTCCGAATATTAATTATCTTCGCGGGTTAAAAAACTTAATCGGAATGAAATAGGAGAACGAAATGGCAAATGAAATTGAACGAAAATTTTTAGTAAAAGGTGAGTTCAAAAAATTTGTAAGTAAGGAAACGCGAATCGTTCAGGGGTATCTTTCATCGGTACCCGAACGGACGGTGAGAGTTCGCATTAAGGGCGACAAAGGTTATATAACCATCAAAGGAATTGGTAATACTTCAGGTGCCAGCCGATATGAATGGGAGAAGGAAATTTCAATAAACGAAGTTGAAGAATTATTAAAAATATGTGAACCCGGTGTCATTGATAAAACCCGTTTTTTGGTAAAAGTCGGTAATCATACTTTCGAAGTAGATGAATTCCATGGTGAGAATAAAGGACTTGTTCTCGCAGAAATTGAATTAGCTTCAGAAAGTGAAACTTTTCAAAAACCAGATTGGCTCGGTGAAGAAGTTACGGGCGACATAAAATATTATAACTCAATGTTGATGAAAATTCCTTATACAAAATGGTAAGAACAAATGCTTAATAACAACATTCATTTTCATTTATTAAATTTGATATGAGTAAATTTGACCCACTCGATATGCATAACTACCGCATCGAGAAACTACCAAAACGTGATAAATCAAAAATTGAAAAGTGGCTTGCAATACTTGGGCCTATATTAGCAATTGCCGCTTTTGTTTTATTCGCTTTTATTATAAAACTACCTTTTCTTAATTCCATCGATTCAACTCAATTGGTAACAGATGCAGCGAAGGAAGTTTATAATAAATTAGGTCACGATGCATTTGTAAAAAACAACGAATTCATGCTTGCAATTTTTGTTGCATCCATTATTCTTTGGATGACACAGTCAATTCCAAATTATTTGACATCTCTTTTGCTGATTATAAGTCTAGTGCTAACGGGTGTACTATCGGAAAAAGTCGCTTATGCTCAACTCGGTCATCCTGTTATGTGGTTGAACATAATGTCGTTCGTGCTTGCAAGTATGTTAGTCGTTACCGGACTTGCAAAACGATTTGCTCTTTGGCTGATTATCAAATTTGGTAAAAATGCGAGCACAATATTTATAAGTTTTATTGTTATTAATCTCGTCATGTCTGCATTTATATCCGCAACAACTGCAAAAGCGGCAATACTGCTACCTATCTTTATGGTGATAGCGGCTATCTATGGAGCGCAAAGCGGAGTAAATAGGAATAATTTTGGGCGGAGTATAGTCCTTCAAAATCTTTTAAACATTAATCTTGGTGCTGGCGCTTTTGTAACAGGTTCAGGAGCCAATCTGTTAGCTGCTGCACTTATAGGTGGAGCTATTGGTGGAAAAATTTTCTTCTCCGATTGGATGATCGCGATGTTTCCTGTGATGCTTTGTTTGATGTTTATTGGTTACTTACTTGCTATGAAGATATTTTTCCCTCTAAAACTTGAAGAACGGTTACCGTTAATTGAGGGGGGCATGGAGAGGTTAAAAGAAGAATACGATAAACTCGGTTCAATAAGTTTTCTCGAGATTAAATCGGCAATTATTTTTATTGCCATCCTTGCCCTTTGGGCTACAGATAGTATTCACGGGATTAGTGCGACTGCGGTAGCATTTTTCGGAGCGATTGTAGCGCTGCTACCAAGAATTGGAATTGTAAAATGGAATGATGTTGACATCCCATGGCATCTCATGTTATTCTCTGCTGGTGCTTATACTCTTGGTGCCGGTTTGGATGCCACAGACCTCCCATCGATTAGTGTAAATGCTTTTTTCGACCATCTGGGAATTGGTAAAAATACAAGTTTTTGGCTGCTGTATTTATTATTAACTGGAGTTATGGTTTTTAGCGCACTTATTTTCCAATCTAAAACTATGCGTGCTATGATATTCATACCAATTGCGATTGGTGTAGCTAACAGATTCGGTTTTAATGTTGTAAGCCTCGCATTACCAGTTGCTTTTATGATTGAGCACGTTTATGTATTACCTTTTAACAGTAAGCCAGCCGCTTTGCTTTATGAAACCGACCATTATAGTTTAACCGATACGTTCAAATATGGATTCACAATGATGGTGATTGCCTGGCTGCTCATAATTGTTGCAGGTGAAACTTGGTTCAGATATTTAGGAATAACTCCAAACGGAATTTTCGGAATATTTTGATATGTTCGTTACACATTTTTTGATATATTTTATAGACGTTCTAAAGGAAAAATAAAAACAATTAATTGGATACACCGATGGATTTATTATTACGAAAAACAAAAGAACTTGAGATGCAGATAGACGAATATCTTGATATGGCAGTAAAAGGAGCCTTAATTTTTCGACAGGGGATAAAACACTATTTGAATAATCAGGTTGAAGAATTTACAGAGGATAGGCATAGGATTGATGAAA
The DNA here is from genome assembly GCA_037443685.1 of Ignavibacteriales bacterium. Classification (GTDB taxonomy): domain Bacteria; phylum Bacteroidota; class Ignavibacteria; order UBA10030; family BY39; genus JAHJRJ01. The sequence continues at coordinate 53,566 of JBBINX010000005.1, forward strand.
TGGAAAGCAAGGGGGATGCTCTTAGGCGTTCGATTGAAACAAGGTTGTATTTAGAAACTCTTATACCTGAATTTCGAGGCGATGTATTGGGTTTGCTCGAGAGCACTGACAAAGTTTTAAATATGACAGCCGATACACTCGCTCAATTTGAAGTTGAAAAACCTAAAATTTTAGATGAATTAAAACCATTATTCTTAGAGTTAGCAGATGCTGCAACTTCAGCTATTGAATCAATGGCTTTAGCTATCCGGTCCTATTTCAAAGAATTGAATAAAGTTCGGGATAATATCAACAAGGTGATGTTTTATGAAAAGGAGACAGATAAGATCAGCGATAGGATAAAAAGAACAGTTTTTCAGACAGACTTAGATTTAAGTTTAAAAATACACACGCGTTATTTTGCTTATCACATCGAATTAATTGCTGATGAAGCTGAAGATGTATGCGACCGTTTATCTATTGCTGCAATTAAAAGGCATTTATGATTTGGTTTTTTCTAACAAGCGGTTTATTCCTTGGATGGTCATTAGGCGCTAACGATGGGGTAAATGTTTTCGGGACGGCGGTTTCTTCACGGATGGTGAAGTTTAAATTGGCTGCCTTAATCGCCGGTACATTCATTATTTTAGGTGCAGTTATCAGTGGTGGTGGAACGACACGTACACTTACCGACTTAGGTGCAGTGAACGCTCTCGCAGGTAGTTTTACAGTGGCTTTAGCTGCAGGTATTGCAGTAGCATCCATGACGCGACTCAAACTTCCGGTATCAACCTCTCAAGCGATTGTTGGTGGAATTATTGGTTGGAATTTATTTACGGGTTCACCAACAGATACTTCAGTTTTGTCAAAAATAGTAATGACGTGGGTAGTATCTTTGGTTTTATCCGCTGTATTTGCCTTTATCCTTTTTAAATTCACAACTATCATTTTAAAAAAAATTAAAATCCATATTCTTCACCTGGATTATTTTACTCGGATGGGTTTAATAGTCGTTGGTGCATTTGCGTCTTATTCATTAGGAGCAAGCAATATCGCCAATGTTATGGGTATGTTCGTCAATGCTTCTCCTTTCGAAAGCATAAATGTATTTGATCTTTTCCATTTTTCGGGAACTCAACAACTCTTTTTGATAGGTGGAATAGCGATTGCAGTCGGCATTTATACATATGGCTATAAAGTGATGGTTACTGTCGGTAATCAGTTGTTCAAAATAACACCTATTACTGGTCTAATTGTGGTATTAGCTGAATCGTTAGTACTGTTTTTATTCGCATCGGAAGGACTTGAAACCCTACTTATAAACAACGGCTTACCACCAATTCCGCTGGTTCCGTTATCAAGTACCCAAGTAGTCATTGGGGCAGTCGTCGGAGTTGGCCTTGCAAAAGGTGGCGGCGGAATCAATTACAAAATTTTAGGTAAAATATCTATCGGCTGGGTAGCAGTGCCGATAATTGCCGCGTTAATAAGTTTTGTAACTCTTTTCTTCGTTCAAAATGTTTTCGAGCAAAAAGTTGTGCAACAGATTCCTTACAAGTTATCCGAAGACGTTATCGATGCGCTCGGTGAACAAAATATTCAAAAAGAACCGTTATTAAAATTGAAAAATTCATACTATCTCGGTTCGGCTAATTTCCGTTATGCTTTGAGTAAACAACAAAGATGGAATGAAGATCAACTCTTTTTAATTTTTTCTTATGCAGCACTTGACAGCTTCCTCATCGATTCGTCATTTGTAAAAGAAACTCTCAAAGATGATTTAATAATGCCTGAACGATTAGAAGTATTAAAAAAATTGCACGGACAAATCTTTGTCCATAAATGGCAACTCGAAAAAGCTCTTGCTGACTCAGGCAACGCTTGGAAAACTCAATCTGGAAAAGGAGCAAAATTGTATAATAAAATACTTAAACGTGAAAAATATTTAGTATTCGATACATTTAGGATTAAATCAAAAATAATTATTAATTAATAATAATAATGAGGTGAACTAATGAATAACAAAAAAAATATTATTTTAGTAATAGCATCAGTGATGCTAACTGTTTTCGGTTTTAGCGGATTGATGGCGCAAGATTCGAAAAGCCCCGGGGAAGAATATAAAGCCCCATTAGCCGCCGAGGTTCGTAACGGAAAACTTTTCTTCGCTTCTGAAGACGGAAATTTTAGCTGGTGGTTCGATTCCCGGCTTCAAATTGATGGAGCTATGTATTTCGAGAACAAGAATCTGATGAGTAATGGTGTTACATTAAGAAGACTCACCTTTGCACTCAAGGCAATTCTCTGGAAGGATTGGGCGGCTGAACTTGACGTTGATTTTGGCGAGGCAGTTTCGACCAAATCTCAAATATCTTTAAGAGATATGTGGATAAAATATACTTTCCCTTCTTTTAATTTTGCCCTTCAAGTAGGACATTTTAAAGAACCTTTTGGAATGGAAAGATTAAATAGTTCCCGACTATTGACTTTCTTAGAACGGTCTGCAGTATCTAATGCTATAGCCCTTGGAAGACGAATAGGGGGGGCTGCCAGATATTGGAACAACTATGGTCAAGTTACAGCAGCAATCATGGGACACGAAGCTGGGACCAGAGTAGATAAAGGACAACGAGACGAAGGCTTTTCTACAAACCTTCGTACATCCGTAGCACCAATAAATAAAGATGGACATAACTTGCACATAGGATTTGCTGGTTCCTACAAAATTCCAGACGTTGTCGCTGACCTAAGCCGCAACACAATTGAGGTTAACGCCCGCACAGAAACTTATGTATTCAATCCGAAGTTTTTACATACCGGCGATATTAATGATGTAAATTATTATAATCGTTATGGTACCGAGTTAATGTACATAAATGGACCGTTCTATTTTCAGTCCGAATTTATGGGGATGTCAATTAAACGCTGGAAAACTAAACCGACTGTTAATTTAAGGGGTGGCTATGCGATGGCGTCCTATATGCTAACGGGTGAAACACGTTATTATCACATTGATGAAGGCGAGGTTGGAGCAATCGAACCGCCAAAAAATAGCTGGGGTGCATTAGAATTAGCGGCTCGTTACAGTGTTACAAATCTGAACCACTTTAATGCCGGGATAAGGGGTGGACAGTCGAACCAATTAATGCTCGGAATAAATTATTACCCCAATATGAATATCAAACTCCAATTCAATTATTCATTCGTTAACTTAGACCAGTATGCTACAAGAAAAGGTAACTTAATTGGAGATGATGACCATTCATTCATTCAAATGCGCCTTCAAGCATCATTATAAAAATAAGGAGATAAAAAAAATGAAAAAAATATTATTAGCTCTTGCATACATTATTCCATTATTGTTCACATCTTGTTCACGAGAAGATCCAAATCCTTTAATACCACCACCTCCACCTCAAGTTGCATTTAAGATTAATGAAATTTACTCAAGAGGTGATACTATTAATCCTGATTGGATCGAAATTTTCAATCCATCAAGTAGTCAGTTGGATATTAGCGGTTATAAAATCTACGATATCGGCGGACAAAGTGGTTCAAAACCCAAAAAATTATTCCCGAGTGGAACAAAAATTCCAGCGAAAGGATTTTTTGTTGTTATTGTTGATGATACAACTTCGAGCGGATTTGGTTTATCAAGTTCGGGTGAACAGGTTTGGTTGGAAAATGCTTTAGGAAGTGTAATAGATAATGTTACTTTCCCAGCGCTTGATGTTAATCAATCGTACATTAGATACCCGGATGGTTCATCTACTTGGTTGAAGACCGATAGTGTAACAAGTGGGGCATCGAATGTACTAAAAACTAATTTTCTAATTAAAATAAATGAAATTTACTCAAGTGGGACTGTATCTAATCCAGACTGGATTGAAGTTTATAATTTATTGGGTTCTCAAATTGAACTCAGTGGATTTATGCTTTATAACAATGACGGAAAAAGTGGTTCGAAGCCAAAAAAATTATTTCCGAATGGCACAATAATTCCAGCTAATGGATTTATTGTTATGGTTGTTGATGATACAACTTCAAGTGGATTCGGATTATCGAGTTCGGGTGAAAAGGTTTGGTTAGAAAATAATTCTGGTGTTGTTATAGATAGTGTAACTTTTCCCGCCCTTGGAATTGATACCTCTTATGCCAGACAACCCGATGGCACGGATAATTGGATTAAACTCTTTCCAGCAACGAAAGGTGCTTCTAATATTTCAACAGTAACTGTAAATCTAGTCATGAATGAGATTTATTCGAGAGGCACAGCTGGAAATTTAGACTGGATTGAAGTTTATAATCCGAATACTGTTCAGGTTAATCTTAATGGGTATAAGATTTATGATATTGGTGGGCAAAGTGGAACAAAGCCGAAGAAATCGTTTCCGGCGACTGCTGTTATTCCAGCGAAGGGATTTTATGTTATCATCACTGATACAGCAGATTATTCGGGTGATTTGAGTGGTTTTGGACTCTCCAGTAGTGGAGAAGAAGTTTGGTTAGAAAATTCCAGCGGTACGGTGATAGATAATGTTACATTTACTGCGATGAGTACTACACAAACTTACGGAAGGTATCCAGATGGCAGCACAAACTGGCAATTACTAAACACTATTACACGCGGCGGTCCTAATCAACCGTAAATATAATAACACTCACCTGCTTGCCGCAGGTAGGGTTTACACAGATATGACTGATTAACTGATGTTGCGCAAAGTTCAACTTTAAAAAAATAAAAAAACGATTTAAAGAATAATAGAACACGGATGACGCTGATTTTGACTGATTTTCACGGATTTAAATCTGTGTACATCAGTTTAATCTGTGTCATCAGTGGTCTATTTTGTGTTTTGCGTAACATCAACTATTTAATAATAAAAAAAATTACTTTGTCTATTCGACTTCAACAAATATTGATTCTACTCCAGTTAATTATACTGAGTAATTTGAACTGTGGTAGAAATGACCCTGGAGATACACCTACTATTCAGTCGATTAGTCCGATTGCAGTTTATAATTTGAATATTCCGGAACCATCCGGCTTAGTTTTTAACACAAAAGATTCCACTTTTTACACCGTTTCCGATGGAGTGGGCGGCGCTATTTATCAAATATCAATCGACGGGCAAATTGTAAATACTTATTCAGTAAACGGTAATGATATGGAGGGGATAACATTCTCAGATAATTACGACACCCTGTATGTTGCCGAAGAAGGTTCCCGCCAGATTATTAAATATAGTACGACCGGGATAAAGATTTCTCCTATTAATGTTTCAGGCACAAATTCATACAATAACGGTTTAGAAGGGATTGCAGTTAAAGGCAATTCCTTTTTTGTTGTAAACGAGAAAAGCCCCGCAGCATTCATCGAGCTTAATTTGCAGGGTGAAAAACTGTATGAAGTTAATATCTCCTATGCTCTAGATTTATCCGATATATGTTATGACCCTGTAGAAGATATTATATGGCTTGTGAGCCACGAGTCGCAATCGCTTTTTAAGATTAGCTTAGCAGGTCAACTGATTAAGCAATGGAAAATCCCTGTCGTTCAACCCGAAGGTGTTACGATAGTGAATGGTCGTTTTGTATATATTGTTTGTGATAAAGAAGCAAAGTTATATGTTTTTAATAAACCAATATAGCGCTCATATTAAATCCCCCGAAGGCTATCATTACTTCATCTCAGAAAACCTTCGGGAGGTTGCCAACTTCTTCGCGCTCTTTGCGATATCTCAGCGCACTTTGCGGTTATATCATTATAAAAAATTACAAAAAATTTCAATAGTGTTTTTAATAACATCATCGGTTGTATTTAACCAGAACAACCCAACGGCTTTCGATTTATCAGGCGGAAATTATTCATTCACTTACTGGGATAGTTTAGCCCCTGCAGGCACTTATCCCGCCAATATGATTTTTCATTTAACCGATACACAAGATCCGGGATTAACTGTTCAGATGACCGATAATTATACAGCCGCTTATAACTTGACAAGCCAATCGAGGATTAACGGACTCAGAGACGATGGTGTTTCTTTCATTAACACTAGCTCGAATGGTTACCTCGGCGCCGCAGTGGTTGCTTTGAATTCTTTGGGCAGGTCTAACATTCAAATAACTTGGACAGCCGGAACTATTACGCCAGCCGGTGTTGACCGTGTTTATAGATTTCGGTTACAATATCGCGTTGGAACTTCTGCATCATGGATCGATGTACCGGGTCCTGTTGAATACACGGCGAACAGCACTGCGGGTCATTCGCAGACATTCGGGCCCACGACTTTACCTTCTGATGCAAACAACAGTCCTATAGTTCAGGTGCGCTGGAAGTATTATAACGTATCAGGAACCACGGGAACAAGACCCCGACTAAGATTAGATGATATTTCAATTACGAGTTCACAGATAATAGGAGCTACAAAGTTAGCGGTGATAAGCATAAACGGTGGACAGAGTCCGACTGCTGGTGTACCTTTTAATGTTGTAGTTCAATCGCAGGACGACAGCGGCGTTCCTCAAAACGTTTCTCAGAATACCGGTATTCAATTGTCGCTTGAAACCGGTAACGGAGTACTTGGCGGTACTCTCAGCGGAACAATCCTCGCTGGCACAAACAGCGTTACAGTTTCCGGCATAACATACACAACACCGCTGAACGCAATAAATGTTTACAATACCGCTGTGCGCGAACCCTCGGGTTTAGCTTTTAATCCTTCCGATAATACGCTTTATACTGTCTCCGATGGCTCGAACGGTTCGGTATCTCAGATTTCATTAACAGGGTCAGTCATTCGCACCGTTAATGTGAATGGAAACGATATGGAAGGAATTACAATGCAGACACCTTTTGATACACTGTTTGTAGTGGAAGAGGGACTGCGGCAAATTGTAAAGTATAGTTTGACGGGCGTAAAATTAGGAACAATTAATGTAAATGTTACAGGACCCGACAACAACGGATTAGAAGGAATAGCAATTAACCCGACAAGCAAGAATTATTATGTAATAAAGCAAAAAGACCCTCGGTTATTGATTGAGCTTAACTCTTCTGGAACAGAAATAAAAAGAACCGAAATAACGTTTGCGCCCGATTTATCCGATATTTGTTTCGATTCTGAGCTAAATGTTTTATGGCTTGTAAGCGGCGAAGCGCAAATGCTTTATAAGATTACGACAGACGGCGTTCTGCTTACTAAATGGAAGCTACCTGTTCAAAAACCCGAAGGTATAGCGGTTGTGCAAAATAATTATTTATATATTACTTGCGACTCCACCTGGAAATTATATGTTTTTAATAAGCCGTAAAAGATTGCATTTGATTTGGAGATGTTATAAATTAAATACACAACTAATGTCAAAATAATGGACTAAATAGTTCCGCCAATTTTTATAATTTGAAACCTCTGAAAAATAGAAAGCAGAACACGGATGAACACTGATTCAGCGGATCAGCACAGATAATAATCCGTGTATATCCGTCAAATTCGCGTTTTTCTGTGTTCTATTAAAATTATTCATTTCTTACAGATTTAATTTTTTAGAAGTCTCAATTTTTTAATTTTGAATTGTTTCAGTATTAAGCAGACTAATTAACCAATAACTAATTAACAATAAACAACTAACAAAAAATATCCGCCTCAGGCGGAAAAAGGAGTAATGTTATGAAAAACTTATATTATCTTTTTATTATCATAGTTGTTGGCTTAGCACTAAGCACAACGACTCTGAGCGACGACTTCACGATTTACAATCTTGTTGTTTTACGAGTTGGCGATGGTTCTGCGGCTCTTTCCAGTGCAGCAACCCAAACATTTATCGATGAGTACACAAAGGCTGGAACGCTTGTACGATCATTACCTAATCCGCTTAATATGACTAACTCAGGGACTGCTACAAGTGAAGGCGGACTTTTACGTTCTGTTGACGGAAAACATATCTCTTGGGCTTGCTATAGGGCTTATGTAGGTACTTTATCAGTAGCAGGTACAGCATCTTCAACAGTTAATAGAGTAGCTGCATTAATGAATTATAAAACTGTTATAGACACCTCAACAAAGTTAACCGATGCATATAGTACTAACAATATTCGTAGCGCCATATACGATGGTGGAGATTCAATTTGGTTAGCAGGTACTGGTACAAATCCAGGTGTTAGATATGCTGCAAAAGGAGCTACAACATCAACCCAACTATCAACCAGTGTAACTAATATCAGAACGGTTGGAATATATAACGGACAACTTTATTGTGGATCGGCTTCAGGAGCTTTCCAGGGTGTAAGCTCTGTAGGCACAGGACTTCCAACTACAAGTGGTCAAACAATAACTATTCTGCCTGGCTTTCCAACTACATCAGGTCCTAGTCCTTATGGTTTTGTGATGAATGCTGCTGGAAATGTAATTTATGTTGCAGATGATCGTACAACTGCCAGCGGAGGTGGGATACAAAAATGGACATTAAGTGCAGGTACTTGGAGTTTGACATATACTTTAAATAGTGGTCTTACTGCTGGTTGCCGTGCTTTAACAGTTGATTGGTTTGGCACATATCCGATTATATATGCTATTCAAGCTAGTTCTCCAACGACAATAGTAAAAGTAACTGATCAAGGTGCCTCTTCAGCATTTACTGTACTGGCAACTTCGCCGGAAAACACTGCATTTCGTGGTATAGCATGGACGCCCACTTTAAGTGGTGCAGTGCCTGTCCAGCTCGCATCGTTTGTAGGTAATTTTATAAGTAATAACCAAGCTAAATTAGATTGGTCAACAATCAGTGAAATCAACAACTTCGGCTTTTATGTCCAGAAGTACAACGGAACAGATTA
>JBBINX010000006.1:0-61116 GCA_037443685.1 Ignavibacteriales bacterium
ATGGAAATGAAAACCTCCCGAAGATTATCAACTCTTTGGTTACTCAGCCTTCGGGAAATTCGGCAAGAACCGTTCCCGAGCTCGATTACAGAATTTGTCGCAGACGCGAAGGCATTGTACCGGCAACACTCCGCGCAGTTGTGGAAAAACGCTCTTACTACAAACATAAAAAACAACAGTTAAAACGTGATGACAACCCGCTATGGCAGGTTTACGATAACCGCCAGTCGGCGTTAAAGTGGATGCTTGTAACTTGCTTCGGATATTTGGGTTATAAGAATGCCCGCTTCGGCAAAATTGAAGCTCACGAGTCGGTGAATGCTTTTTCGCGCGATGCAATTTTACAGGCGAAGGAGATTGCCGAAAGCCACGGCTTCAAACTTCTGCACGCAATCATTGATTGTATGTGGCTAAAAAAAGCGGGAGCTACAGAAAACGATTACATAGATTTGTGTAAAGAGATAGAGTTAGAAGTTGGTATCGATATTTCGCTCGAAGGAATTTACAACTGGATACTTTTTCCCGCATCGAAGATGGATGCAAAACTTCCAACTGCTAACAGATATGTTGGATCTTACAAAAGCGGTGAAGTAAAAATTCGTGGTATAGAAACTCGCAGAAAAGATACGCCCAAGTTTATTAAGAATATGCAAGCAGCAATGTTGGAAAAATTATCGTCGGCACAATCGGTTGCTGAAGTCGCTGCCCTAGTCCCTGAAGTTTTAGAAGTTGCAAAAGAATTTGTTATGCGACTTCAACGCGGAACCGTTAACCCGATGGAGCTTGTAATACGCCGCAACATTTCGCAGGAGGCGAGCGAGTATTCCAACAACAGCGTTAATGCGGTAGTTACGCGTATGATTGAAGAATCGGGAGTTCACCTTGCGGCGGGCGAGAGAATAGAGTATATATTGATTGACCAATCGGGTAAGCGCAAACCGGAAAAAGCCAAACCGCTTTCGCTGTATGCTTTCGAAGACGGTTATGATATAAAAAAATACACAGAGCTTGCGCTTAAAGCTGCCGAAACACTCCTCCTTCCGTTTGGGTGGGATGTGGAAAGGTTGAAGGAGAAATTTGATGAAAAATATAAGTTTTGTGATAATAAAACTAAAAAAATAAAAAAAAAGATAGGAAAAGATAATGAGCCAGTTACTTCGGCGAATTTCCATAGATCCCAATATTTGTTTTGGTAAACCCTTAATTGGGAATGCGTAACCAAGAACTTTTTTGTGCTGCTGGATATGAAGTAAATACTGTTCAAGAGGGAGGTTTTCAGGGAAGCTCCGATTAAAAATTATTTAAAGTTTGTTATAGTGCAAAATATTGTTTAGTTACACTGGAGAGTGATTTTTCGAATCCAATTCATTCCCTATTGGATTAATTAAGTGGAATTGTTGTTATACGTGTTTTCCCGAAATCCAAGTCTTGAACTTTTAAAAAATTTAATTGAGTCTTTTATCACGATGCTCCTTGATATTCGTTTGGGAAAACAATTTTTAATTCTGCGGCCTAGAAAAATAAAAATATATCAACCGGAAAAAAATTGAAACTACTTCTATTTTTCGGCTTATCGAATTTAAACTCAGTATTTTTATCATGCTCCTGCTTTTAATCAAATAAATGATTATCTTAATAAGAATTTAAAATTATATTATTAATGAATACATTAAATATTGGCAATTTGAGCATTCCTCTTCCACTTATACAGGGCGGAATGGGAGTGGGAATTTCCCTTTCTGGACTTGCAGCAGCCGTAGCTAACGAAGGCGGTATAGGTGTTATTTCAAGTGCTGGTTTGGGACTTTTATACAAAAAATTTTCTAACAATTTTTTAGAAGCAAGCATATTAGGACTAAAAGAAGAGCTACGAAAAGCCCGTGAAAAAACATCCGGTGTTATTGGTGTAAATATTATGGTCGCGATGTCGAACTTTACCGATATGGTAAAAACAGCTATATCCGAAAAAGCAGATATTATTTTTGCCGGAGCTGGACTTCCGCTCGATTTACCAAGCTTCCTGAAGAAAGACAGCGTTACAAAATTAGCTCCGATTGTCTCGTCGGGACGGGCAGCAAAAATTATTTGTGAGAAATGGAAAAAAAATTATGACTACCTTCCCGATGCAATTGTGGTAGAGGGACCGAAAGCGGGCGGACATTTAGGATTTAAACTTGAACAGATAGACGATGAAAATTATGCACTCGAAAAATTAATTCCTGAGGTAGTGAAAGAAGTTAAACAATTTGAAGAAATGTACAATCAGCAGATACCGGTAATAGCAGCAGGTGGAATTTATACTGGCGAAGATATATACAACATTATGCAATTAGGTGCTTCAGGTGTTCAGATGGGAACACGTTTTGTAACTACCGAAGAATGCGATGCCTCGAAAGAGTTTAAGCAATCTTATATCGACGCTCGTCGCGAGGATATTGAAATCATTAATAGTCCTGTGGGAATGCCGGGGCGAGCTCTTGGCAGCAGTTTTCTTGAGAAAGTTAAAGAAGGAAAACGTATTCCTTTACACTGTCCGTTTCAATGTATTAAGACTTGTGAAGTATCGAGCAGTCCATATTGTATAATCACTGCTTTGATAAATGCATTAAAAGGGAATTTCGAGAAAGGTTATGCCTTCTGCGGATCGAACGCCTTCAAGGCAAGACAAATTACTACAGTGAGGGAGCTTATACAAAATCTAATTGATGAGTTTAAAGCTCATGTGAAGTAAACTCTAAATTCCCCGGAAGGAATCTCATCCTATTCCCGAAGGGACTCTCGTCTCATCGGGACGCAGAAAAATCTGAATTCGCCAGAGGTAAATTAAACAAATTCAAATTTTATAAAAAATCCAAAACGTTCGGATTTAGGATTTACCTTTCAAATACGCCGATAATTTTGGCAGCTGCGATTACTTTCCCTTCAATCGCTTTCTGAAATGTTTTAAGCGATGTATGTTTATCGAGCTCGAGTTTTTCAATACTCAAAGCATATATACTAACTTCGTATTTATGAGGTCCTGAACCTGTCGGTGGTTGTGGTCCACCATAACCGTTCCAACCGAATGTATTGTAAATTTCTTTTGAACCATGAGGCATTTTGTTAGTTAAAGATGCTCCTTCTTCAATCGTGTTTACCTGCCTAGGAATATTAATAACCATCCAGTGAACCCAGTTATTTGCAATCGGATGAAGGTCGATTATTGTTAAAGCAAATGAATTTGTTCCGGTTGGTACATTTTCCCATGATAATGGAATGGATATATTTTTACCACCTATAACCCCGGTAGTTGCATATTTTGTAGGTATTACTTTACCATTTTCAAATGCTTTTGAATTAAGTTTGAATTTATTGATGTTCATATTGAACCCTATAAATAAAAAAATGCACAAAAATTTTACATAAAGTAAAATCTGAGTGCATAATTGAATGTATTAATAATTATTTTTTTCTAAATGACGCTAATGACCGCTCAACCGTTTCGTGTGTATCGAATACTTTTATTAACTGCGTAATCACAAAAATAGATTTTACTTTTTTCCCGATTCGAGCAAGTTTCAAATCTCCTTTAGCATTGCGTAAAGATGTTAGCACTGATATCAAGCATCCCAATCCTGCGCTGTTCACATATGCGACATCGCCCAAATCAATGATAACCTTGTTGATGTCCTCAGCAATTAAGCTGTATATTTTATCTCTGACTTTAGTAGTTTCAGGTTCTCCGATGAGATCCCCAGAAAACGTAAGGACAGCTACATCTTCGATAATTTTTTCTTTAATTCTCATTTTTACCCTTCTTGGATGTTTATTTTCGGTTAATCTTAAGTAAATATTTAGATAAAATCAAGTTAGTGCATTATAAAACAGCTATTTTTGATTTTCTTGCACAATTAATTAGGCATTGGTTAAATATTAATCCGTGTAACTTATTTAAATAAATAGAGTTAGTATTTATATATTTTGTTTTCTCAGATAGCATTGTTAAATTATAACAATAAAACTAAGAAGAATTAAAATGATTAAAGAAAAAATAACTCAAGCTATTGAAATATTAAAAGAAAAAAACATCGATATGTGGTTGACATTTGTGCGAGAAAGCTCTACAATTCCAGACCCAGCTATCGAGGTTGTAGTCGGAACGAACTGTACTTGGCAAACAGCTTATATTATTACAGCAACTGGTGAAACTATTGCTATTGCTGGAAGTTTGGATGTAGCAAATCTAAAATCAAAAGGATACTATCGAGAGATTATCGGTTACGTGCAGTCTATCGAAGAACCACTCTTAGAATTATTGAAACGGATTAATCCGAAAACCATTGCAATAAATTATTCTACCGACACAGTTATCGCCGACGGTTTGACACACGGGATGTGGTTGCAGTTGATGAGTTATTTTGAAGGAACACCTTTTAAAGAAAGGATTGTTTCAGCCGAACCGATAATATCTGCACTAAGAGGAAGAAAATCCTTAACCGAATTAAAATTAATTAAAGTTGCTATAAAGGAAACATTGAAAATTTTCGATAAAGTTACAAAATTTATAAAGCCGGGAAAGACCGAGATAGATGTTGCCAACTTTATTTTGAAAGAAGTAAAATATTTAGGCGTTGAAACTGCATGGGATAAAGAGTATTGTCCTTCGGTTTTTACTGGGCCGGAATCAGCTGGCGCGCATGCAGGACCAACAAAAAGAAAAATTGAAGGCGGACATATCTTGAATATCGATTTTGGTATAAAATGGCGAGGGTACTGTTCCGATTTACAACGCACTTGGTATATAAAAAGAAAAGGTGAAAAAACTCATCCGAAGGAAGTTGCCCAGGGATTTAATACAATAATAGAAGCTATACAGCTTGCTGCAAATAAACTAAAACCAGGCGTTCAAGGATGTGAGGTTGACGGTGCTGCACGCAGTCATATTATATCCAAAGGTTATGCTGAATATCCTCACGGACTCGGTCATCAGATTGGGCGTGTTGCTCACGATGGAGGAGGTGGACTTTTCCCGCGGTGGGACCGCTATGGAACCCTTCCTTTTAAACAGGTCGAGGAGGGACAGGTATATACACTCGAACCGCGACTGACCGTAGAGGGACACGGTATAGCAACAGTCGAAGAAATGGTTGTAGTAACCAATGATGGGTGTGAATTTTTATCGAAACCGCAGAAAAAAATATATATTGTATAGTAGTCTTGATTCTAACTATCATTTTATTTATCTTTTAGTGGTTAAATTTTAGGAAAATCAATGTTATCACTCATCTATGTTATATTTTTAAGTTATTTGGTAGGTTCTATACCAACGAGCATAATTGTTGCAAAGATCGTGAAAGGGATAGATATTCGTCAACACGGGAGTGGTAATGCTGGTGGTACGAACGTAATAAGAGTTTTAGGGTTAAAAGAAGGAATCTTTGTAATACTTTTCGATATCTTCAAGGGTTTTTTAGCGACCGTCTTTATCGCCAAACTAATGTATTCGCCGTTCCCATTTAGAAACCTAACTCCATTGGAAGATTTTACTATCGTCCAGATTTTAGCTGGAATTGCTGCGATTATCGGACATATATGGACTGTATTCGGAGGTTTCAAAGGAGGCAAAGGTATAGCGACTACAGCGGGTATGTTAATTGGTCTCGCTCCCATAGATATATTGATAACCATTGGAGTTTTTACTTTAGTATTCATAATCTCTCGATACGTTTCCTTAGGTTCGATAAGCGCCGCAGTTGCATTTCCATTTACATTGTTCTTCAGAGAAAATATTTTAAAAGCAGAAGTTGAAGGATATGGCACCTTGATCTTTTTCTCGATTGGAATTGCACTACTTTTGATTTTTACTCATCGTGCAAACATTAAACGCCTCATCGAAGGTAGGGAACATAAGATTACAAGTTTAAAATTATTTAAAAGGAAATGAAAGTTACAGTCATTGGCGCTGGAAGCTGGGGCACGACTCTCGCTCTACTTTTATTTTCGAACCGGCACGATGTTATATTATGGTCGTATAGGAAAGAAGACCTTGATAATATAATAAATAAAAGGGAGAACACTGTTTTTCTACCGGGTATAAAGATACCCGACAAATTAACCGTAACAAGTGATTTAGAAGAGGCTACTCACAATGCCGATATAATTGTAACAGCCGTTCCCTCGCAGCATTTGCGTTCAGTACTGAAACAAATATCACATCTTAACACGCAAAAAGTTATCGTAGTCAACGTTGCCAAAGGAATCGAGAACGATACTTTAATGACGATGTCGGAAGTAATTGCTGAAGTTTTTAGGAGTCATCCCCCCGTAAAGAGTGTGATACTTTCGGGACCGAGTTTCGCAGAAGAAGTCAGCCAAAAAATACCAACGGCAGTTGTAGTTGCTTCTAACGATATAGAAACGGCAAAATTCATTCAAAGAATTTTTCTTACTCCTTACTTCAGAGTATATGTATCGGGTGACGTGCGTGGGGTTGAATTAGGTGGTTCGTTAAAAAATGTAATTGCAATCGGAGCTGGTTTATGTGACGGCGCCGGTTATGGTGATAACACAAAAGCAGCAATAATGACTCGCGGTATCGTTGAAATTGCACGTCTCGGAACAGAGATGAATGCAAACCCGAAAACCTTTTCCGGACTTTCGGGAATCGGTGATTTGATCGCAACGTGCATGAGCAAGCATAGTCGTAATCGATATGTCGGTGAAGAAATTGGTAAAGGTCATAAACTTTCTGATGTTTTAAGTAAAATGGTGATGGTTGCTGAGGGCATTCAAACCACTATATCAGCTTGGCATCTTGCAAAAAAACTCAACGTCGAGGTTCCAATTATCAATGAAGTTTACAATGTACTTTTCAATGGTAAAGACCCGCACGATGCAACTATGGATTTGATGACGCGCGACCCCAAAGGTGAGTTGTAATTTTATTTATCCAATACTCAAACTCCGGCTAACGGTAAATGGTAAAATTATCACACGTAGCAACTGATATCAATACACCTGTTCAATTTATTAAAGGAATCGGACCTCGGCGCGCTGAAATTTTTGCTCGACACGGTATCAAAACAGTTCGCGATATTCTTTATTATTTCCCATTCGATTATCTAAATCTAACTGAAATATCATCAATAGGTTCCCTCCGCAGATTAGCAGATACGAATAAATTAGTATCTGTGATAGGAAAAGTGAAAGCGATTGATATCGTAGGAAGACCACCTCGAAGACGATGTGTTATTATTATCGGCGACAAATCGGGCACACTACCATTAGTATTTTTTCAAAATATTAATTACTTCAAATCGGCTTTTCAGTTAGAGGAAACTATTGCAGTCTCTGGCAAAATAAACAACTATATGAATCGTGTTCAGATTGTGCATCCACGAATTGACCGTGTAGATGTCAACGAAGGAAACGATATAACGGGTTTCTTACACACAAAAGGTTTGATACCTAAATATTCATCTAATGAAGACTTCAGATTAGCGAGAATTACTGATACGGTTTTTCGTAAGATTATGAAGAACGTTGTTGAACAATATGCACAGTCAGTTGAAGAGATACTCCCAGAGAAAATTTTAGTTAACAATAATTTAGTTACATTAGCAAAAGCATTGCACGATGTTCATTTCCCTTTATCTGACACCGAAAAAGATACTGCTCGTCAAAGGTTAAAGTTTGACGAATGGTTCTTTTTTCAACTTTTACAGGCATACAGAAAGAAAAAAAATAAAGTTGACCTCCCTGGTATTCCATTTAAAATAGAGAGCAAGTTAGCTCGCCGTTTGGTTGATTCGCTGCCATTTAAATTGACTAAAGCTCAAATTCGTGTAATCAAAGAAATTACGACCGATATGCATCAACCCAAACCAATGAACCGGCTGCTTCAAGGCGACGTTGGTAGTGGAAAAACTATCGTTGCCATCATCGCTATGCTCATTGCGATCGAAAACAATTATCAGGTAGCGTTCATGGCTCCTACAGAAATTTTAGCCGAGCAGCATCACAAAACACTCATTAAATTCTTAGGAAACTTACCAGTAAACGTACGGTTACTCATCGGTGGACAGCGAAGAGCTTTACGTCAAGATATTTTGGAAGATATCAAACGAGGAACCGTAAATATCATAGTCGGTACACACGCACTGACCCAGGAAAAAGTTGAATTTGCAAACGTTGGATTGGTCATAATTGACGAACAGCACCGATTTGGTGTTGCACAAAGAGCCGAATTGATGCGCAAAGGAAAAGAAAGCATTAAAGTAACGCCCGATGTAATAGTTATGACAGCTACACCTATCCCACGTACATTATCACTCACTGTTTATGGAGACTTAGACATTTCAGTAATAGACGAGATGCCTAAAGACAGGAAGAGCATTCGAACTCTCATCATACCCGAATCGAGCCCAGACAAACTTCATAGGATGATGCGGGAACATATACAAAGAGGAGAGCAAGTATATATTATATATCCGATCATCGAAGAATCAGAAAAGGTTGACCTGAAAGCGGCAGTAGAAAATTTTGAGATACTCAAAAACAAGATCTTCCCCGATTTTCGAGTTGCGCTTATCCATGGCCGTCTGTCGTCCGAAGAGAAAGATAAAGTAATGGACGACTTTAAAAATAAGCGGATAGATATACTAGTATCTACGACCGTTATCGAAGTTGGTATCGACATACCGAATGCAACGCTGATGGTAATCGAACATGCTGAAAGATTCGGGCTTTCACAGTTGCATCAACTGCGCGGTCGTGTAGGCAGGGGAGCAGACCAATCTTTTTGTGTATTAATCGTGCCAGACTGGCTCGCACAGATAGCAGGGAGGCGATCACACACACAAGGAATTTTATACGGCGATAATAGTCAATTTTCCACAAATTTTAGCGATTTTGACCAGCAAAATGCTCTGACCAGAATTCTAACAATGCTCGAAACGTTAGATGGATTTAAAATTGCCGAAGTCGATTTGAAACTTAGAGGTCCGGGAGATTTCTTCGGTACACGCCAGAGCGGTTTACCCGAATTGCATATTGCCAATGTGCTTGAAGACAGAAAAATAATTTTAGCTGCACGTAAGGAAGCTTTCCGTCTTGTCGATAGCGATCCGCATCTCAGGATAAAAGAAAATCAATGCGTCAGAAAATATTTTTACGATACGCTCAAAGATTCTTTAAACTTTTTTCAGGTCGGTTGAACCTGTCCAATCATCATTTATCGAACACTTCACTTCCCAAAAAATATTTTCACTTTTTTTTTAAAAAATGCATTTTTTTCTTGACTTAAATTATAAATATTTTATATTACATACTGAGAATCAGATGATAACAAGTATGTATAACAATAAATGAGGATCTGACGAGTTATTTGATAAGTCTTCCGATGAATGTTGCGCTCGTTTACAATCAAAAGAAGGAAGATACAAAACCAGAAAACGATCACGAGCCTCCTGATGAAAATCAAAATAAATTATCAGAACTGAATAGTGATCTGTCCGAAGATACTTATGCTGAATGGGATACATTCGAGACTATAAATTCGGTGCGCGAAGCGCTATCAGAATTTCATAATGTCACACTCATAGAAGCGGATGAGTACGCCTATCAAAAATTCCTCCATGTGAAACCCGATATTGTTTTCAACATTGCTGAAGGTTTTAACGGTGTTTCGCGCGAATCTCAAATTCCTGCTATTCTTGAGCTTCTTCAAATTCCTTATACAGGATCAGACCCACTTACCTTAGGTATTTGTCTCGATAAAGCAAGAACCAAAGAAATCCTATCATATTACGGCATTTCTACACCTCGATTTAGCGTGATTAATTCGATTTCGGAGATGGTTAGTGCAAATATAGATTTTCCGAGTATCGTAAAACCTAAACATGAGGGTTCAAGCAAAGGCATTTTTAATTCTTCTATCGTAAGGAATTGGGATGAGTTGATATCTCGAGTAACTTTTGTGATTGAGACATACCGACAACCGGCGCTAGTTGAAGAATTTTTAGATGGACGTGAATTTACTGTTGCGTTACTGGGTAATGGAAAAGATGTTAAAGTGCTTCCTATCGTCGAAATGAAATTCGATTCATTGCCTACTGAAGTTAACCCTATATATTCTTATGAAGCTAAATGGATTTGGGATAATTCGGAATCACCACTGAATATTTTCGAATGTCCTGCGAACTTACCGGTTTCTCTAAAAACTGAAATCGAGGATATTTGTTTGAATACATTTAATGTAATGAGATGCCGCGACTGGTGCCGCATCGATGTTCGCCTCGATTCGAAGGGTGTACCGAATATACTTGAACTAAACCCTTTACCGGGAATCTTACCGAAGCCAGAAGATAATTCATGCTTCCCGAAAGCTGCACGGACAGCGGGAATGAATTACAAACAGCTTATCCAAGAAGTATTAAATATAGCGGCAAAAAGATACGGGCTTTTATGAAAAAAAAAATACACGTAGCTGTTGTTTATAACGAGCCAACTATTAGCACAAGTTCGGGCAGAAAATTTATCTCCGAATCAGGAATCCTTTATGAAGAGGGACAACCTATTACGGACGTTAGTCTTGATATGTCTGAAGCCGGTGTCCTCGCTGAGATGGAAGACATCAAACGGGCATTAATTGTGAACGGCTATAAAACTACACTTTTTAACGTTAATAGCGATATTTTGAGGCTGATTGATTTTTTAAGGGAAGAACAACCGGACGTTATTTTTAATATATGCGAAAGTATCGGAAAAGAATCATGCCACGAAATGCACGTAGCTGGTATTTATGAACTTTTGGGAATTCCCTACACTGGTGCAAGTGCATTGACCTTGGGATTAGCACAGAGTAAAGTTCGTGTAAAAGAGATTTTGGGCTATCATGGGTTGCCAACCCCAAAATTTCAAGTAATGAAAAACCCTGCGCGGATAGTGATTGAAGAAAATCTCGATTTTCCTTTATTTGTTAAACCCGTTCGCGAAGATGCAAGCGTAGGAATCTCATCAGATTCAGTAGTATATAATCTCACCAACCTTCGCAAACAAGTTAGATATATTATAGAACAATTCAATCAGCCCGCACTTGTAGAAGAATATATTGACGGACGCGAACTCAATGTAGCAATTCTAGGTAATTCAAAACCTGTTGCGCTTCCGATTTCCGAGATAGATATGACTACCTTACCCGACAAATACCACAAAATTATTACATACAACGCTAAGTGGATGAAAGGCACAGAAGAGTACGAACACACAAAGGGTTATTGTCCTGCCGATTTACCAGCAACATTGGAACAACAATTAAAAGAGATGGCATTGAAAGCTTACGCAATTATCGGAGGAAGAGATTATGCAAGAGTTGATTTCCGTTTAACTAAGGACAACAAGCCTTACATATTAGAGTTTAATCCAAACCCCGATATCGCAAACGATGCCGGATTCGCTCGTTCTGTAAAAGCTTCAGGTCTGACGTTTGATGAGATGGTAAAACGTATTGTCGAATTAGCATTCGAGAGGTTACCTTGAATATTCGGCATCTACGTAAAGACGACAGAGAGCAAATACATCGTTTAATTATCGAAACCAATGTTTTTTCTGATGAAGAAGTAAATGTAGCGATGGAACTAATCGACATTTTTTTAAATAATCCTGTCCAAAAGGATTACAATATCTATTCTGCGATAGATAACGGTGAAGTCTTAGGTTATATCTGTATCGGACCTACACCAATTACCGACGGGACATACGACCTTTATTGGATAGTCGTAAAAGCATCTGTCCACGGAAAAGGAGTTGGTAGAAAATTGATTGAATTTGCAGAAAATAGTGTTAGAAAAAATAACGGACGACTGCTGGTAGCTGAAACATCGTCCCAAGAAAAATATCGTAACACTCGCGAGTTTTATTTGCGTGTCGGATATTCTGAGCTTGCGAAAATAAATGACTATTATAAAGTTGGCGACGACTTGATAATATATGGTAAGTATCTTCATTCAATATTCAATAATAATTTTGGAGGACAAAAGGTATAAATGGAAATCTGGCAAGAAATGCTGAGAAAAAGTATTGACAGCGGAAAAGATTTAGTCGACCGCTTCGGTTTTGACACAGCGATGGCAGAACGCCTTAATAAAATTTTCCATATTAGAATCAATCCATATTACTTAAGTTTGATTCGATATCCGGGAGACCCGATATGGCTTCAGTGCATTCCTGACAACAAAGAGCTTGAAGTCGACGCATCACCGGAAGACCCGCTCGAAGAAGATTCGCATAGCCCGGTACCGAGTATTGTGCATCGGTATCCGGATAGAGTGTTATTCCTTAGTACGAGTCAGTGCTCAATGTATTGTCGTTTCTGTACGCGAAAGAGAAAAGTAGGCGATTCCTCTAAAATTAATATGAAATATATTCAGGATGGTATCAATTATATTGCAAAACATACTGAAATACGTGACGTTATCTTGTCTGGTGGCGACCCGCTTATGCTTACCGACTTCATGTTGGAAAAAATATTAAAAGGACTCCGGGACATACCACACATCGAAATAATTCGTCTCGGTACTAAAATGCCCTGCGTGCTTCCCCAACGCATCACCCCAAAATTAACAAAGATGCTTCGAAAATACCATCCTATCTACATTAATACACATTTTAATCATCCTTGGGAAATCACACCCGAAGCAAAAAAAGCTTGCGAGATGTTAGCTGATGCCGGTATTCCTCTCGGAAATCAATCAGTTTTGATGAAGGGTGTCAACGATGACCCGGATGTGATGTTAGAGTTGATGCGTAAACTGCTCGCAATACGTGTGAAGCCATACTACATGTACCAAGCCGATATTACAAAAGGGACCAACCATTTCCGCACATCGGTAAGTAAAGGTATGGAGATAATGGATAAACTTCGCGGTCACACTTCTGGTCTTGCAATCCCATACTACGTTATAGATGCACCCGGTGGTGGTGGTAAGATTCCACTTCTACCACAGTACGTTATTGGCAGAGCCGGCAATCAGCTAATAATGCGAAATTATAAATACGATATTTTCACATACCCCGACGTTGAAGAAGAACCGACTCCTACATCCCAAGTCGAACAACCTTATATGCGTAGGCGTAAAAATGGAAAGAAACATCAAGAACCCGAAAAGGTTTTGGTACAAGTTTAAACGAGCAAAGTCTGACTTAACTTTGAGGTCTTTGACGCTAGAATAATTTGGGTGCGATTAACAAATTATAAAACCATTTGGAGTTTGGAGGAGTAAAATTCAATCCTAAATTACAGTCGCGTGCCGCCAATGCACATCCCCTATTCAGGGAGTTTGTGAAAGCGGCGGTGGGATATGGAAAATATAATAAAAAAAACCTTATGTGAATTTTGCTCCTTTCCACTCATGTACTCCGTTTTCATCTATTAGTGCGTGTACGAGGGTGGGGAGTGGTTTTTGTTTATCTGTAATCTGAAAACTGTTCAGCAATCTTTGTGCGGCATTACCGAGCGAATGTTTATCCTCTCCGTAAATTATAGCTAACACATCACCTTTTTCTATTGGGTCACAAACTTTTTTGTGAAAAATAATACCTGCTTTAGGGTCTATAACATCATCCACCTTCATTCTTCCTGCGCCAACCATAATGCCCACAAATCCGACTTCAAGTGCATCGATGTTTTCTATGTATCCTGCAGAATTACTTTTTACTTCTACAGAAAATTTACTCAGCGGATATTTTTTTAAATCCTCAATGAATGATTTATCGCCGCCTTGCCGTTCAACCATTTGCAGGAATTTTTTATAAGCCGCGCCTGATTTGACTGTGTCCATACATTTTGCAATACCTTCTTCAATTGTAATTGCTTTACCGCCTAACATAACCATCGCACCGCTTAGGAGATAAGTTACTTCCATCAAGTCGGGGACATCTTTACCACGCATACACTCAACACACTCAACAACTTCAAGCCAGTTGCCGACAGCGTAACCGAGCGGCTGAGACATATCTGTTAGAAATCCGATTGTCTTCTTCCCGAAATTATTTCCAATTGCAATTAAAGTTTCTGCCAACTCTATTGCGCTCTCTTTGGATTGCATGAAAGCTCCGCGTCCGGTTTTTATGTCGAGTACGAGAGCATCAATTCCTTCGGCTAATTTTTTACTCATGATGCTTCCGGCAATGAGAGGGATGCATTCAACAGTTCCGGTTACA
This sequence comes from Ignavibacteriales bacterium, assembly GCA_037443685.1. Taxonomy (GTDB): domain Bacteria; phylum Bacteroidota; class Ignavibacteria; order UBA10030; family BY39; genus JAHJRJ01. Next base: position 14,200 of record JBBINX010000006.1, read on the forward strand.
TCGCGGAGTGCGTACATTTTTTTATCGGCGGGCGCAATCTCTTTTGTCTGACCGATCATTACAAGTCCGATATCGGCGATAACTGATTTGTATTCTTCGAGTGAAAGGTTTGTGCGAAATCCGGGGATGGATTCTAACTTGTCTAACGTTCCGCCCGTGTGTCCAAGTCCGCGACCGGAAATCATCGGTACCGGAACACCGCAAGCCGCCACCATTGGCGCAAGGATTAGAGAGACTTTGTCACCAACGCCGCCCGTTGAATGTTTATCAACTTTTATTCCGGGGACGGAAGATAGGTCGACGACTATGCCGGAGTTCAGCATGATATCTGTGAAGACGGCAGTCTCGTCGAAATCCATTTTGTTAAAATATACCGCCATCAAGAATGACGACATCTGGTAGTCAGGAATTTTTCCTTCAACATATCCTTTAATTATAAATTCCATTTCCTGACGCGAGAGTTTTTGTCCGTCTCGTTTTTTTCTGATTATTTCTACTGCACTCATTATGTCTTTCTAACTTGTTTAATTATTCCAATCTTTTCAATCTTTACAATCATTTAAATTTTTTAATTTCAGCATTCCAATCATTATTCCACAAATTGTTTTTCCATCAACAATTTCCTGATTCTCAATCAGTTCGACAATTTTTTGGAGCGGAAGAATTTCAACGGTCATCGTAAGTTCGCCTTCTTCTAAATTCCTACCGTTCTTTGCGGGAAATAAATCTTGAGCCATAAATATGTGAAGCTGCTCTGTGCAAAAACCGGGAGATGTATAAATTGCTGTGAGTTTTTTCCAATCGTTAGCTAGGTATCCTGTTTCCTCTTCTAATTCGCGTTTTGCGCAATCCAGCGGGTCTTCATTAGTGTTTAGTTTTCCCGCAGGTAATTCATAAATAAATTTATCTATCGGATAACGATGTTGCTTTATAAGAATAACTTTATCGTCCGGAAAGATTGCAAAAATTACGGCACCTCCTGGATGTTCTGCCACTTCCCGAATCGAACGATTTCCCGATTCATACTCAACATTATCAACAATTGTGTTGAATACTTTTCCGCTGTAAACTATTTTTCGTTTAAGAAGTTTTAACTTCATCTCTGTTTACCAGATGTACAACTTGTTGAGGAAGTGGAATTATTATACCAGCATCTGCAAATGCTTTATAAATTTGTTCGCGGATTGATGTTTCGACGAGCCACTTTTTCTTGAAGTCGTCCGTACGCATATTTAAACGAAGCATAGCAGCCGATTGAGCGAAATCTATTAGAAACACCTCGGGTATCGGGTTTTTCATGACATCAGGATGGTTGTTCGCAAGGTCAAGGAGTATTTTCCGTGCTTCTGCTATATCGGTTCCATATTTTACGCCTACATCTACCAATGCCCGGATTTCCTGTTGAGGATATGAATAATTTATTAGACGAGATTTTATTATTTCAGCGTTAGGTATGACAACATGATTATTGTCGAAGTTTAAAATGTGTGTACTTCTTAAACCGATTTGTGTAACATCGCCGATTTCTCCGGACGGGAGTTGTATTCTATCTCCGACACGAAATGGCCTGTCGATCATAATTACAAATCCAGCGATCATATTAGCGAGTGTATCTTGTGCCGCAAGAGCAATCGCTAAAGAACCCACACCTAACGATACGAGCAAACTTCCGATGCTAACTCCGAAGTGCTCTAATATAATCATTAATCCTGTAAGAAATATTACAATGCTTATAATTTTTTTTGTAAGCGGGGCAATCGTCGCAGTTAGGTTGCTTTGTGTCTTGCGTGAGACCTCGTCCATATACCATCCAAATATTGCTTCAATGAGCCGACTTATTAAGCGTGCAACTGCAAGAACAATTATAATAAAAATTGCAATTTGTAAATAGTATAGAATTTGATTCAGTGTAATATCGTCTGGTGTTGAAATTTTATTTAAATATTTGATACCTACGTATATGCCGATGATAACACAAATTAGTGTTGCATTACCACGCAGAACCTCTATGATTCGGTCATCAAGTGTAGTTTTTGTTTTCGTAAGTATCTGCTTCCCGAAGATGTTCAGTAAAATCTTTATTCCTTTACCGATTATCCATGAGCCAACAATAATTGCTAAGGTTATTAACAGATGTTTTAAAAGAATATTTTCAAACATAATTTGCCCTATTTATTAATTCGGCTTCCTGGTTTAATGATTGGAATATTTTGTTTGCACAACAGACAATCTTCCGCTTTATAAGTAACAACCTCAAGTTTTAATACTGAGTATTGATATGAAATATCAAATTTTACCTTACCTCCGCTGCGGTCGACGATCGCTGCGGTTCCTATTACGTTTCCGCCATTCTCTCGAACGATGTCGATAACTTCTTGTGTTGAGCCGCCTGTTGTTACAACATCTTCACAGACGAGTACGAATTCACCTGGTTTAATTTCGAAACCACGGCGAAGCTGCATTACTCCATCTTGGCGTTCCGTGAAAATCGTTCTTGCTTTTAGTAATCTACCGACTTCTTGTCCGACGACTACTCCACCTAAAGCAGGTGAGATGGTTACATTAATATTTTTGTCCTGATAGTAATTGGCAATCTGAGAACATAGTACTTCACAGTATTGAGGGTATTGCAACACCTTAGCACACTGAAAATATTGTGGGCTGTGCAGTCCCGATGTTAGTAGGAAATGTCCTTCGAGCAGAGCTTCGGTGGATTTAAACATTGATAGTATTTTTTCGGATTGCAAATTCATAGCTATTATTAATGTCTAAAATATACAAAAAAAAAGTTGGATGACAAAGTAGAAATAATTTCAAACGAATGACGAATTTTAAATTTTAAATTTAAAATTTAAAATCCTAAATCATTCTATATGCACCTTCTTGACTACTCCCATTTTTTGCCCCAGAAACAATTCGCCAATTTCAAGAAATTTATGAGGTAAGTCGCTAACGAAAAATTGTACATTAGCTTTTAATTTACTTGGGTTGCGTAAACCTGTTTCGTTAAGGATTTGGTCAACTGCCGCGGCTGTGCACTTTCCCGAATCGACGAGTTGAACTGTTTCGCCCACTGCTTTCTGGATAACATCCCCGAGAATCGGATAATGTGTGCAGCCCAAAATAAGTGTATCAATTTTGTGAAGTTTAAGAGGGAAAAGATATTCTTTTGCAATCAATGCAGTGGCAGGATGTTTTGTCCAACCTTCTTCAGCGAGAGGAACAAATAATGGACATGGCTGTGAAAACACTTCGAAAGATGTATCGATTTGGTGGATTGCATTTGTGTAAGCGTTACTTAAAACTGTTGTGAGTGTTCCGATAACACCGATGCGTTTCTTTTTACTCGATTGAATGGCACTCTCGGCTCCCGGCATGATAACTCCAATAACCGGTATTTTGGAGCGTTTTTGTACAACATCTATAGCTACAGATGAAACCGTGTTGCACGCGACGATAATCATCTTCACATTTTTTGAGAGCAGAAAGTCTGTATCCTGTGCTGCGTACTCCCGCACGACTTGCGATGATTTGGGCCCGTAGGGAACCCTCGCAGTGTCGCCGAAGTAAACAATATTTTCGTTAGGAAGTCTGTGTATTAAAGCCCGAACAACAGTAAGCCCGCCGATGCCCGAGTCGAATATACCTATTGGTTTGGTATTCATAGTAGTTAAATATAGAGAAAGCAGGGAGCAAATTCAAATAGATAGTGAAGGATTGATAATGAAAATTGACATTAAAAAATGATTAATGAATATCGGATCGCAAAAGTTGAATTTTGGATGATTTGAAAAATAAAAGCCCCGAATCAATATTAACAGAATCAGGGCTTAATAAATCTTAACTGATTAACATTTCAACTATTTTAAAAGTGTAAACTTCTTCACAGAATTAAATGAACCGGCCGTAAGTTGATAGAAATAAACACCGCTTGCCAAACCATTTGCGTTAAAATTCACGCGGTAATTACCGGCTTTCATTTCCTCATTGACCAAGGAAGTAACTTCCTGTCCGAGCAGGTTATAAATTTTCAGAGTAACCAATCCGCTTTTTGGTATGGTGAAATCGATAGTAGTCGCCGGGTTAAACGGATTTGGATAATTTTGACTTAATGAATAAACATCAGGAAATCCAGACCCGACCTCATTCACACTTACTCTGATCGAGTCAGCTCCGCCAGCTTCGTAATAACGCGCTGCAAATTCCTGCAAGAATAAATTTGCGACCCGGTTGTCTTTTACTATCACAGTGTTTTCATCATTTCTGTTTTCTGCTGCGTTTGACCAGTTATGCGAACCGGTAATTAAATACGAGGTTAATCCAAACGGTTCAGCATCAACAATTGCGTATTTGTGATGTAAGAATCCTGTCCCTGCTTTTAAACGAACATCTACACCATTCGTCTGCAAGTAACTGAATTGATTTCCGTCATCAGTATTGTTGCTCATAATTACGCGTGTTTTTCTTAGTCTATTTTTTTGAGCAATTATAGAATCAGCCAGTTCTTTTCTCGTGAATGAAAGAATTGCAACAGCGATTGAGCCTTGTGCTCTTCCTAAAGTTTTGCCTATATATGATGTTGTTCTGTCGGTTGGACTGAAATAGCATTCAACAGGCACTCCACCGATAACGAATTTATGTGGTGTATTGTTAATCTTTCTAGCGCCGAATCTTGAATTTGCTGAGTTAGGTGAATCAGTATTGCTTCCCCACATTTCTTCAAACTCACGTGTGTATGCCCCAGCTAATGCGACATCTTGGAATTCTATTACATTCTGTCTGTCATCATATGTTCCGGGGTCGGTTGGATTCCAGGAGCCAGTCCAAACCCAAACACTATCGGGAGCGCCGTTTCGATAGTCAAACACAAAAAACTTGTTGTGGTGTAAACCTGTCCCGTCATTCGCACCATAGAAATCATTAATTACGGGAATTCCATTTGTGCTTAATGTTGACCAAGGGACAGTAGTTCTAGTATCATACTCACCAATAACGCGAACTTTCACACCCCTATTTTTAGCATTCACTAATGCACTGGCGATGGTTGCGCCAGGTGTACCGCTTAAACTGTAGAGTGCAACATCAATAGAGCGCCGAGCGTTATTAATTCTTTCAACAATTTTTGATGTATAATCAAAATTACTCAATGCAATTTCGCCAGTAGAAACCGAGGTGTTTACAGTTTTATTAAAATAAACATTTATCATTCCGGTTGTAGGAGATTTTGATGTAGTGCTGGCAATTAAATTTCCCGCAAAGCTTGTGTCTGTTCCCGAAACAGAAAATGCCTGGATGTTATAAATTGTAGCTGAAGTCAAACCTGTTATTGTAACTGAATGAGATGTTCTTAAATCATTGTCTGGTGCGATAACGCCCAATTCATAATTTGCCGTAACACCATATCGCACGCGTGAAGTTCCATTGTTGATGGTTTTCCAAACAATTGTCAGTGAGGAAGAATCGATATTTGATTCTTCAGGAGATACTAAAAATAACGGTCCTGTAGAGATGATGTCTGTTGTAAATCGAGGCATAATTTGATAACCACCGATTAAAGGTGAGGTAGTTTTATACTGGCTAACCACACCAATCACATCGAAAGCTCCGGCTGGGGCAACAGTTCCAACTATATTGACACTTTCATCAATCCTTATCTGTACTGTGTCTGTCGGCGAAACTCCTCTCAGGCGATAATTTTTTCCGGATGTAGCGCCACTCCATGTCGTAACAGGACTTCCGTTTATTTCAGTTACAGTTACTCCGTTTAACCGAACTAATAAACCCTCATAATTTTCGATTCCACCAATTCCATCGTTGTTGACCTGAGTTGGTGTTAATAACAATGGGTCAACTGTATTTCCTGTACTTATAATTGAATGTAGAGTAGGATTTTCGATTTGATTTAATCCCCCGAACTGCGTAACATTACCGCTTACTAACACTTCGTCGCCGATATTTACTGATGCCGAGAATGGCACACTATAAATAGACATGCCACCAGAATTATCTTGAATATAGGATGGACTTGGAAATTGATTTGAAACTGTAATAATTCCACGCACCGTTACAAGATCGCCGATTCTTGTAGAAGCTCCGTTAGCATCGTTCACTTTAACTTCGCTGATCGGAATTGCTGCACCATAAACAGTAATTACCGGGATAGGAGCAACATCACCATAACTTCCGTTTGCACCCGATTGAGTTTTAAATTTATACTTACCCGTAAAAATTGCTGATGTTATCGGAGAAATTGTAATCTCTGTTGAATCTATGTTGAACGAGATATCCGTAAAATAAATTGTATCCCCGATTACATTAGCAGTTGCAGTCATGTTTGTATAGTTGACATTGCTAATATTCTTTGACCATGAAAATTCGGGTGGAACGATTATTCTTAAATTGTTAACCGCAAAAGCTGGGTCTTTTCGATATGTAATTTTAATTGTTGTATCTACACTTCCAGTTAATAGTGTGGGTGCTATAGAAACCGAGCCAGATCCTTCTGGGCGAGCTCGTAACAAACTTATCCATGCTGAATTAGCCGTAGTGTTACCTGAGCCACGTGTGATAGTTGAAGAATTTTGTGACCAATTTGTGACAGTTGTAAGTTGATTAACATTATCACCATTAAAAAAAGTAGTAGTATTCGACGTTGAAGCTGTTGTAAAGTGAACTTTTGGCGAAGGAATGCTATTTACATTGGCAGCTCCCCAAGAAACGCCGAAAATATGGGTTTGTACAGTATTACGGATTTGCACCGCGTCGCTGGTTCCAGCAATTGAAAAAACCGTGCCCGTAAAGTAGGTGGAATTATTTGATTTGACTGTTAATGTATAATCGCTTGCATCTAAATCTTCTGCAAATGTATTCTCAGGTCGGGCAACAATTATTATAGTACCTGACCGTAAATTATTCCACAAGGCATTTGTGGTAAAAACTAATGGGGCGATGGGACTACCTGCACTACTAAAGTCTCTTATATCCCAACCTCTCATATCTAAACCGTCTTGAACGACAAGCAATTCAATCCATTCATCGTTGGCGCTTGAATTATAAAGTTCATTAATAATAACCGATTGTGAAAAAATAGCAGACGTCGTAAATATTATTAATGTAAAAATAAATGCAAATTTATTCATAAAAATACCCTGATAAAATGATTAAAAATAAGAGGCAAAAGCCCCTTTTTGATTTAAAAAACTGTATAAGACTGTGAAAATCTAATAAAATTTAGTGAGAAATCAAAGGATAATCACTAATTTCTAAATAATTTGAAAAGCTTGTGGCTGAAAAATCATTGCGATCGAGACTGACCCAAAAGTATAGAATAATACTGTCCGCATTAGGCGTATTATTTCTTCATCTATTCCTAGTAAGCAGATTTAGAGGGATTAGATTCTGATCCCGACAAAAGTCGGGACGGAATGACTCCTTTTCTTACTTAATGTCAACCACTTGAAGTAATCTCACTTTCGAAATCAACAAAACAATATAAGATTGCTCCGTCTCACGCTCTTTGAGCGGGATCCTAGCAAAGACATTTTTATCTTGGTAATATTCCCTTCAAATATCAGAAATCAAAAACCGCAGCTATTATTATAATCTCCGATCTAAAATCTACAGTTTAAAATTTTATAGATTCTTTATCACTTTCACTACTTTCCAAATAAACGAAACGTCTCGTCTTTTCACTGAAACCGGCTCAAATTCAAGATTTAGCGGTATTAAATGGATATGTGTATCATCGAATTTTATTTTTTTGAGGACATCCTCATCATTTACCCGAACCACACATATATCGCCATTTCTCGTTTCATGTTTTGGGCTGACTACTACAATATCGCCATCTTCAATCCGTGGCGACATACTAGCTCCTTTTACAACTAAGGCAAAAGCATTCGGGTCGTTAATATTGTCGATGGTTACATAACTCTCTACATAATCAGGATGGAACATGGGTGCAGTTCTTCCAGCTGGAACTGAAGATAGAAGCGGAACTTCTACTAAAGGAATTCTTTTCAGTGCATTTGGTTTTTGAAACGGAAGAATTTTTCCTGGTGCTGTTGGTAATGGATACATCTCATTTTCACCGGTTAAAAGCCATTCGGGACGGACGCCTAAATGTTTAGCGAGTCGCATCAAAAAGTTGCTGTCGGGAACTTGCTCTCCTTTTTCCCAGCGCTGGAGCGTACGTACTGCAACATCAACTTTTGTTGCAAGTGTATGTTGGTCAAGCTCTTTATTTTCGCGAGCTTCACGGATTCGGATTCCTATTGTTGTTTTCATATTTTAATCCTTATGAAATTAAAATAAAGTACATTGAACCACAAAATGTGCGAAGGTGTCGAGACGAACGCACAGAGTTTATACACATGGTTTTTTATGTATCTACACCACCTATTGTGGCTTTTATAAGTCTTGACATATTTGTCAATATTATTATTGAGCATAGACAATTTTGTCGTATGTAAAGATAATGCTTTTTTGTACAGATGTCAAGTTTTGAAATCTTTCAGTTTGAATATTTCATCGCTGTCTAAAGGAGTCTCGCAAAGGGATTCTGTTGGAACTTTGGAACGGTGAGGAGGTTCATTTCGAATTTGAACTTTATAACAGATTGTATTTTTATACTACAATTGGTATATTATTACAGTTTTAAGGCAAATTTGAAGAACTCCTAAATCAGCCAAATGAACGAATATAAAATTAGGCACAAACAACTCAAACTTGGCATCCTAACTATCAACCATCAACAAAGAGTAGGTTATGAACATAAATAAATATATCCAAAAACTAATTCCTCGCCACGATAATTTCTTCAACTTATTTGAAGAAGACGTTAAAAATTTAGCTTATGGTATCAGAACTCTGTATGAGGCTTTCAAGTTTCCGTTGACTGATGAAAATAGGGCTAAGCTCAAACTTATTGAGGATATTGAACACAAGGGCGATTTGATAACACACAAGATATTTAACGAAATGGGATCTTCATTCGTAACTCCTTTTGATAGAGAAGATATACAACTTTTAGCTGCATCAATAGACGATGTGCTCGACCATATTAACGGAGTTTCAAAACGTGTGATATTGTATGAAATAAATCATTTTCCGATTGAAGGAATTCAAATAATAGAAACTTTAAAAGATTCCATATGCGAATTAGAAAAAGTGATTCCAATGCTGAGAGATATGGATAACAAGAATGGGATCCTCGAAGCGTGTGTTCATATGAACAGTTATGAAAATAAAGCAGACGACCTCTTCGAGCTTGGTGTTGCAGATCTTTTCAAAACGTGTAAGGATCCTGTTGAGTTGATAAAAATAAAAGAAATCCTCGTAGGATTAGAAGGTGCCACAGATAAATGCGAAGATGCTGCAAATGCTGTTGAAAGTATAATCATAAAGAACACTTAATAAAGAAAAACTATGCTTGAATTTACAATATTTATTATACTTATTGCACTCGTTTTTGATTTTTTGAACGGCATGAACGATGCGGCGAATTCGATTGCCACAATCGTTTCGACGCGTGTCTTGTCTCCGAGACTTGCTGTTTTATGGGCTGCATTTTTTAATTTCGCCGCTGCATTCGGTTTCGGCGTTCATGTAGCTACAACAATAGGGAAGGGTATCGTAAATCCGGCTATTGTTGACCATGAATTAATTTTGTCGGCTTTGATTGGTGCAATCATTTGGACACATGTATGCACGCATTATGGGCTACCGATAAGTGTTTCTCATTCACTAATCGGTGGATTGGCTGGGTCTGCGGTAGCAAAAGTCGGCTTTGATGCTTTGGTAGCCAGCGGTTTAATTAAAGTAGGTATTTTTATTTTTCTCTCGCCTCTGATTGGTTTGTTCCTAGGATTTATTTTTATGGTGATAGTCATGTGGATTGTTCGAAAAAAAACACAATCGAAAGTCGATAAAATTTTTAGAGTAGGTCAGTTGATTTCTTCTGCAGCTTTTAGTTTAGGGCACGGTACAAACGATGCACAAAAGACTATGGGTATTATTGCAATTCTTCTTTATAGTGCACGTGATAGTTTGCAGAATGTAGGGTTACCCGATTGGATTTACATTAGTGGTGAATTCTATGTCCCTTTTTGGGTAGTGATAATCGCACACTTGACAATTGCCGCAGGCACGATGTACGGCGGATGGAAAGTAGTTAAAACGATGGGAATGCGTTTAACACATCTTCAACCGATAGGCGGTTTTTGTGCAGAAACCGCAGGTGCATTTGTACTTTTAGGAACTGCTGTTGCTGGAATACCAGTTAGTACTACTCATACTGTTGCTGGAGGAATCATGGGTGTAGGAGCTACAAGAAGACTTTCTGCTGTTCGGTGGAGTCTAGCCGGTAAAATTGTGTGGGCTTGGGTCCTGACTATACCAATTTCAGGGTTGGTTGGTTATGGAACTTTCATGATAATCGATTCGGTATATCAATTATTTTAAACATTGTTGGGAAACCGAATTTGGATATTTCGTTCGCTAACACATTGAAGAAGCATACTAAGGAAGGTTCGCTATATACAAAAATAGATAGCGATTTAGTAGAGTGCTATGCCTGCGGACACCGGTGTAGAATAAAACCTGGGAGAGATGGAATTTGCAAAGTTCGATTCAATCAAGACAGTAAATTGTATGTGCCATGGGGATATATTAATTGTGTTGCGGTCGATCCAATAGAAAAAAAACCATTCTTTCACGTGCTTCCAGGTTCAGGGGCAGTAAGTTTTGGTATGGTTGGATGCGATTATCACTGTAGCTTTTGCCAGAATTGGATTTCGTCGCAAATTTTACGCGACCAGCAGTCTTTAACTCGCATTGAGCCGATTGACCCTGAGGATATTGTAAAGTTAACTCACGATTACAAAGCTCAAATAATTACCAGCACCTACAATGAACCATTGATTACGAGCGAGTGGGCTGTTGATATATTTAAAATAGCCAAAAGATATAGACTTGTAACCGGGTATGTTTCGAATGGGAACGGAACTCCCGAAGTCTTAAATTACCTCCGACCTTATCTCGACCTTTTCAAAATTGATTTGAAAGGATTTAATGATAAAAGATACCGTGAACTTGGCGGAGTTTTACAAAACGTTTTGGATACGATTAAGTTAGCTTATGAAAAAGATTTTTGGGTGGAGGTTGTAACATTAGTAATTCCCAACTTCAACGATTCCGACAGTGAGTTAAAACAAATTGCAGAATTCATTGTATCAGTTTCGCCCGATATCCCATGGCATATTACGGCATTCCACCCCGATTATAAGATGACTGACCGTTCAAGTACGTCCGTTAAAACACTATTACGCGCATCGCAGATTGGTAAAGCGGCAGGGCTAAATTATGTATATGCCGGTAACTTGCCAGGTAGGGTAGGAGGAGAAGAAAATACTTACTGTCCGGTGTGCAAAGAGCTTCTCGTTGAACGATACGGGTATAATATATTACAGAATAATATTGTTAATGGAGAATGCTTTAAGTGTAGAAAAAAAATCCCGGGCTTTTGGACTAAACCCGGGATTAAAATGAGTTAGTTAAAAAATATCTACTAAAAAGGCGGCTCCTCTATAGATGAGGTTGCAGGTAATAGAGCTTCTAACGAATCGAAAGCGCGGTTTTCGAATCCCGCGTGTTCCTTGATAAAAGTTAGACGTGCGATACCAGTAGGACCGTTACGCTGTTTACCGATAATAATCTCAGCGAGACGTTCAGTCGGTATTAAATTGCCATTCTCATCTTTGACCGTTTCGATATTAAACATTTCGGGTCTGTGTACAAATAGAACCACATCAGCATCTTGTTCAATCGCTCCCGACTCCCTCAGGTCAGCCAACACCGGTCGTTTATCACCTCCGCGAGTTTCTACAGCACGGTTCAACTGAGATAATGCTATCACCGGTATGTTTAGTTCTTTTGCCAATGCTTTCAGTGAACGTGATATCATAGAAATTTCGCGTTCTCTGCTCTCTAAACTTCTTGGTGGATGTACCAATTGGAGATAGTCGATAATCACCATTCCGATATCGTGTTCTGCTTTTAAGCGTCGCGCTTTTGCGCGGATTTCGAGTATCGATAGAGACGGTGAATCGTCTATGAAAATTTTCGCTTCGGCTAAACGTCCGACAACCCTGCTTAATTTTTTCCACTGATCTTCGGGGAGTCTTCCTGTTCTGAGCGAATGCGCATTGACGCGTGCTTCAGATGAAAGCATACGCGTTACTAACTGCTGCTCAGACATTTCTATACTAAATATCCCAACTGCCGTTTTTTTTACAGGATGGAGGGCAGCATTCCTTGCGATCGAAAGTGCCAACGCGGTTTTTCCTTGACTTGGTCTTCCGGCAACAATAACTAAATCGGAATTTTGAAAACCGCCAGTCAAATTATCCAAATCGGTAAATCCACTCGGCACACCTGTAATTCCTCCGTGCATACCGTGCAATTTTTCTAAACTCTCGAAAGCTTCAGTGAGAGCTTTTTTAATCGGCGTTGTGCTTCTCTTTAATCGATGTTCGGATATCTGAAAAATTTTCGTCTCTGCTTCATCGAGTAAATCAATTGCATCTTCTGTTTCGTTATATGCACGAGACGCGATTTCGGATGAAGTCACTATTAAACCACGCATTAATGCTTTTTCAAGTATAATGTGTGCATGGTATTCCACGTTAGCAGCAGTAGTTACTTTTACAGAAAGCTCAGAGAGATAAACCTGTCCGCCTATATCTTCTAAGGTTCCCCTTCTGCGTAGTTCTTCGGCAAGAGTTACGGTATCAACAGGTTCGTTTCGATTAAAAAGTGCAATTATTCCTTCAAAAATTTTTTTGTGAGCGATTTTATAAAATGTTTCGGGGTGTAAGATTTCTAACAATTTTGGAACTGCTTCTTTATCTATTAAAGCGGCACCTAGAACTTGCGATTCAACATCTACGGCTTGTGGAGGCACACGTCCTTGATGCATTGCGTCTATATCGATTTCTCCGCTGAATGAACTCGATTGTTCTTTTTTCTTGCTTTTCTTTTTACTCTCAGTCATAGTTTAAATATTATCAATTTTATTTAACTCGTCGTATAACTTTCTAAACATTTTCATATCTTCCCAAGCAGGCCGTTTCCAATTTGGGTTGCGCAATAATGCAGCCGGATGATAAGTTACTATTAATTTTGTGTTTCTGAATTCATGCACTTGCTCACGTAGTTTCGTCAGTGTGTTGTTAGTTTGGAGCAGCCATTGTGCAGCAATCCTTCCTAAACAAATTATGAACTGCGGTTTTATTAATTCTATTTGTTTTTCCAAGTAAGGTGTGCAAGTTTCCATCTCGGTTGCTAACGGGTCACGGTTCTGTGGCGGACGGCATTTCAAGATGTTGCAAATATAAACTTCTTCGCGTTTTAGTCGGACAGCTTCTAATATCTTATTTAAAAGTTGACCCGCTCTACCTACGAATGGTTCACCCTGTGCATCTTCGTCGGCTCCTGGCGCTTCTCCGATAAACATTACTTTTGCATTTGGATTACCTACGCCAAAAACGAAATTCGTGCGTGTAAACCCCAATGGACATTTCATGCAAGAAGAGATTTCTGAATTTAGTTCGTCTAAACTTCCGGGTTTTTGTGCATCATCGGTTTTTTTGTTTTCTGGCACGACTTCCGGTTTTTCTCGATATATCAAATCGCCAAAGAGTTCTTCTTGTTGCATAAAATATTTTTCGATATCATTGAAAAGATTATCAATCATTATTTTTGATAGAATTCTAAAACACAGTTTAGCAATTCATCGGCTATCGAATACTTGGTCATTTTTGGTAAGTTTTCTTCTCTACCACCTTTGTGAATAAACGTTACAATATTAGTATCGCTGCCGAAACCAGCTCCTTTTATTTTCGGATTATTTAGGACGATCAAATCAAGATTTTTATTTCTCAATTTAGTTCTTGCGTTCGATAAGCCATCATTAGTTTCGAGTGCAAAACCGATAAAAAATTGGTTCTTTTTCTTTTTTAATCCTACAGTTGCTAAAATATCTTTCGTCTTTTTAAGATTCAAAGTTAATAATTTATCGCTGTTCTCTTTTTTAATTTTATGCTCTGAATAATCTGTCGGTGTAAAGTCAGCGACTGCTGCTGCCATTATCAGCACATCGGCTTTACGAACATTCTTTACCGTTGCGTTATACATTTCTTCCGATGTTTCGACGTTAATCCTTTTTACAAAATTTGGGGTCTGTAAATAAGAGTGTCCAGATATTAAAGTTACTTCAGCCCCGCGTATTGCCGCATTCTTTGCGATCGCAAAACCCATCTTGCCGGATGATCTGTTGCTAATATATCTGACGGGGTCAATTGGCTCGTGAGTCGGTCCCGCGGTAACAAGGATTTTTAACCCGGTCAGGTCTCGTTTCAAGTTTTGTAAAAAGACATCGACCGACTTAATTAGTTTGTCAATTTCAGGTAATCTTCCTTTTCCGGATAAACCGCTGGCAAGTTCACCGATTTCAGGATTGATTACAAAATACCCACGTTCTTGCAAATTATTAATGTTTTCTTGTGTAGCCGAATTTTCCCACATATATGTATCCATAGCAGGGGAGATGATAACGGGACACCTGATAGAAATGGCCATAATGGATACCGGGTTATCGGCTATACCATATGCTATTTTTGCGATTGTATTAGCCGTAGCAGGTGCAATGAGCATAATATCAGCCCACATACCGAGGTGAATGTGCCAAGTTTCAGCTTTGACTATTGGTGCTGACGAATCGGGAAAAGTATCGGTGACGACATCGTTTTCGGAGAGAGTTGCCAACGTTACAGGGTTGATGAATTCAGTAGCCGATTTAGTCATAACTACACGCACTTCAGCGCCAGCCTTTTTGAATTCGCGCACCATCAGCGGTATTTTATAAGCAGCAATTCCGCCTGTAATTCCAATCAATATTTTTTTATTTCGCAGCATTGCCGATTGTTATCTTTTATGTATTTATGGGGTAACTTCGTCTTTGTAGCGAACTTGTAATTTATCGTTCAATAATTCATCTACAGCTATACTAGTCGGCTTTGGTCTTCTCTCGAAATCGCGAGCGATTAATAATTGATCTGGATTCGGCTTAACCTCCATCGGTTCAGCTTCGTCTGGTTCGATAGTCGATAGCTTAGTAAGAATAGTTTCTAATTGCTGGTTGAACTCAATTTTAAGTTCTTCATTTATTTGTTGTGCCCGCTTCGAGAGTACTACTATCGATTCATAGATGTTTTCCACTTTTGCTTCTAAATCTATTAGGTTTACTGATTTGATTGGCATTTATACTCCTTCTATTTGATTAATTAATTGATTTCTTTATGATTTTATGTACTTCTTCAACCGCTTTTTGCAAATTGTCATTAAGAATTACATAGTCAAAATTATTTTTTTTTGCAAATTCCATTTCAACTCTAGCGATCCTTTTTTTCATCGTCTCTTCATTTTCGGTTTTTCGATCCTTTAGTCTTTGTATCAACACATCTTGATTCGGAACATCTATAAATATAAGTATCGTTTCCTTGGGGAAATATTTTTTAATGGATAAAGCGCCTAAAACATCTATGTCAAAAATTATTGAGCTTCCGGCATCTAACGATTTTTTTACTTCCTCTTTGAGAGTTCCGTAATAATGGTCATAAATTTTTTGCCATTCCACAAGTTTGTCTTCGGTTATGTTGCTTTCGAATTCTTCTTTTGTCGTAAAAAAATAATCCTTGCCGTGGATTTCAGTGCTCCGTCTCGGTCGCGTCGTAACAGAGACTGAAAAATCAATCTCAGGATGGATGCGTAGGATTTCTCGTGCGATAGTTGTTTTACCGCATCCACTAGGTGCTGAAATTACAAACAGTTTTGGTAAAGGCATAGTTTGCGTTTATTCTGATTCTCATTCAATATTTTGAATTTGTTCTCTGATTTTTTCCAACTCTTCTTTAATACCAATTGCTAAGTGTGCAATTGTAGAGTCGTTGGATTTTGTTCCGATTGTGTTTGCTTCACGGTTGATTTCTTGAATTAGAAAATTTAATTTTCTGCCGGAGGCTTCTGTTTCTTCCATCGCCTCAAGAAAAAATTTTGTATGACTTTGTAATCTCACACACTCTTCTGTAATATCCAATTTATCGGCGATGAAAATAATTTCTTGTTCGAGTCTTTTTTCATCAATTCGGTTTTCGTTCTCTAAAAGTTTATTAACTCGTTTTCGTAACCTTTCGCGCTCGACGGGGATACGCTTTTTTGAAAGCTGAACAATTTTTTCGAGTTTATTCTCAATGAGTTTTATTCTTTTTGTCAGATCTTTTTTAAGCTCTTGTCCTTCTTGCTTTCGCATCTTTATTAAGTTAGACAAAGATAATGTTATAGCTTTCTCACATAATTTCCATTCTATTTCGTCATCCAACGAATCTTGTTCGACTTGAATTATTTCTGAAAACTTTAATAAATGGTCGATTGTTATCTTTTCGTCCATCTTTAGCGATTTCTTTAAATTTGTAAGTATCTTGTAATAGTTGTGAGCGGCTTCCGCATTGATGGCTAACGATGTACGACCTTGCTCGTGTCCTTCAACCGATATAGAAATACTAATTTTCCCACGGTCTAATTTATTCCGTAAAATATTTTTTACGTCATTTTCGCGATGTGATTGATTTTTGGGTAAACGAATTGATAATTCTAAAAAGCGACTGTTAACGCTACGGGTTTCAGCAATAACAGTAGTATTTTTGTGTTTAAATTCACCGCGGCCGTAGCCGGTCATACTCATAATCATTTATTATCCTGGAAAGTGGCTTATATTAATGGAAAACAAGAAATTTCTTTTTTAACTTATTTAAATTACGAAAAAATTATTACATCAGCAAGCTATGATTGTTTGAGGAAAAACAAAAAATTTGCTATATTTATACGGGTAAATTTGCTATTATTAAAAAATGTTAAATCATTTCATTACTCTCCAAAGTTTAGCAGAAGAGTTCTCGCAAGAATTAACATCGGGAACGATTCTGGAAATCTTTAGTCAACAAAAGAATGAACTTATTATTTCTGTGTGTACTCCAGGGACAATTAAATCGCTTGTGGTTTCAATTAATCCGCAGATGAATTTTGTTTTCTTGCGCGAACAATCCCCACGGGCAAAGAGAAACTCGGTTTCTTTGTTCGGTGAAGTTACGTCAGCACAGATTCAGCGTTGCAGCGGATATTATTATGAAAGATCGATAAAAATATCTTTATCCGATGGAGGGAGTCTTTATCTGAATTTATACGGAACAGCTTCTAGTAACGTATTCCTTACTGATGAGAACGATATTATCATAAACAGTTTCAAGAATAATAAAGATTTTATTGGAAAGAAATATAACGAGGGTACAAAATCATCGGATAAAGATAGCTTAAATTTGACACCTGACTATAATAGTTTCGAAAGTAAATTATTATCGGATAAAAGTAAAACTACATTCAAATCCTTTAAATCAATTTTTCCATTTTTAGGTTCTACTATAACGAGGGAGACACTTCATAGATCTGGAGTTGAAGATAAAGTGCACATATCCGAATTAACGACTGAAGATTGCAAGAATATAATTAAAACGTTGAAAGAAATATTTATCGAATTAAGCAAACCGGAATTCACAATTTATAGCACGGGGGGTACTCCGAGAGTTTTATCTGTCATTAGACTACAACATCTGAGCGGGGCAACAGCAGAAAGCTATAAAAGCATGAATGATGCGGTAAAAAATTTTGTAATGAAATCGTTCAAGACTCAGAATATTGACAGCGAAAAGAAAGAACTTCTTCTGAAAATCAGGAATGAACTTGACAAAGCCAGAAGAACTGAAAAAGCTCTACAATCTGAAGTATTGGAATCCGACCGTGCTAAGAATTATGAACACATTGCGAAAGTTATATTAGCTAACTTACAACACCTTACAAAAGGAACACGAGAGATCGATATCGAAGATATATTCAACAACGACAAATTAATGAGAATAACGCTCGATCCAAAGCTCACACCGGCACAGAATGCTGAAAAATTTTTTAACAAAGCGCGCAAAGCGAAAGTAGCTTACGTAGAGTCGTTACAACAACTTGAAGTTGTGAAAGAAGAAACAGCATTGCTTGAGAAACTACTCTTACATTTAGATAACTGTCATAACAAGGAACAGATAAACGAATTCAAAGAAGAATACGAAGACGATTTAAAAGCGATGCGTCTCATTACTTCGAAAGAAAGAGCCGATTTACCGCCGTTCAGAATTTTTAATGTTGCAGGCGGGTTTGAAGTTTGGGTAGGTAAAAGTTCGGCGAATAATGAGCTGCTAACAATGAAATATGCAAAACCAAATGATTTATGGTTCCACACACGTGGAGCGAGTGGTTCACACACTATTTTGCGTGTCGGGAGCAGTAAAACCCAGCCAGGCAAGGAAGCTGTTCGTCAGGCAGCAAGTATTGCCGCATACTACAGCAAAATGAGAAACGCCTCGAACGTTCCTGTCGGTTACTGTGAGAAAAAATATGTGCGTAAACCTAAGGACGCACCCGCCGGAACCGTTATAATGGAAAGAGAAAAAGTTATATTTGTAGAGCCGGGTTTACCAGATGATAGAAGTCAATCCTAACTACTACAGCTAAGACAAATGTCGTAGTTTCGATAACCACAAAAATTGCAAATCCGTTTATTCCGTTCGAAATTCCCGCTTTTTATTTTACTTATCATAGATTTTACTAGGGCTTCGAATTCTTGAAAATTATTTTTATTATATAAGAAATGTTGAGGAGAATCAGGGTAGGATGTAAAAAGTATTGTGGCTAATACTTCGTCTTGAATAAATAAACGGCTTACTAATAATGCGTAGAAAATCATTTGCGATCGAAATTCTTGTGCCTTCTGCTCAATAATATTTTTTGCAAATCTACCAGTTTTGTAATCTATGATACACCATTTGCCTTCTTCATTTTTGTAAAGTCTATCAATCGTTCCAGTTAAGAAATCCTCTCCGAAAACCGAATTTATAGTAAATTCAGTTTTGTATTCGGAATATGAAAATATTTTTTTTACATATTCCACTTCGTAAAATGATTTTATTGTGAATAAAATTTTTTCTGTTACTTCATAAGGATTAAAAAAATCTCCATACACTTCATTCAGTAAATAATCAATAATAAATGATTTTATGTTTACCTCGTCGTATGTCTGGTGATGCTCCAATATATTATGGATAATAGAACCAATTAGCTCACCATGGATTAAATCATTGGCATCCTCTTCTTCGTTAAAATTCAATCGGTTAGTACCCACTTCTGGAATACCAAGCTGATGTTTCAAGAAATATTTTATCGGGCAATCCATATATGTTTGTACTTGGGTAGCAGAGAAAAAATCTCTGTGAACATGAGCACGCAATGGGTGGATTAATAACTTGCCGATTTTTATTCCCTCAGGATTGAGTTTTGGGATTGAGGTTTCTATCGAAATATCCTCTGGTGACTTATATACTTGAATTTCAAGATTATGCTTTATTGTTTTTGTAACATACTTGTTATCAACTAGCTCCAGAGTTTTTACAAGAACCTCCGGAATTATTAAATTGCCGGTTTTTATCGTATCAAGCTCTATACCCAGACCTGTTAACACCCAGTCAAGGTACCCGGTTACAGAATTACTACGACTCCCCGAAAGTACCAATATATCTTTTGCCCTTGTGCAAGCGACATAAAAAATTCTTTTTTCTTCTGCTTCGGTTTTTAAGCGTGAATGACATTTGAGGAGTGTATAATTTAACGGTTCAATTTTAGTAGCGTTGGTTTCTTCTAAAATCTTAAACCCGAAGCCTAATTTATCGTCTATAAATGGTGGGTTGTCATACTTAAATATTTTGTTCAAAAAAGGTACGAAAACTACAGGAAACTCAAGACCTTTCGCCGAATGAATCGTAAGTATATGAACAGCATCTTCCCTGTCTTCAATGTCAGCCTGACCCTCCCGAGTCTCATCTGAGATTAAAAGTTTTAAACGTTCTACAAAATCAAAAAGAGTAGAAAAACCTTTGCCTTCAAATTCACGTGCGATACGAAGCAGTTTTTCTACATTGGACTTGCTCTGCTCGCCTCGGTCAATTCCAGAAATTGTACCAAGCCAACCGGTCTGCCTGAAAATTCGATGAACAAGTATAGGTATAGGTAATCGGGTCGCATAATTAATATTATCATTCAGAATAATGGCAGCTCGCTTTGCATATTCAGATGCTAATTCGGTTTTTACATAAGTGTTGAATTTACTCCAGAAACTGTTATCTCGTGATATGTTTGCGATTTCGTACAACTCTGAATCGGAAACTACGAAGAAAGGAGACCTTAGTAAGCCAACCAGCGCAACGTCGTCGTGGTTATTCAGCAAGAATATAAAATAGTTATAAAAATCATAGATCTCTTGAGTTTGATAAAAACCAATTCCACCAGAGATAAGATATGGTATCTTAAATTTATTAAAACATTCCTCTAATTGCTTCAGATGTGTGCGGCTGCGTAACAGTATTGCTGTGTCTTTAAATTGAAAATTATGGGAAATTTCTTTCCTGTCAAAAATTTGGTATTTGGTTTGATAAAGGTTTAAAATTCTCCGAGCTATCATTTTACATTCGCCAGCTATCAATTCGCTCTGTTTTATTTTTTTGGACTTGTTATCGGTTTCTCCGGGAATCGAAAGGATCAGTTCGATTTTGCCGTGAGCGGGATTTTTTCTGCCCTTTATCAATTCGTCGTATGCAACTTCGTATTCTTGATTTGATTTCTTCATTATACTCGAAAATATTAAGTTAACGAAGCATACAATATTGGTTAATAATCGGAAACTTTCTGCTAAAACTATATTGCTTTGTTTATCCGTTTGTGTCTGGACAGCATTTGCAATATCAGATTTTGTTCGCCCGAAAACTTCGACTTCAGCGTTCCTGAAACCAAATATAGATTGTTTCGGGTCGCCCACGATGAATAAATTTCCTGTTTTTAATTTAGAAAGTAACGGTAGAAAAATTTCGTATTGAAGAAAATTAGTATCCTGATATTCGTCGATCATAATATATTTATACCTGTCAGCTAACCTTTTTCTAATATCGTCATTTTCTAAAAGCTTACGTGTTATTAATTGTAAGTCGTCGTAATCTAAATAACTCATTTCACCTTTTTTATTATCGTAAATCTCGACCAGTATTTTATAAAGTGCAACGATGGTTCGACTGAGCCGTAATAACGTTTTTTGATTTGTTACGAAATTTACATCAATTACTTTTTCGATTAAATCTTTTACTCGGTACCAACAGTCTCTAAGAATTCGTGTGTAATCGGAAAAACCGGTAATATCTGTGTTCGTACCGATAACAATCCGATTCAGGTTACCTTCTTTGGTTAATAAATTTTTAAATATATTATTAAAAAGTGAATATCTCTCCAGTTTTGGTAAATCTATTCTCCACCGAGCAATATCCGCTTTTATGTTCTCTGCTCTCTTTGTTGTTATAAGATCAAGAATTTCAGATGCCGCCTTTAACCAATCAGTATCGTTGACTACAGAATCAATTATTTCTTCTACGTTATTTTGCCAAAGTTTTAATATGTTTACATCTGTATTCTCATCTGAGAATATTCCATCCGACACAATCATCTTTTCAACATATTCACGCTTTTTCAATAAAGTCAATAAAATATTTTGAACTTCATTTTTTCCGATATTTCTTAATGTAAAAATAAGTTCAGAATAGATGTCAGTGGAGCTGTCCTTTAAAATCGTCGCGATAGATTCGGCAACCGAGTCGTTAAGCAGAATGTCCCGGTCAACTCCTTCTAATATCGTAAATGCAAAGTCGATGTTTGCTTCGACGGGAAATTGTCTGAGAAGTTGAGCGCAGAAAGCGTGAATAGTCGAAATGTTTGCCGAAGAAAGATGGCCATGAGCATATTCCAACTTATTTAAGAGTTCGTTGTTTGTTTCGGATATTAATTTTTCAGAGATGGTTTCGGCAATTTTTCTTTTTAACTCGCTTGCCGCTTTTTCTGTGAATGTGATTGCCACGATTTCATCTATGCGGCAGTCAGTGTTGAGCAATACTTCGAGGAAGCGGTTTACTAATACGGTAGTTTTTCCCGATCCTGCATTTGCAGTAACAGACATATGCTGTTTTAAGTCGAGAGTTTGTTTTTGACTTTCGGTGAAAATAGTTACTGACATAACGATTGGAATTTAAAATAATGAATTATCAATTCAAAATAATCTGTTTTATTTATCCACCTCTTACGGAACGGTTTGTCTCAACTTGTACAGTATAATCGCTCTCTGATGACTAATTTGGGATTAATCCCGTACGTAAATAATATTTATAGTGATTGAATAAAAAAAGCCGGTCTCAGTTTTATTAAGCCGGCTTTTGGTTAAAAAAATTAGGGATAATTTAAAAACGATATGTGAGAGTCGCGATAATATTATGTGTTTTTACTTTTTCGTAAGTCCGTGAAGTTTTGTCGTAATTCGAGTGGAAAGTATCCCAGAAACCATAAGCGTAACCGAGATCGAACGCGATGGCATCCTGGAATATAAATCCGACACCCCCAGTAATATATTTTTGAGCGTAGGAGGTTGGATCTCCTTTATATGGTGAAGGTAAGTATGCGAATCCACCACGCAAGGTCGTGCCAATGGGTGAAAATTGATACTCAGCACCGAACCTCAAGTTGACAGTGGGTTGGAATATCTCTTTGATATCTGTGTTCAAATTAATTAGATAAGCTGGTGCATTAAGGAATTCCATTTGTGTCCAGTCTGTATATTCGACATCGCCTGATAAAAGAAGATCGTATATTATATGTGAAGCGCCTGCAGTAAATACGAACGGTGAAACAACTTCATATTCGGTTTTGTCTTTTGAAGGTCCATTGGGAGGATATTTAAAGTTCTCGCCGTTATCGAAATAGCTTTGTCCCTCCGAAGTGAATGTTTCCTTAATAGCTACCCACGAAGGTGTTTTTAATGTTAATCCGATTCTTGTAGATGGTGATAGACGATATAGTAAACCGAATTTTGCGACGAAACCGTTGACATCAGCGGATACAGTTTGGTCTATGTATAAAGATTTAAAATCAAAAGGATAACGAGTGTTATTGTAAATTTCTGCTAAATCTTCTTCTATATAATTTCGTTGCCAGTAGTAAGAGCCGCTAATAATATTCAAAGAAAGGCCGACTAATAAATTTTTTGCCGGTTCGATTGCACCCCCGAAACTCCAATTATTCAAGCCACCGCTCTCCAAAATTTTTCCACTTTGAGTAACACTATCTTGAATTCGGCTGTCGAAAATGTATGTATTTGGTCCGAGCGAATCTACATTGGCAAGATAAAGCTCCCACGCTAAGTTACCGACGGGTCTTTTCTTTGTGCTCGACCCATGAGGTGCATAATGTTGGATTATTGAACTTAAAGGATTAAATCCTTTGAACGCTAAAGCAGTCGAAAAATCGTTCACACGATTGTAACCTGCTGCAAAAACCAAACTACCACGTGTCGTAGGAAAAGGATAAGTAATCCCTAAATTATTGAGTTTAGTACTGCTGTTGGAGAATGATTTATAATTACCGTAGAAAGTACTGTTATTATTGAAAGATAAATTGGATAACCCGAAAGACAATTCGGACATTTCGATTTGACCTAAACCTGCGGGGTTCCAATAAATTGCCGAGTAATCATTAGCTATACCTGTATAAGCCAATCCTAATCCTAAAGCTCTTGCCCCAATTCCAAATCCTGTTGATGAATATCTTAGAGCATCTTCAGGAAATTGTGCGATACTGTTTATTTGGAAAATAAAAAATAATACCGTTAAAAAAATATTTATCTTTTTCATCTGTTTTTATCCTTGTGAGTGTTTATTGACTATCTACCGCCGCGTTGACTACCACCACGAGATCCACTATCACCTGAATCATTGCCGCCTCTTGATGGTGGAGGTGAAGAGGGTGCAGGTGAAGATGGTGGTGGTGAAGAGGGTGCAGGTGAAGATGGTGGTGGTGTATATGTTCTTGTTTCGCCGCTGCGTGTTGACCCATCGTCTCGTCTGCCACTTCCTTCGTTTCTTCTTCCAGAGTCACGAGTTACTGGAGGTGTAGATTGACCGCGATCTGGATTTTCGTAACGGTCTCGCCTTGAACCACTACGCGATTGACCACTTTCGCCTCGGGTTGAACCTGATCTATCAGTAGAACGTGGTGTTACTTCTCGTGAGGCGCCTTCACCGCGTGATGGTTTTTGAACATCAGGAGTTGAACCGGCTTGCGAACGTCCGCTGCCTCCGATAACTCCTACACCTGTCGGTAAATCTAGCCCACTTCTGCCGCTGACTCTATCTTGTCTATCATCATAAGTAGGAGCTTGTCTCCCTCCTTGGTCGCGTTGATTACCAAAATCCCGCCTTGTTCGCTCAATACTACCTGTAGTTGTTACGTAATATTGTGGAGTCCAATAGTATGGATAGTAACTTCCATAGTAATACGGATAATAATAATAATGTGGATAATGGACATACATTGTTCCACAAATCCAAGGATCATAACGCCAGTAGCGGTCATAAAACCAAGGATCGTTATACACATAACCAAATGCAACAGAGGGCCAATAATAGGATGGATAATAATAAGAAAATGCCCAATAAGGTCTAGGATACCAATAGTTTCCATCATAGTAATAATTATTTATAGTTGTACCGCCTTCATAATATGTGGTATCGCTATCGTAGTTGTAATTTGGACTCTGTTCGTATGAATAATATTCCTCGTTCACACTTTTATCAGACTTTAAAGTACCTAATTGAGTATAACAGCCCACAAAAAAGATTGCGATAACAATTACTGTTAGAGTTGTAATAAATATATTTTTCATTTCATCACCTTGTTAATTTAACTGCCAATATAAAAACAATATAAATGCCACGAAAATTCAATAATCTATATTTAATCTACTTAAAATTTTCTATATTGTCAATATTTTCAATGGGGAACAACTATTGGAGAAAGGAGTGTGTATATCACTATACAAATGTTACAAATATGTTTAAAATTCAACACATTAAAATGTGCCGATGTATTCTATCATGACGGTTCTATTTCCAATACTAACTTTATCTTGATTTTTGATAATATCTTTTAGATTTACGCCGATTGTAAAGCCCCTTCCTAGCGACCCCCTAAATCCTATATTAAGGTAACCTCTCCCTTTGCCGAGCGCTTTAGGGTCGCTATCATTTATTGCTGTATTATATTCAGCATTTAGGGAGATAAATGAACCGATGGATTTTTCGGCACCTAAATATAAATTTCCATCTTTATCACCATCAGCACGCTCAAGTGAATAGTTTACACCCGCATGGACACTTAAATATCCGGCAACTAAAAAGTTTTTACTAGCCACTATATAAAATCCGGGTGATTTTATTAAATAACGATTTAATGTATCAATATAATTTTCTTTTCCTTGGGTATCAATACCAATTGCAAATGCTGGAAAAATTTGCGATTCTTCAAACGGTCTAATTTTTAAACTTATTCCCGGATATTTGTTCCAAGCAGGTTTTGAGGATCCTATTAAATTCGACCCGCCGTAGGATGCTGATAAATTAATTCTGTTCATCAATCCTATAGTAAAACCGAAAAGCACTCCGTCCGATTGGTAACAGTCGATATCGATTGCATACGAATAATGACCAATCAGTCCTGCAGTAGGCATATCGATAATGAAACGCGGTTCGAGATTGCTACTCGACCCCACAGAACCTTGTGCGAATAAGTTACCGATAAAAAATAAAGAAGTTAAAATTATAAGAGCGTGTTTCATTGATGCCTCATTTTTTTGATACCCAAGGATTGTTCTTAAAATAAAACCTCCACTTATGTTCTGAACCGTTAGTAATCCCGATTCTGGAAGATGAAATGATTTTGGATTTCGGATTCCCGCCTTCACCGAGATTTTGGCTGGCAGGTCGGATTTCAAATTTTCCAATCCATATTTTGTCTCCGCACAGGTCAGTACCATTTTCTTTTTTTTCGATTGCAAAAGCCTGACAAAGTTTTGCAGGACCGTTTGTGAGATTATAGATATTATGTGCGGTGTCGATTTTCCTGTGTTCTTTCATCAATTCGATATTTCCAATCGGTTCAACGGCGCGAATCAATACAGCACATCCTTTGTCTTCTTCTTCTGTTACAACATTACAGCAGAAGTGCATCCCATAGGTGAAATAAACATACAAATGCCCACCTTGTCGGAACATTACTTCGTTACGTTTTGTCTTACCACGAAATGAATGACTCGCAATATCGTTTTGTAAATAAGCTTCTGTCTCAACAATTTTTCCAACGAGTAACTTCCCTTTATATTTTCTTATTAAGTATTTACCTAACAAATCTTTTGCAACTATTATTGTATTTTGCAGATAAAATTCACGTGGTAATTTTTCGTAATCCGTGTTTATCCGTGTCATCCGTGCTCTATTTTTTTCCAAACTCACGAATTATTTTATCAACTTCTGCTTCCGAAATTCCGCTCCCTAAAATATCACCGCTTTTAGGTGATGTGGCTCGTTCTGTTTCTTTGGCTGGCTTGCCTAAACCTTTCTTCCAAATCGGAATATTTCCAGCACCTTCACGTAAATGCTGTTCAATCTTTTCTATCCAGGATTCCGTCGGTTTAATTTCTGCAGCGGGTTTTATCACTTCTGGCTTAATAAATTTCTGCTCACTAGATTGTGAAGGGTTGATGGGTCTTGTTTCAAATACAAGTCGCTTAATGTTAATCAGATGTTTAGCGGAAACATTTTCAGATATAATCGAACCGCCGATTGTTCCCGGTCCGAGGGTGAGAGAGGGAAGAAGTTCATTCGTTCCGCCTACCGCACCAAATGCCGACTGTGTATTTACTAAAATTCTTGAAGCGGGTTTCTCTAATGCAAATTTCATGATGATATCTTCGTCGGATGAGTGAATAACCATAGTATGCCCTAACCCGCCGAATTCAATAAGTTCGATACAGCGATGGCACGCGTCGCGCCAGTTAATTTCTGTGTAAAACGAAAGAATAGGCGATAGCTTCTCTCGAGAAAGTGGAATGTTCTTTCCGACTGAGTTTAATTCAGCTATCAGTACTTTGGTTTCTGCCGGAACTTTGATTCCAGCTTTTTCAGCAATGAACAAAGCAGATTTTCCAACCATTGATGCGTTCAAGTGTCCTTCAGTATCAAACATCAGGCGCGAAAGTTTTTCTTTGTCTTCGCCTTCAACAAAGTAACCGCCAAGTCGTTTGCACTCGGTAACAACCTGTTCTTTTATCGATGAGTCGCA
The DNA here is from genome assembly GCA_037443685.1 of Ignavibacteriales bacterium. GTDB lineage: Bacteria > Bacteroidota > Ignavibacteria > UBA10030 > BY39 > JAHJRJ01. Next base: position 41,611 of record JBBINX010000006.1, read on the forward strand.
AATTAGCGAGGACTCAGTCGAGCAAAGCACGCCATTATCGAATTGCTTTCCAGACAAAACATCGGCAACAGCTTTTTGTATATTTGCTGTTCTTTCGATAAATACCGGCACGTTTCCGGGACCAACTCCGTAAGCAGGTTTGCCGGAGCTGTATGCTGCTTTTACCATTGCTCCACTGCCGGTTGCAAGAATGACACCCGTTAATTTATTTCGCATCAACTCATTTGTGCCTTCAAGCGTAGGTTGAGTCATACAATGAATTACCCCTTTAGGCGCGCCTGCTGATTCTGCAGTTTCGCGCATCAATTTAGTTGCTTCTAACGTGGAGTAAATTGCTTTTGGGTGGGGACTTGCGACTATCGCATTTCTTCCTTTTAAAGAAATAATCGCTTTGAACATCATCGTTGAAGTTGGGTTTGTAGATGGAATCAATGCGGCAACAACACCCATCGGCTCACCGATTTCTATAATTTTCTTATCGCGGTCTTCACGAATGACGCCCGCAGTTCGTAAATCTTTTATTGATTCCCACACTCGTTTCGTAGCGAATTCGTTTTTCTTCTTCTTGTCTTCAGGTTTGCCGAAACCGGTCTCTTCACAAGCCATATTTCCTAAGCGTTCGGCAGCTTCGTAGCCAGCTTCAGCCATTGCTTTCACAATTTTATCGACACGCTGTTGATCGTATACTCGAAATTCCTGCACAGCTTCGTTCGCTTGTGCGATTAAATCTCGAACTTCTTGTATTGATGCTAAATCTTTGTATGATGACATATTGTCCCTTTAAATTAATTCTTTATTTTTCCATAAAAATAATTCTTTGGTTGAATCTTTTTCTCGTACTAAATCTTCACCCGTATATTCATCGATGAAAACTTCGCAGGCAAATACTTGTGTGCCCGGCATCAGATGTCCGCCAAAAACTTTACCGTCCTTATTGCCGAATGTTATGTGCGCATGGACGAATGGTTTACCATCGCGAATACTCACATTTCCAATACAGTTCAGAATTTCATAGCCACCATCCAACTCAATTTTAATGTACTCTTTTTTGTTTTGGTCGAAATACCCGATAGCAGCATTCGTAACAGCACCGATAGCTTTAATGTTGCCCGTACGAACATCTTCTTCGGTTACGATTTTTGTGAGTGACTCATATAAATCTGTACCCGACGAAATTGAACCGATAAATGTGCGTTTGTATTTATATTGTGGTCTAAACACGGTTTTCAATTAACAATTATAAGAGTTTGATACATTTTTATGATACTTAGTGCGAATTCATATGATTTCTGTAGTAAAACATTCTCTTTCATCACCCCTCCTTGATAATTTGAAATTATAATTGTTAACTGTTCATCGGTAATTGTTAATTGATCAATATTCACTGTTGATTAAAACCTAGAGTTGGCTGGTGGCTCGTTTTCCGATTAAGTTTAAAATGCTCATAAGCCAACTTAGTTGCTTCACGCCCGCGTGGTGTTCTTTGTATAAATCCTTCTTGCAAAAGATATGGCTCGTAGACTTCTTCGATAGTTCCTGGGTCTTCACTGACTGCAGATGCGAGTGTGCTTAAGCCGACTGGACCACCAGAAAATTTTTCTATAATTGTAGTAAGGATGCGCTTATCCATCTCATCCAAACCTAAACTATCAACCTCGAGGGCTTGAAGCGAGTATTCTGCAACTTCATTGTTGATTATACCTTTCTGTGATTTCAAGTTTTTATCTGCCTGTACAAAATCGCGGCAGCGACGCAGAAGCCGGTTGGCTATTCTTGGAGTGCCGCGTGAACGTGTAGCGATTGTCGTTAATCCTTCGTCCGTCACTTCGACGTTTAGAATTGATGCCGACCGTGATATAATCTTAAATAATGTTGCTGAGTCGTAATAATCTAATCGGTTTGTTACGCCGAATCGTGAACGCAATGGACCTGTTAATAATCCAGAACGAGTCGTCGCACCAACGAGTGTGAACTTCGGAAGTTTGAGTTGTATGTTTCGAGCATTCGGGCCAGAATCAATAACGATGTCGATTGAGAAATCTTCCATGGCAGGATAAAGGTATTCTTCGACAACCGGATTTAAGCGATGAATTTCATCTATGAATAAAACATCTCCCGGAGATAAATTTGTTAAGATTCCAGCTAAATTATAAGGTTTATCGAGTGCTGGTCCTGATGTTACTTTAATGCTGCTGTTCATCTCATTGGCTATGATGTGAGCGAGCGTGGTTTTACCTAAGCCGGGAGGGCCAGTAAGCAGAACATGGTCAAGAGCTTCGTTCCGTTTTTTTGCAGCTTTGATAAATATTTTTAAGTTGTTTACAATTTTTTCTTGTCCTGCAAAATCGTTAAACTTAATAGGACGCAAGGTTTGGTCAAGTTCAACTTCACCCTCGAATTTTTCTGGCGATGTAATGTCGGATTTACGCATAATTGTTTGTTGCAATTTAATCAGAAAAAGTATGAAATTCAATAATGGTAATTCTAAATCAAGGTAAAACCCCGATCCAATTGCGGACATTGCAATCAAAATAATCAGACATGGTAAACTTTGCTTGTAACGAGAGTCATTAATTCATGTTATGCAAAATAGTGTTGGTGTTAAAAAATTCTAATCCGCATGTGACTGACTAAATACCTGTCTATCCAAAGAATTGCTTCGCAGTGGCGGGCAGGTATTCGTATTTCGGATTTTTTCAACAAATCATAACTCTGATTAGCATTAGTTATTTAATTTTTACCATGCGTAACCGATATCAAAACGAACTGCAGGAACTGTCCCGTCATAATTTTTGAAATCATTATCACCGTTTGAGGTAGATCCGATATAATAATCAATTCCAATACCTAAGCCGATTGCAAAATCGTCTCCCGGAAACCACTGCCAACCGATTAAACCACCGAAAGAAAAAAGAGATGTCGAAACATCGCTATTGTCACTTGATAAATAATTGAAGGAGATATTTGGTGCAAAATAAAAACCTCTCAAAGTTTTACCAGACGGATGATAACGCAATTCAGCATTGGCTCCGAACCCATTTATACCCGACAATGTTGGTATTTGTATTCCTCCTCCCATTCCTATATTCGGTGAAACTTTTTGATAATAAGATAGATTGTAAAAGAGAAAAAATTTCAAAGGATTAACTACTATCATGTGATTACGGGGACTGATGTCTTCACTTTTTGAAATAATGACAGAACGGGTAAGCGTAGAGTCGCCTGTTTTTTCATCTATTGTCTTTCTTGTTTCTTCAGTACGAACTTGGGAAAATGATATTTGGTATAATAATATACTCATTGCTAATGTTAAAAATATTTTTAATTTCACGACTGCTCCTTATCGATTGTTTTCATTAGAATAAATTTAACATTTATTATTATAATGTGCAATCCTATATTACAACTGAAAATAGATTGTCGTTCTATAAAAAAAACTTTTCATATTAAGAGAATGGTTGATTATTTGTCACATTATTTTTGCTTATAAAATCGAAAAACGCTATATTTTTACCATTATGAAGAAAGAATATCTCTCAAAATTATTAACTGATTTTAAAACCGGCAAACTCTCACAGGACGAACTTTTAAAAACATTATTAACTTTTGAATCGGAATCTCTGGGTTTTGCGACGATTGATCATCACCGAACAATCCGCAAAGGATTTCCGGAAGTTATACTTTGCCAAGGGAAAACTGCAGAACAAGTTGCCGTCATTGCATCAAAAATTATTCAACGGAATCAGCCACTGCTTGCAACCCGTGCAACACTTGAACAATTTAAAGCCGTGCGAAAAAAAACAAAAAAGGTACACTTCGACAAAGTTGCTCGTATCATTTATGCGAACAAACCAAGCAAACCTATGGCAAATAAAAAAAACGTTCTCGTTGTATCTGCTGGGACGATTGATATACCGGTTGCTGAAGAAGCTTGCTTAACTTTGGAAATGCTTGGAAATCCGATACAACGCCTTTACGATGTTGGTGTTGCCGGAATTCACCGCTTGTTTTCAAACTACGATAAAATAATGACTGCAAATGTTATCATTGTAGTTGCGGGGATGGAGGGTGCATTACCAAGTGTAGTTGGTGGACTTGTAGATGTTCCAGTAATTGCTGTTCCAACATCAGGTGGCTATGGGGTAAGCTTCGGTGGTGTCGCAGCTTTGCTTGGAATGCTCAATACGTGCGCTTCAGGAGTTACCGTTGTGAATATTGATAACGGTTTCGGTGCCGGATTTGCTGCCAGTATGATGAATAGATAAGGAATTTTTGATTTATAATTTTAGACATATGAAATATTTTTTGAAGCATATTCCGAAACTGTAAAAACATTTTTACCATTGAACCGTTTCATTTATCCGACTCTGGCGGAACAGTTTTTAAATAATTTTTCAGAAGATACAATTTGAAATTATTGATTTTTTCTGTTTTGATTTATAAACAATTGATAACTAATGACTATTTACTAATGACTAAAAACAACTACAAAAAATGGATATAAAAGAAAATATTCTTAAAACAATTGGGAATACCCCTCTCGTAAAATTAAACAAAATAACGAAGGGATATAAACCGCAAATTTTAGTCAAAGTGGAATTTTTTAATCCAGGCAGCTCCGTAAAAGACCGCATAGGATTTGAAATTATCGAGGAGGCTGAGCGCGACGGACGCTTACGCTCTGGTGGAACGATTGTAGAAGCTACTTCAGGGAATACTGGAGTTGCATTAGCTTTGGCAGCAGCTGTTAAAGGTTACAAATGTATTTTTACGATGCCCGATAAAATGAGTAATGAAAAAGTTATGTTGTTACGGGCTTTCGGTGCCGAAGTAATAATAACTCCTACTGCAGTTCCCCACGAATCACCCGAAAGTTATACTGAAGTTGCAAAAAGAATTGTTCGCGAAACCCCTAATTCGATATTAGCAAATCAATTCTTCAATCCCAAAAATCCGGAATCTCATTATAAAACTACAGGACCTGAAATATGGGAACAAACGAACGGCAAGGTAAATTACTTCATAGATGGAGTTGGGACAGGAGGAACGATAACTGGAGTTGGAAAATTTTTAAAAGAGAAAAATCCTGATATAAAAATTATTGTTGCAGATCCAAAGGGGTCGATTTTGAGAGAATTCCAACAAACAAAAAAAATTCCTGATACATTCAGTCCGTATAAAGTAGAAGGAATCGGTTCCGATTGGATACCGGGAACACTCCACATTGAATATGTAGATGAGATAATTGAAGTTACCGACCGTGAATCATTTTTAATGGCACGCCGATTAACACGTGAAGAAGGAATTTTTGCGGGGGGTTCGTCAGGCACTAACTTAGCCGCTGCTATTAAACTTGCTGCGAGGTTAACCGAGGAAGACGTTGTTATCGTACTTCTTCCTGATACAGGCGAAAGGTATTTGAGCAAAATATATAACGATATATGGATGAGAGAAAACGGTTTTTTAATTCCTGAAAAAATTACTATGCGCGATGTACTTCAGGGAAAGGTGAAAACTCTTTCACAATTAATTTCGGTTGATCCGAGTGCTAAAGTTCAGTACGCGCTGGACATTTTTAAAAAATACGACGTATCTCAATTGCCGGTAATTGATAAAGGTAAACCAGTCGGCAGTGTTAACGATAACGAGCTGATGTCGGCTGTTCTCGAACACGCGTCACTTCTTGATAAACCAGTTAGTCAAATCATGGAAGACACCTTCCCAATTATCGGTGCTGAAGCTCCTATCGAACATGCGGTAGAGCTATTAACAAAAAAACATTCAGCCATTCTTATTGAAGAAAAGAAAAAAATAATCGGCATAGTTACACGCTATGATGTGATTGAATATATGTCGAGATAATGGACTTGTTCACACTCATATTATTTCTTTTAGGAATCGTTTTATTAATAATCGGGGCTGAATTATTAGTGAGAGGCGCTTCGAGAATTGCAATATTGGTTGGAGTCTCACCACTCGTTATCGGTTTAACTGTTGTAGCGTACGGAACAAGCGCCCCCGAACTTGCTGTAGGTGTTCATTCAGCTTATATCAACCAACCTGATATTGCACTAGGCAGTGTAGTTGGTAGTAACATTTTTAATATATTTCTGATATTAGGCATTTCAGCGCTAATCACTCCGTTGATAGTTAAGCAACAATTGATAAAAATAGATGTCCCCCTAATGATAGGAGTTTCCATCTTAGGTTGGATACTCGCTTTAGACGGCCAAATCAGCCGAATTGATGGTATCATTTTATTTTTCATCGTTATCGTTTACACGGTATTTTCTATTAGGCAAAGTCGAAAAGAAAGTAAAGCGATTAAAGAAGAGTATGAAAAGGAATTCGGCATTAAAAAAAATAAAAAGCAAGGCTCCATCACATTTCAGATAACATTAATCGTTTTAGGAGGTGCTTTGTTAGTTTTAGGTTCAAACTGGCTGGTTAAGGGCTCAGTAGAATTGGCAAAATATTTCGGTATTAGTGAATTAGTAATCGGTTTAACGATAGTTGCAGCGGGCACTTCCTTGCCCGAAGTAGCTACATCTGTCGTAGCAGCAATCAAGGGTGAAAGAGATATCGCTGTAGGCAATGTTGTAGGCAGCAACATTTTCAACATTCTCTCAGTACTTGGGCTGACGAGTATAGTCGCACCGAATGGAATTTCAGTATCACCGGCAGCATTAAATTTTGATATACCGATAATGACAGCAGTCGCCATTGCTTGTCTACCTATTTTTTTTACAGGCAATACTATTTCAAGATGGGAGGGTGCAGTATTTCTCGGATATTATATTGCATATATATCATACTTAGTCTTCGAAGCAACCCAACACGATATACTGCCTACCTTCAGCAATGTAATGGTTCTTTTTATTATCCCAATCACTGCCATCACACTCGTTATCGTGAGCTACAGAGAATTCAAACGGAGATTTAAAATTTCAATTAAAAAAAAATAACGACTTGCTAAGATTAAATTTAATAATATGCCACTATATCACTAAGACATGATAACTCTTACCCGATAATAAATCGGGAGAACTCTTAATTAAAGATTTGTTTTAGTAGTAAAAAATAGAAACCGAATAGTTATAAAGGAATGGGAAATATGAAAAAGAAAAACAAAGCAGGATTTTCAACAAAAGCAATTCACTCAGGACAAGAACCCGACCCCACGACTGGTGCAGTAATGACACCTGTTTATCTTACATCGACTTATGTGCAGGAAGAAATCGGCAAGCATAAGGGATATGAATATACCCGTGTGTCGAATCCCACTCGAACAGCATTAGAAAAAAATATCGCCGCACTTGAAAACGGGAAAGAGGGATTAGCTTTTGGTTCTGGTATGGCAGCAATCGATTCGATATTCCGACTGTTAAAAATGGGCGATCACGTTATTGTTTCACACAATGTTTACGGTGGCACATATCGCATCGCAAAAACAATCTGGGAAGATTGGCGGCTGGAGTTCGACTTCGTGGATACTACTAACCTTGTTAATGTAAAAAAAGTTTTAAAGCAAAACACAAAAATGATTTTTATCGAAACTCCAACCAACCCGACGATGGAAATTACTAACATCACTGCGATTGCGAAGTTAGCAAAAGCCGAAGGATTGATTTCAGTTGTGGATAATACGTTTGCGACACCGTATTTACAAAAACCACTTGAACACGGGATTGATATAGTAGTGCACTCGCTTACAAAATATCTAAACGGTCACAGCGATATGGTCGGTGGAATCATCGTTACGAGTGACCACAATATTATAGAGAGGTTGCGTTATTTCCAAAAAGCAATTGGTGCGATTTTGAGCCCATTTGATTCCTGGCTTACATTACGCGGTACGAAAACTCTTGCAGTTAGGATGAAGCATCACGGCGAAAGCGCTATGCAGGTAGCAAAATGGTTAACGAATCAGCGTGCGGTTAAAAAAGTATATTACCCAGGACTTACAACTCACCCTCAGCATAAACTTGCCAAAAAGCAAATGAAAAATTTCGGGGGTATGATTGCATTCGATTTAGGGAGTTTAGATGCAGCCAAGAAATTCTTAAAAGAAGTACGTCTTTGTGCACTTGCCGAAAGTTTAGGCGGAGTCGAAACTCTGATCTCCCACCCGGCAACGATGACACATGCTTCAATCCCGCCCGAACAACGCAAAAAAATTGGTGTTACGGATGGTCTGGTTAGAATTTCAGTAGGACTTGAAGATGTGGATGATATAATAGCGGATTTGAAAAATGCTTTGAGTTAGATTGTGATTAACATCCCGAGCTTTTAATTTTTTTCAGTTCTTCTTTTGTGAATCTGATGAATTTATTTTTCTTATCCACTATAATAATCTTTGGCTTTATCGGTTTCTTCGAAAGCTGGAAAGTCATTATTATAATCTCATGCCCCTTTTTGATGAGATGAGCGGCGGCACCGTTCATACAAATTTTGCCAGAATCTTTAACCCCTTTGATAACATATGTTTCCAGTCTGTTGCCATTAATGTTGTCAACGACTAAAACTTTCTCGAACTCTTCAATCTCAGCTTTCTTCATCAGCGACTCATCGATAGTAATTGAGCCGACATATTTTAGGTTGGCTTCTGTAACGGTTGCGTTGTGAATTTTTGATTTTAGAAATATTCGCATATTAAATTTGATATTCTTATTTTACTATAAACAATATACAAAAAACGATATAGAAGAGCAATCAATGTACAAAGGATTAATTTGTCCTAAAGGTTACAAACCCTTATTAGATATTCAGCAAACAGAGGTAGCTATTAAATTGATTAAAGATAACTTTGAGATGATTCTTTCTGAAGAACTACGGCTCCGTCGCGTAACAGCGCCAATTTTCGTTTTAAGAGGAACCGGAATCAATGACGATTTAACCGGTGTAGAAAGACCTGTTTCTTTTAAAATTAAACATTTGAATGACCAAGTGGCTGAAGTAGTGCATTCTTTAGCAAAGTGGAAAAGAATGATGTTAGCCGATTATGGTATAGAAACAGGATACGGACTTTATACTGATATGAATGCCATTCGTGCCGATGAAGATTTAGATAACTTACATTCGCTATACGTTGACCAGTGGGACTGGGAGTTGAACATAAGGAAGAGCCAAAGGAATTTAGATTTTTTAAAAAGTGTTGTGAAAACAATTTATAAATCCATGAAGAGTCTGGAATTTATTGTTTACGAACATTATCCGAAAATAAAACCCACGCTGCCCGATGAAATAACTTTTATACACTCTGAAGAATTGTTAGATCGATATCCAAAGCTTACCCCTCCAAAACGAGAAATGGAAGCAGCTAAAAAGTATGGCGCGATTTTCGTTATTGGTATAGGCGGAAAACTTGCCGATGGAAAACCTCACGACGTACGAGCCCCAGATTACGACGATTGGACAACCCCTTCTATAAAAGGTTATAAAGGTTTGAATGGTGATATTATTTTTTGGAATCCGGTATTAAAAAGTGCATTTGAGATCTCCTCTATGGGAATTAGAGTCGATAGAAGTGCGCTTCTTAAACAATTGAAGCTTACAAATAGTGAGGAGAGGAAAAAACTTTTATTCCACAGACGATTGTTAAACGGTGAATTACCTTTTTCAATTGGCGGAGGTATTGGTCAATCTCGGATGTGTATGTTCTTTTTAAAGAAAGCACATATAGGAGAAATTCAGGTAAGCATCTGGCCAGATGAGATGATTCAGGAATGCAAGAAGCATAATATTTTTATACTCTGATTGGACCTAATCAACCTTGGAGAATTTAAGGTTCGTGGAGGGGAAAAAAGGAATAACGAGTAGGTTGAATTATTATTTTACTGCGAGCTTTGTGTTCACAGTTATACCTAGGTTCTTTGTGAGATGTGTCTGTCTCGTTCACAAGACAAGACATTGTCTGAAGCCGGGCGTGAAATAAACATTGCTACATTGTTCCAGTTCAGTATCGGACCTTATTCAGTTTTAGACGATTTACAATCTTGTATCAAACTCAATTATACAAGTATAGATCATCCCTTCATTACCGCAATAGGCAATAGTTTTGCAACCTTCTTTGCGATACCCGCATTATGAACTACTTCGACGACCTCACTTACATTCTTATAAGCGTCGGGTTTTTCTTCAGTTAGCCCACTCTTTGATTGCGTGCGAACAAGAATACCTTTGTTTTTCAGTTCTTTTATTAATTCATCGGGACTTGTGTCTCGTTTCGCAGCGTGACGACTCATTGCCCTCCCGGCCCCGTGACAACACGAACCGAAAGTTTCTATCATTGCTTGTTCAGTTCCGACAAGGACATACGAGCAGGTTCCCATGCTACCGGGTATTAAAACAGGTTGTCCGTATTCTTGTAATACTTTTGGAAGAGCAGTATGATTTTTAGGAAATGCGCGAGTTGCACCTTTACGATGAACAAGTACCCTTTTCTTTTTTCCTTCCACTTCGTGTTCCTCGAACTTTGCAATATTATGGCAAACATCGTAAACAATTTTTAAATCACCGTTTCCTAAAATTCTCTGAAATGCTTCTCGTGTCCAATGAGTTATCATCTGACGGTTGGCGAATGCAAAGTTTGCCGCCGCAGCCATTGCACTTAAATAATCTTGACCTTCTTTCGATTTTATCGGAACGCAAGCTAATTGGCGGTCGATCACACTGATACCATACTTCTTCATTGCGTCTTGCATAGTATCGAGGTAGTCGGTGCAAACCTGATGTCCTAATCCGCGTGAACCGCTGTGAATTAGTACTGCAATCTGGTTTTTGTAAATGCCAAAATTGCGAGCGGTTTCTTCATCGTAAATTTCAGTAATAATCTGTACTTCGAGGAAATGATTGCCCGAGCCGAGTGTTCCAAGCTGATCGTGTCCACGTTCTTTTGCTCGTTTGCTGACACGCTGAGCATCGGCACCGGGAATTTTTCCGTACTCCTCAATATGGGTTAGGTCTTCGGGTTTACCGTAACCGTGTTCTACCGCCCATGAGGCGCCGTTATTCAGTACATTTTCAAGTTCGGTTTTTGTAACTTCGAGCATACCGCTCTTACCAGTTCCGCAAGGAATGTCGCGAAAAAGTTGATTAAGAAGTTGTTCTAATTTAGATTTTACTTCACTTTCGACATAGGGTGTTGTAAGCAAGCGTACACCACAATTAATATCGAATCCCACGCCACCGGCAGAAACTATTCCCTCGTTAATGTCAGCTGCAGCAACACCGCCAATGCAAAAACCATAACCCTGATGTGCGTCCGGCATAGCAAGTGAACGGCCGACAAGACCGGGGAGCGTTGCAACATTAGCAACCTGGTCTTTAGTCTGATCTTTTTCAATGTGTTTTATCATCTCCTCATCAGCATAAACTAAACCTTCAATTCTCATACCCTGTTTATATGATTTCGGTATTAACCACCGATAGTTATCAATTTTTTGGAACATGATTCTTCTCCTTTATTAAATCATTTTTAAATATCTAAATAAACTCTTATTAATCCACCGTGTTCATTTTCTTCTACAATTATTTGGTGGTAAGTAATTGCTTTTACATCCAACTTTGTCGGATGTTTACAATTGTTAAATTTTTCTCCCTTGACTTTAGCTTTTAAATATTTCGATGTTAACTTTTCGATTTCAAAACTATTAGTTACGAAATTTTCACCATCATAAAGGAACAAAATTTCTGATAGCCATTTTACTAACAGTTGCTCATGGTCAGATGCAAAAATCTCTATAGATTTTAATTCTGTACTATCGATCTTAGAAGCATCAAGTATAAATGATATTAAAGCGACAGCCGATTGTTCGAAAGCTTCTTTTAAATTCTTTCCATATGCTTCGATACCAATATCAGCAGGATGCTCAAGTATAATAAAACCTGTTTTCATATAGAATTAAAATAAGAATAGAAACTGAAAATCCAAAATCTCAAATCCAGTTTCGATTTGCTTTTCCATCAGAAAATAGCGAAATTTCTAATGAAATTCAGAAAATATTAAACTAAATAGGAATTATTTTACTATGAAACCGAATATTTGGATGATATTATTTTTCGCACTACTGATTGTGACGATTGTTGTCATCGCTTATCAAGATTTAAAACGGGCCGAACAACCTTTAATCTATTATAAAGAGAAGTATGAAGCTCTTCAAAAAGGATACATTGATTTAGCAAAATCCCATTCGTATATCCTCGAAACGATTATGAAGAATAATGTACCATTACAACAATATTTACCTGATTACAAAGATAGAATACCGGAGGAATTTTCTGAATATTTACGCCGCAGAATTGTCGCGATGCAGTTAGAAATCGAACGGCTGAATTACGAATCACAAATAAAACACTCAAAAGAATAAATCACAATAACACCAAACCAAATATTTCTACGAGTCGAAAGATTCGTGGAGTTGTAGATATAGGAAAAAAGATATGATACCAAGTCAATTAATTACTTCAATTAAAGAGCAAGCAAAAAAACTTAAAAAATCGATAGTACTTCCGGATGCGTTAGATGAACGTACTATAAAAGCCGCGCGGATTTTAACTGATGAAGGAATTGCAAATATAATTTTGATAGGAGACGAAAATCAAATACGCTCAAAAGCTGAAGGTGCCGATACGTTGTTATCGGGTGTTCGTGTCATTGATCCGAAAAAATCAGATAAGTTAAGCGATTTTTCGCACATCTTCTACAATCTTAGAAAAGAAAAAGGAATTACTTTCGAAGAAGCTCAGAATAAAATGACGGATTCTCTCTATTTCGGAGCGATGATGGTTCGTGAAGATATGGCCGCAGGAAGCGTTGCCGGTTCAATCTCTACAACCGGGGATGTACTCCGTGCAGCAATTCAAGTAATCGGGATGAAACCAGGTATCAGTATTGTTTCGAGCTTCTTCCTGATGGTGTTTCCGCACAAAGTATTTTCTTTCGCAGATTGCGCTGTGGTTCCTGACCCGACGGTTGAACAGCTTACCGATATTGCCATCTCGACTGCAGAGAATCATCAAAAACTTACGGGTGAAGAACCGCGTGTTGCAATGCTTTCGTTTTCTACGAAGGGTAGTGCAAATCATCCGTTAATAGAAAAAGTTCAACAAGCAACGACTGCGGTAAAACAAAAAGCACCGAGTCTTATTGTTGATGGTGAATTGCAACTCGATACAGCGATTGTTCCCAAAGTTGCACAATCGAAAGCACCCGGCAGTCCCGTTCAAGGAAATGCTAACGTTTTGATTTTTCCAGATTTAAACTCTGGGAATATAGGTTATAAGTTAGCTCAGCGTTTGGGTGGCGCTGAAGCAATTGGACCAATGGTGCAAGGACTAAAAAAACCCTGCTTCGATTTATCGCGCGGTTGCAGTATTAACGACATCGTAAGTACGGTGGCTATCAATTGTGTTCTTGGAGCTTGATGGTTAGCCCAACGACAATAGAGAAACCGAGATATCTATTTATTGATTTGTATCGAGGCATTGTAATATTGGTTATGTTGCAGGGTCATACATTTAGGGCGCTTTTAGACAATAAAATTATAGAGACAGCGGTATTCCAATTTCACGATTTTTTCCACGGTGTGAGCGCCCCGGCTTTTCTTTTTGGTTCTGGTTTAACGTTTGTCCTTTCGACTCGGAAACGATGGGAAGATTATCACCATTGGGATCCTCCATTCGCTAGAAGGTTGGGAAGAATACTTTTAATATTGATACTTGGTTATGCTCTTCATTTGCCGTTTATGTCGGCTCGGAAATTAATATTAGAAGCTTCGACAACCGATTATTTAAAATTTTTTCAAAGTGATGTTCTGCAATGCATCGGATTCGGTTTACTCGTGCTGCATGGTTTAATTTTCTTTTTTAAAACAGAGAGAAGATTTTACGGACTCGTACTTGCTGCGACGATCGCAATTCCCTTATTGACGCCTTTGATTTGGGATATTGATTTTCTAAAATATTATCCTCCTTTTATTGCACAACTACTGAACAACGCAAATGGTTCGATATTTCCTTTATTTCCGTTTGTAGGTTTTTTGTTTGCCGGTGTAATTGTTTCTTGGGAATTTATGCTAGCAGTAGAACACAAACGCGAGAAAAGTTTTATGCGAAGATTTTTCTTTTTAGGTCCCGTTTTTATAATAGTCGGGTTATTATTAGATGCTGTCCCATTTCAACTTTATCCCACATATAACTTCTGGTACACTAGCCCGAGTTATTTTACGATCCGAGTCGGTGCATTACTTCTGATAATTGGCATAATCTGGTTCATCGTCGATAAGAAAAAAATACCTCCTCGCTGGATTACAATTTTAGGAAAGGAATCTTTGCTTATATACGTGGTTCACCTTGTCTTACTCTACGGGTCGGTTATTAACCCACGTTTTAGTATTACATATTTATTCGGCTCAAATCTGAATATTTTTCAAACTGTTATAATATTCGTCGTTTTTTCATCAACTATGATAGGTTTAGCTTTCGGCTGGGATTACTTAAAAAGAAAAAAATATAAAATTTACAGAATAATTCAACTCGCTAGTGCTGCAATTTTTTTAACAGTATTTTTTTCGTTAGAGTATTAGAATTGGAAATGATTAAGATATTTCTTATACTACTCCCGCTCAAGACGGTTTGACTATATTCCAATCCCTTTTATGAGTACTAATAATGGGAGAGAGTTTTAAAGCCATGATATACCATCTTGTACTCATATAATAAATAATTTTAAAAATTTTTTTAAAGGAATTAACAATGAATATTTTTGTAGGGAATCTATCGCGTGAGGTTAGCGGGGATGATTTACGTCAAGCTTTCGAAGCATTTGGCAAAGTTACAGCAGCCAAGGTCATAAAAGATATGTTTAGCGGTGAATCAAAGGGATTCGGGTTTATCGAAATGCCTGTAACCGCAGAAGCCCAAGCAGCCATCTCAGGTATGAATGGAAAGGAAATGGGCGGTAAAGTATTGAATGTGAACGAAGCTCGCCCACGCACCAGTGATGGTCGTTCCGGCGGCCGACGTAGTGGTGGTGGGCGTGGTCGCTCTGGTGGCGGTGGCCGAAACAGGTTTTAAAGTTTAGTAATTACTTGTTCGAATGAGCTGACTCGAAGAAAAAAAGAGTCAGCCATTCTTTTTATAAAGACTGTTTTAACCAGAAAAATGTATTTTCGGGGGTTACGAATTTTAATTTTTCTTCAATAATACAGTATAATTCATTTATACGTTTGCTTGCTGCTTTTATTAAGTCAACCGCAACGATAACGACGGTCTCTTGATTGTCATGCAGCCGTGTAGTAATCTTTTCATTTGGCGTTGCGATCTCACTTATTCCGAGGAATGAAAAATTGTATCGTCCTCTAATTCAATTACTTAAACTCTTCTATCTTCTTATACTTTTCAAAAAATGTTTTTGTGAGAGCGCCAACCGTTCCACTTAAAAATGCAAGTGCAATTAAATTAGGTAATGCCATAAACGCATTAGCTATATCGCCGACAAAGAAGACTAATTCAATAGATGCAATTGATCCTACGAAAATCAGTATAATGTAAACTACCCTATATACGTAAGTTATTTGAATCCCGAATAAGAATTTTAAACATTGCTCACCATAGTAACACCAACCAATCAGAGTTGTGTAACCGAATAAAAAAGATGCTATTGCAACGACGTATCCACCCAAATAAGGTATGCCCTCAGAGAATGAAGCCGCAGTCATAGCTGTGCCTGAAAGTCCGCTCTGCCACATTCCCGTGGATAGATTGATAATTGCAGTGAGTGTGCAAACGACAATAGTATCGATAAAAACTTCCATCGAACCGATTAACCCTTGATGAATCGGTGACGGAGTTTGTGCGGCTGCGTGTGCTATCGGCGCACTTCCTAAGCCAGCTTCGTTAGAGAGTAGCCCCCGCCTGAAACCGAATTGAATAGCCTGACTGACTGAAGCTCCAAGGAAACCGCCCAATGCTGCAGAAGGATTGAATGCACAACTAAAAATAAGTTTAAATACATTCGGTAATTCGGCGTAGTGCTCTATGATTACAGCGAACCCAAAAACAAAATAAATAATAATCATAGTCGGAACTAATTTTTCAGCTACCATACCGATGCGTTTAATACCACCGATAATAACAAGTCCGACGAGGATTGTAATGACGATACCCGTTGCGAGATTAGAAATACCAAACTGGCTGTTGATCGCAAGCGCCATTTGATTAGCTTGCATCATATTTCCCGTTCCGAATAGAGCGGCGAAAGCTCCACATACAGCGAAAGCGCTTGCGAGATGTATAGCTACTCTTTTGTTTTTCAGCCCATTTTTAATATAATACATCGGTCCGCCAGCTATTGTACCGTCGGGGTGCTTTTCGCGGTAATAAACACCTAACAAGGCTTCGGCATATTTTGTTGCCATACCGATGAAACCGCACACCCACATCCAGAAGATAGCTCCCGGTCCACCCCAAAATAGAGCTGTAGCAACACCGCCGATATTGCCGTTACCTACAGTTGAGGCAAGCGCTGTGGAGAGGGCAGCAAATGGCGACACATCGCCTTCACGATTTTTATCGACGCCTTTTCCCATAAATCCACGCATTACTAATTTTAATGAGTCGCTAAATCTTCTAAATTGAATAAAGCCCGTTTTATAAGTTAACCATGCGCCAACTATAAAAAGTACATAAATCATATACGACCAAATCCAGCTTGCTGTCTGGTCAATCCACAGGACGAGATCAGAATAAAATTGTTCCATTAGTTTCCTTTACAAATGATTATAAGATTTCAAAAATATTCAGAAGAACGAAAAAGATAATAACAGGACAGACGAACCGTATCAAAAATTTCCAAATGTTCAGGATAATTGTTTTATTATCGAGCGAACCGAGAAGAATTTCATTGGCGGCTTCTTTAGCTCCCCATTTCCAACCGATAAAAATACAAAGCAGAAATCCACCGGAGGTTAATGCAAAAGAACCGAACAAAAAATCCACGATATCTAAAAATCCAGTTTTGCCGAGAAAGTGCAAACCAGAGAAGAAACTGCTGTAACCTTGAGACATTGCCGACGGGACACCGATTAAGAACGCAGCTCCCGAACAAATTATAGTTGCTTTTTTACGTGCTATCTTTAATTCATCAACAGCCCAAGCTACACCGACCTCAAGAAGTGAGATGGAAGATGTGAGAGCCGCAATTGCGAGAAGAACAAAAAAGAAAACTCCAACCACAGTCCCGCCCGGCATCTGATTAAAAATCTGTGGTAGTACATTAAAAACGAGTCCAGGACCTTGTGCCGGTTGCATACCGACTGCAAAAAGCGCTGGAAATATTACTAAACCAGCCATCACTGCAATTAATGTGTCTGAAAGTGCGACTGCTGTTGCCGATGTAATAAGATTTGTTTTTTTTGAAATATAGCTTCCGTAAGTAATCATAGCCCCCATACCTAAACTAAGCGAGAAAAAAGCTTGACCTAAAGCGGCGAGAATTGTTTTACCTGTAATTTTGCTGAAGTCGGGATTGAGGTAAAACTTTATACCCGCTTCTGCACCTGGGAGTGAAATTGAGAAGAGTATTAATCCTAACAGGATAATAAAAAGTAGAGGCATCAAAATTTTAGACCAGCGCTCGATTCCTTTTTTAATACCGCCTAAAACGACTAACGTTGTCAAACTGAGAAAGATAATAAAATAACCGAACTCGCTTTTGGGGTCGGCTATAAAATGTCCAAATGTCTCTGTTGAATGGGTGCAAGTTTTAACGATGTAGCCGATTGTCCAACCTGCGACAACAGAGTAGTATGAAAGTATAACTATACCTGTGAGAACTCCGAGATAACCTAACATTCTCCAGGTGCTCTTTGGGACAATTGCTTTGATAGCGCCCACAGGATTACGCTGGGTATATCGTCCGAGTGATAGTTCTGCGATTAGAACCGGAAGACCGATAACGATTACGCATATTAGATAAACAAGGACGAAAGCCGCTCCGCCGTTTTCACCTGTTGTGTAAGGAAATCGCCAAATGTTACCAAGTCCGATTGCCGAGCCAGTAGCGGCAAGAATAAATCCAATTCGTGAGCCCCATTGAGCCCGCGTTTGTTCAAGCATCTTCAATCTTTCAAATTTATTTTAGCAACAATGGGAATTATAATAAAATGAGTAAAGAGAAGCAAACTATACTAAACTAATATTTTAAGTTGTTTATGAACTCTTATTGTTTTGTGTTACACATAGAATCCTTTGAGTTCATAAATGGTTAACAATCCGAAACAATATCAAAATTCAAATGTCAAAAACAGGAATGATTTATTAAGTTTGGAATATTCAAATTTTCGCCGTTGGGAATTATTGAGGGGCTCAATTTTCGGATTTAGGATTTATTGTACAAAATTGATGTTCTCCGTAATATCCGTAATTTTTTAACACAGGTGTGAGTTGTGTTTTTAAAGATTTAATCGGATTATAAGTCAAATCGTTCAACATCGCAGTATAAGTATTGCAGTCTTAGGTCAAAATATTAATACTTATAAGTTTGATGATTTGTTTTTCGTTTATATCTTTTACAGATTTTATTTCAATAACTTTCATGGTTTTCCCACTTCCCTGAAATAAAGCTATTTTATCCTTTGACATACCTTTTATTGAAAAACCTAAATTTACATGAGTTTTAAGGGTAACGAAATAATATTTTCCATCAGCATAAGACGGAACGCCCCATTTCATTTCTTCTTTAATATCTGGAAATGTTTTGAAAATAATCTTCCTCAATTTATTACAAATCTCTTTTTGAGGAGATTTAAGTTTTTCTATGTATTCATCAACCTTTTTATCTTTCATAATTATTAGTGCTCACAAATAAAAAATATAAATTATTCGTTTTCTGAAAGGGAGTGAAAGAAAACACAATTATCCCCCTAATAAATAAAGAAAAATCAAATTTAATCTCTTTTTAAAGCTTATCCTCATTTTACCTCAAAAAAATTTTTTGAATTGCATATAACGTGTGCAACAAAAATGCTGTTGCGTAGCGAACTCTTATTGACGAATTTTCTGTGAGCGAAGCAATAGTTCATTTTACATTTTTGTTGCTGTTAACTGCAGTTGCCATTTCATTTCAATAGAATGAATTTTTTCGTTGATATAAAATCACCAGCAAGTAACCTATAGAAGTATACGCCGCTGGGCAGAGAAGAAGCATCAAGTTGGATATCGTATCTTCCTGCAATCCTTCTCTCATCGATTACATTCATTATTTCCTGCCCGAGCACGTTATATATTCTTAATGTCACCTGTAATTCCTTCGGGATCTCGAAATGTATTACAGTGATCGGATTGAATGGATTGGGATAATTCTGCGTGAGTAAGTACATTGCAGGCAATAGTTCTTGGTTGTTCACGTTAACAATTGTTCCTCTAAAAAGTGTGTCAACAAGGAAACCACTGATAATTTGTGTATTAAATTGCTGAGTTGTACCTACAAAAACTTGTCCAGCCACT
>JBBINX010000007.1:0-54813 GCA_037443685.1 Ignavibacteriales bacterium
TAAATACTATTACTTTTCTTTCACGCGAGGAGGGAGTGGCAAAATATGAAAAGACGACGCTTAATATTTCGGACAAAGGGACGTTTAAGTTCTCAATTCCCAACATAAAATCGACAACTCATTATTACGTTTCTTCCGGAGATGCGAGCAGTCCCGTTTATAAAATTTCAGTTCTCGAACGTCCTATCATTCGCTCTCTTCAATTAAGTTTGAATTATCCCGCTTATACCCGAATTCCCCCCAAAATTTTAGAGGAGAATATTGGCGATGTAACAGCTTTACCGGGGACTCGAATTGCTTTTAACATAATATCCAGTAAAAAATTATCATTGGCTGAACTGCACTACAATGATGGCGGCGTTACTAAGCTTATACTGTCCGATGCTGAAGCAAAAGGTAGTTTGGTTTTATTAAAAGAAAAAAAATATACCATACTTCTTAAAGACGAATCCGGTCTAACTAATATTGAACCTGTAGAATATCAACTTAAATTAATCCAGGATGAATTTCCGACTGCCTCAATAATTCTTCCCGGTAAAAGTGTAGATATAACCGAAAATTTAAAACTTCCCCTACTAACTCGTATCAGAGACGATTTCGGATTTACACATTTACGACTTGCACATCGACTTACACAATCGCGATACGAAAAACCAGCGGAAGAATTTTCTTTTGTTGAAATCGCCCTCACATTAAAAGATCAAGTTACGCAGGAGGTGTGGTACGAATGGAATTTGAGTGGACTCAACCTCGTTCCCGAAGATGTTTTAACGTATTATATCGAGGTATTTGATAACGACAATGTGAGCGGACCAAAATCGGGAAGGAGTGAAACGTACTTAGTGCGACTTCCATCGTTAGACGAAGTATTTGCAGACGTTGCGCAAAGTCAGCAACAAACTTTAGAAACGATGCAAACAATGGCAAAAGAAGCCGAAAAGATGAAGAAAGAGTTAGATGAACTTCAGCGCGAAGTAAAGAAGAACCCGCAAAAAATGGATTGGCAGCAGCAAAAAAAAGCAGAAGAACTCACGACGAAGTACAATGAGATGAGAAAGAAAGTAAGCGAAACTGCTCAAAAAATGGAAGAAATGATACAGAAGATGGATGAGAATAAATTGCTTTCGAATCAAACTATGGAAAAATTCCAAGAGATGCAGAAACTTATGGATCAGATTAACAATCCTGAGCTACAGCAAGCTATGAAAAAACTTCAAGAGTCGATGAAGCAGATGACACCCGAACAGATGAAACAAGCAATGCAGCAGATGCAATTGTCGGAGGAACAATTCAGAAAAAACTTGGAGAGGATGATCGAGCTGCTGAAACGTATCGCCATCGAACAAAAGATAGATGAGTTGATAAAACGAACCGAAGAGTTAATTAAGCAGCAGCAGGAACTTCAAAACCAAACGGCGAGAACAAATCCGAAGGATGAGCAGAAGTTATCAGATTTAGCCCGCCAGCAAGAAGACATGCAAAAGCAGATTGACAAGTTAGAGCAGGAGGCAAAAAGTTTGAAGGAAAAGATGGAAGAATTTCCGGAAGACATGCCAACCGAAAAGATGGATAAAGCTCAAAAAGATTTGGCAAACAAAAAATTACAGCAGAAAGCTAAAAAGTCGGCGCAGCAAATGAAGTCGGGCGAAATGAAGCAGAGCGACCAGACCCAACAAGAAATGCAAGAAGATTTGGAAGACTTTATGTCGCAAATGCAGGACGTAAAGGAGTCGCTGCAGGAACAGATGCAGAAAGAAGTGTTGAATAAAATGCGCAAAGCTGTGCAAGACCTGCTTGAGTTATCGAAGAAACAAGAAGCATTGAAGCAGGAAACTCAAAAACTCGATCCGAATTCTCAGCGTTTCAGAGAAAACGCACAACAGCAAATGGATATGATGGGCGATTTAAACAATGTTGCTAACTCGATGGGCGAGATTTCTAAAAAATCATTCGCAATCAGTCCCGATATGGGGAAAGAAATCGGCAATGCAATGAAGCAAATGGCGCAATCGTTACAGAATATGGAACAACGGAATCCACCTGCCGCATCGCAGAAGCAGAGCGAGGCGATGGGTTCGTGCAACCGCGCTGCGATGATGATGCAGGGTGCTATCAACTCAATGAAACAGGGTGGAGGTAAAGGAATGGGCATGGCGGGTTTGATGCAGCGACTCGGACAAATGTCTGGTATGCAGATGGGAATTAACCAACAAACCGGACAAGCTATGGGGCAGGGACAAGGATTAACGCAACAACAGATGGCGGAATATGGGCGTATTGCAGGACAGCAGGGTGCTGCAAGAAAAGCTTTAGAGCAATTAATCGAGGAAGCAAAGAATGCTGGTGAGTTGAGTAAGTTATTAGGCGACCTCGAACGTATTGCGAAAGATATGCTCGAAGTTCAAACCGATTTAGAGCAAAGTAATGTAAATCCTGAAACTATTAAGAAACAAGAAAAAATATTATCGAGGATGCTCGATTCTCAACGCTCGATGAGAGAAAGAGATTTCGAGAAACGCCGTCGTGCGGAGGTTGGTAAAGATTATAAGTATCCAAGTCCTGCAGATATCGACTTGACCTCGCAAGACGGAAGAAATAAACTCCGCGAAGAATTGCTGAAAATGTTAGAAGAAAAATACTCTAAGGACTATGAAGATTTGATAAGGAAGTATTTTGAAGCGCTGGAAAAAGAGAAGTTAGAATAGAATGAATTAGTAAAAAAATCAAAAATGAAGAACATCCCAAATACTATTTTACTATTTACATTTTTATTAGTTCCACTTCAAAGCTTTTCTCAAGTCGAAGCTGCAATGTACTATCTAAACTTCCCACGTTCAGTTGCATCTATTGGACTGGGAGAACAGGGCGTTGCATCGCGAAATAATTTGGACGCCTTAAATTTTAATCCAGCTAACTTGATATTTGCTAAAAATATACAGGGATCATTTTTCCGGAATCCATTCTACATGTATGGTTGGAATCTGCCATTTACATCTATTAATTCTTCTTTTCAAATTCCTGAAATAGGATATTTTGGGGCGGAGTATCTAAATTGGGATTTGGGAAAATTTATTGTCACTTCTTCAGCGAGCCCAGAAATTGTAAAAACAATTGAAGCATACGAACGCAGCTTCTCAATCGGTTTCGCTCGGAATATTTCAGATGAGCTTGCGGTTGGAATTCAAGCCAGGTACGCAAAAACACGTCTCGCAATTTCATTCGATAAGTTTTTTATTAGCGGTGGTTTAAATTACGCTACTCAAATATTTAATAGACCGTTGGTTTTAGGTTTCTCACTGACGAACTTTAGCACAGCAATAGAATTTAAAATTGAAAGTTTCACTAACTCCGACCCACCACCATCTGATATGAAGCTCGGTTTGAGTTTTACTCCAATTGAAAACCATTTTCATTCAATAAATTTTCAATTTGAATTATCAAAGTATATTGTCGAGCGGGAAGGATTTAAAGGACAATCAGCTTTTAAATCTCTGTTCACAGATTGGCAGGATTTTCCCGAAGATGTTACGGTTCATACAGGTTTAGCTTTTAGCTGGCAGCCTTTAGACCTTGGCAATAACTTCTCGTTCTTTCAGGAATTTTATTTTGGAAACATTTCTTCAGGTCCCAAATCAGGTATTGCTAATTTCTTCACGCACGGCGCTGTTATTGGATTGAAATATAATGGTGTATCTATTTTAACTGGATATACTGGGTGGTGGCACAATGTTCATTCTACCAATTATTATTTCCCACAAAAACTACCAAGAGAAACTTTTCAGTTTAATATTGGAGTTGATCAGGCAATGATTTTCAGCAGTATTGAAAAAACTACGCTTGCTAAAAAATTAGAAAAAATAATTCTATCTACAGGTCCTAATTATACCTTCAGAATCGGTAGATCAAAAGCAGAGAGTTTTGCTCATTTGGGTTTAAAATTAAAAAACAGCTTGTGTTATTCTATCGAGACAGATTTTTATGTAGATGAAAACAACGCATTGATTTCAAATTTTTCATATCAATCAGTTCCTATCGATATATCCATCGGGTACTACAACCCTCCTTGGACTTATGCTAGTAATATTGAAACATTTTTGTTCTCGTCTTTATATCGCTTCCATCCTTTGGAAACATTCCAACCGCTCTTTATTCAAGGTGGTTTAGGAATAATAAGAGCAAACCCTGTCATGTTAACCTATCCGAAATACGATTACAGAACATATTTAACCGCTGGTGTAGGAGCTTTAGTTGAATTATCGGAAAATATTTATTTGAAACCGGGGCTTAACTTCACATCAATTTTTAGCAAGGTTAGCGGAGCGTCACCTCGTTTAGGCGGTTATAACCAGTTTGATGTTACTATTAAGGGGGGGTATAAGATAAAATAAATTTGAAACTTCATTATTCCGACTTACACAGCTCGACTGGAAATTTTGTTTAAAAGGAAATATGATTTTTTCTGACATCAGACATCTGATATCTAAATATTCCCACAAAGCTTTCTCTTACCTCAAGAATAAAATTGCTACACCAGTAACTGCTACAATAGCTCCAAGTATGGCGCGCACCGATAACTTCTCTTTATAAACAATCCAAACCATTGGAAGCATGAGAATAGGTACTGTCGCCATTATTGTTGCTGCAATTCCGACCTTTGTATATTCGATTGCGATGAGACTAAAAGAAATACCAAAGAAAGGCCCGAGAACCGCTCCTAAAGCAATGAGCATAGAACCTTTTCTATCCTGATAAAAAACACGAACAGGATTCTTATAGCGCTTTGTCATCATCGCGATGGGAAGAAGGAAGATTAATGATGCAATGATACGAACCTCAGTCGCAACAAACCCGTTTACTCGACCTTCGAGAAATGCTATCTTAGCGAAAATCAGTCCGGCGCCCTGCCCTATCGCACCAAGTACAGCATAAAAAATACCAGCAGACGTTGGGAGTGTTGTTGCTGAAGATTTTGCGCTTCTTTCAAGAACAACTATACTGACTCCTAATACGGTTACTCCTATGCCCAAAATTCCGAAAGTAGAAAGAGTTTCATTCAGAACAAAGTATGCAAGTAACGCAGCGATCGTTGGAGCCAAAGACATTACCAACATACTGTAGCGGGCACCGATTTCCTGAAATGCTTTGAATAAAAAAGTGTCACCTAAAGTTAATCCGATAACACCAGAAATACTCAGATATAAGATTTGTGTACCTGAGAGATTTACATCGAAACGCACAAAAGCTATAAGGAGAGCAAGATATATCGATGCTAGAATGAGCCGCGTGATGTTTACCTGATACGAGCCCAACCTTTTTGTTGCAGCGGCAAACACAATTGAACCACTTGCCCAAAGAAACGCCGTGAAAAGCGCACTTAGTTCACCGAGGAAAGGCAACTTATTTCAACCCCAAAACCGTTATTGAAAAAAGTCCACCACCCGATTCTAACTTGTAGTCGTATTTTTTTTCAGATAAGATGGTAATATTTTTAAACCCGACATATTCGATAATACCGATGTATTCTTCCCGGCTAAGAGCGCCGCTAATGCAACCTGCCCAAAGGGCGGCATCGCTGCGTTCTTTTTCGGATATCGCTCCATCGACGATAATATCCGATACAATAAATTTTCCATCCGGCTTCAACACACGAAAAATTTCGCTGAATGCTTTCTTCTTATCCGGAACCAGATTTATCACACAATTACTGATTACTCTATCGACAGAATTGTTATCTACGGGTAGAGCTTCGATTTCTCCATAGCGAAATTCTACATTCGAGGCATTAACCTTCAACTTATTTTCATTCGCCTTACGAACCATCTCTTCGGTCATATCAACACCGATAACTTTACCAGAACTTCCGACACCTTTCCAAGCCACAAAGCAATCTATACCGGCTCCTGATCCTAAATCGAGGACAGTCATTCCTTCTTTTAAATCGGCAAACGCAACGGGTGTTCCACAACCGAGACCGAGGTCGGCACCCTCAGGAATCACCGCTCTATCGCTATCTTTGTATTGTGTGGACATGTCGAATATCACATTACCGTTAGTATCGCCGCATGAGCAGCAGGACTTTGATGTAGCTTCAATTTGAAACTCACCCCTAGCAATCTGCCCGTATTTCTGCTTTACATTTTCTTTTATTTTGTTGTAGGTATCCATGTTTATAACCTACTAAAAATAATGGAAGTATGCAAAAAAAATGGACTCCAGACATATAGATATGGAAGCGTTTTCAAATCCGATGCGAGCCATTGGAGGATCGTTATTAATATATCGTCATTTCAACGATTTCTATTTTAATGAAACATTTTTTACATTAACATGTATTTTTGATATCTTATTAAGGCTGTTAAATGAACATATTAAATCACTAAACAAAACATGGAGGATATAATGATCCGAATCACCGGAATTCTTTTGCTTGCCTTCGCAGCATTTCTTTTAATTAAAACCAATTGTATAGCTCAAGAATCCAAAATTTTTCCTTACCAAATTAATCAAGTAGTAATGGAAAACAGCTTGAAAATTGTCTCGATACCGTTCCCCAGCCCTGGAGTTGTTGCGTATTATACCGTGGTCAGAGCGGGGTCGAGAAACGAAGTCGAACCCGGATTGTCTGGCTTTGCACATTTCTTCGAGCATATGATGTTTCGCGGAACCGAAAAGTATGATAAAAACAAGTATAACGAAATACTAAAAGAGATGGGCGCTGATAATAATGCTTTCACAAGCGACGACGTTACAGTTTATCATACACTCGCTAGCTCTGACGCTTTGGAAACTATCATGGATATGGAAGCTGATAGATTCATGAACCTGAAATACAGCGTTGAAGATTTTAAAACTGAAGCGGGAGCAATATTAGGTGAGTACAACAAAAACTACTCAAGCCCTTTTATGATAATGTATGAAAAACTGAGAGAAGCAGCATACGAAAAACACACTTACAAACACACCACAATGGGATTTTTAAAAGATATACTCGATATGCCAAATCAATATGAGTATAGCTTGAAGTTTTTTGATCGTTGGTATCGACCTGAGAATTGCGTAGTTGTTGTCGTTGGTGATTTCGATCAGACAAAATTAATTGAACTTGCTAAAAAATATTATTCAAATTGGAAGCGCGGCAGCTATACATTAAACGTTCCACTCGACAAACCGCAGAAAAAAGAAAAGTATATTTACATTCCTTGGAAAGCTAAGACACTACCCATGCTCTCCATCGGATACCACGGTGCCGCATTCAGCACCACCGATATTGATATGCCGACGTTGGATATAATCTCGCAGCTTGTTTTCTCGCAGACTTCGCCGCTGTTTAAACAGTTAGTTATTGAGAAACAGTGGGTAGAATTTGTGGAAGGAAGTCAAGGTGATTCGCGCGACCCTGGTTTATTCACCATCTGGACACGCATAAAAGATGCAAAGAACATCAATGCAGTACGCGAGGCAATATATTCAGCGCTCGACGATATTAAAATCACTCCAGTTAGTCAAGAAAAATTAGCTACTGTTAAATCAAACCTCAAGTACAGCTTCGCTATGTCGTTAGATAATGCCGATGCTGTCGCGGGGAAAATTAGTCATTACATACAGTTGACCGGTGACCCTGAAAGCGTCAACCAGATTTACACGCTCTACGATAAAGTTACCGCCGAGGATGTAATGCGAGTAGCAAGAAAATATTTCACTAAAGAAAACAGAACCGTTGTGTTATTAACAGAGGAGGGTTCAAAATGAAAATCTTAAAATTAACATTATCGTTGGTATTATTTGCGGGAATAATTATGATGAATATCAATTGCGCTAAAAATATCGAAGTATCCGAATTGTATGCACCAGAATCACCGCTGATTACTATCCGCGCTTGGTTTAATGCAGGGTCGATAAACGATACTCCGGGAAAAGAGGGCATTAATGCCCTTACCGCTCTGACGATAGGCGAGGGCGGAACCAAAGAATTAACTTACCAACAAGTTTTAGATAAATTGTATCCGTGGGCAGCAAGCATTCATCCACAAACAGATAAAGAAGTAACTATCTTCATAGGCGAAGTACACAAAGACCATTTAGATGAATTTTATAAAATATTCTCAGATTTGATTTTGAATCCACGATTTGACGAAGCCGATTTCTTGCGGAACAAAGACCTGCTCTTAAACCACCTCGAAAATACTCTCCGCGGCACCGACGATGAAAACTTAGGTAAACAAGCGCTGAACACTTTTATGTACGACAACCATCCATATAGACATACCGAAGTAGGTACTATTCAAGGATTGAAGTCGATTACTTTGGATGATGTAAAAGAATATTACAAGCGTGTTTATACAAAAGAGAATATGAGAATTGGAATCGCAGGAGGATATCCGAAATCTTTGGTTGATAAGATGAAAACTGATTTCGGGAAATTGTCTTCGGGAAAATCCGTTGCAATAAAATTACCCGACCCCGAACCTATAAAAAACATGGAAATTATGTTCGTCGAAAAACCAGCCCGCGGCACGGCAATCTCGATGGGCTTCCCGATTTCTTTGACCCGCAAAGATAAAGATTTCTATCCGCTGATGCTTGTGAATTCGTACTTTGGTGAACACAGAACATTCAACGGTGTGCTGATGAACCGGCTGCGCGGTGATAGAGGTTTAAACTATGGTGATTATTCGTATATAGAGCATTGGGTTCAAGACGCCGGTTCACGCTTTCAATTGCCCAATACTCCGAGACATCAGCAGTATTTTAGTATCTGGATTCGGCCCGTTCAACCTGAAAATGCACATTTTGCTATTCGAAATGCAACGTACGAGTTGAAAAAGCTTGTTGATGAAGGTATGACGCAAGAGCAGTTAGATGCGACGAAAAAATTTCTCATTAACTACTCGAAGCTTTGGGCACAGACTACGAGTCGTCGACTCGGGTATCAGATGGACTCGGAATTTTATGGGAGTGACTTTTTTATAGATCGAATTGAAAAAGAGTTGAAAGCTCTAAAATTAGCTGACGTAAACAATGTGATCAAAAAATATTTGAATGCTGAAAATATTAAAGTTACAGTGGTTACAAACGACGCCGCTTCACTAAAAGAAGCAATGTTTAATAATACACCATCGCCAATAAAATATTCTTCCCCAGTTTCGCAAAAGATTTTAGATGAAGATAAAATTATTGAAGTATTTCCGTTGGCAATAAATGTAGAAAAATCGAAAATATTACCGGTGAGCGAACTATTTGAGAAGTAAGATTAAGTACAAGAGACTTCTGAAAAGTTGTATTTAAATACAAAGTAATTCAGTATCGACAACGCCCGATTCACTTTTCTCTCAAGCATTATCCCTGTGAGTGAGTCGGGCGTTTTTTTTAACTTAGATTATTTCACGCCTGTCTTGAGGCGAGGTCTCGCGGTTGATTAAAATAGTTCTCTCGTCAATCGATTTCTTCCCGATACAAGTTTGGGACAAGACAAAATTAAACTATAGAACCTGCTTATTTAGCCGGTTTTCGGTGTCCCGCCTCGCGTTACTTCATAGACGGCAGAACGAATCGAGAAAACCAATTTTTTATCACTCTCGGACAGAGGGCGCCAAGGGCAGGTTTTGTTCAGGAACGCAGATAGCGCAAAGTAAAATTTAACATTCCGCAGCATCGTTCACGATGCTTTGTCGTTAGCATCAGCGTTTACGCTGATGTGATGTTTTTTATGCTCGACTTTTATAAACTGGCGAGGGCGTAGAGGATACAAAAGGTAAAATGTTTATTACCCTATTTTATCTCTCACAGTCTTTAACACTTCTTCGCTTAATAATTTGTTCGTTCTAAAAATCGATTCGACTTCTTCTGTTTTCCATCCCACAAATTCGGGATCGTTGATTCCTGAAAGATTTATTTTTACGTTAAGCGTGGCGCCTTCGGCTGCAGCTTGCAGCATTAGTGCTGCAACGCCCGCATCGCTAACCGAATTTACATTTCCCTTTTCTGCTACAATTTTTGTTAAAGCTAATGCATCAACACAGTGCTTCATCACTTCTAAAGGTACTAACGCCGCCTCTTTAGTTGCCGATTGAATAGCCGCGCTTCTGATTGCTTTTTGAGATTCGCTCTCTTTCGGCAGACCGAAAGATTCCATAACTTTGTTAAATACTTCGGTATCTTTGTCAATCAATTCGGTGAACCGCTGTCGAATATTTTCCGATTGTTCATGGACTTTTTTCATTTCGGTTTCAACCTCAGCGTATTTCTTTTTACCTATGGTCAAGTTACAGACCATTGATGTAAGTGCCGCACCTAAAGCTCCGGCTAAAGCTGCAACACTTCCACCACCGGGCGCCGGTGAATTGGAAGCAAGTTCATTCAAAAATTTTTCGACTGTTTTCTGTGTTAACATTTCAATATTCCTTTATAATGATTTCAAGACGATTCAGTAAATTGATCTAGTTATAGTAAGGAGTTGTCCAAAAAAATGTTTCGACTTCGTTCTATTGTTCGACAAGCTCAGGATTTCACTACGCTCAACGTGACGCTATGAGCTGAATTTTAGTCATCCTCAGCGGCCTGTTTTAGGAGAGAGTCAAAGGGTGTTCCCTTTTGCTCTATTGGACAGCTCATAATAAAGCTTAAAGTGTGTCCTAACCACTTTAGTGGTTTACAGCATAAATTCTATAATCTTCTTATACGGATCGAATACTTCAAACTGACTTAAACCTAAATTCTGTATGGCTAAATAAATAAGGTCCATCTCAGATACGTTCAATTTTTTTATATTTTCGCCGATATAAAATTTTCCAGCTTCAAACAATGCCTTTTGCGGTATCAGACCGACTATTTCGCTGCCGGTCACTTCTACACCCAACTTTGTTGCCTCTTTTTTTACTTCTTCAAAAGCGACGTGGGGTGGAGTAATATTGAAGTTCGTTAGATTAATTGATACTTGTGCCAAATTGAAACGTTCCAACAAAACCCCCATTGCCTTTGTTGCTTTTAATGAGCCGGGAATGTTCACAACCTTTCCCGTTTCATCTTTTACTACTTCTCCGGCTTCGTTCTTCATCGGTCTGCCGCTTTCACGAATACGGAGTGCAATTTCGTGTGCGATGTTCTTGTCGTTCGTTTTTAAATTTACATTGTAAGCAATTAGGAAAAATCTGGCGCCGGTTACAATCGCACCCGATTTCGGATTAAACTGATTCTCTCCTTCAACCGGAAAATCGGGAAACCAGTTTGCTGCTTTTAGTTTTTCGCTCAATCCTTCATATTCACCCTTGCGGATGTTTGCTAAGTTTTTTCTTTCGGGTTTTATCGCAGCTTCTTCGTAAAGGTAAACCGGTATTTTAAGCTCTAAGGCGACTTGTTTTCCATACTCTTTCGAAAGCCGGATACAGTCATCCATCGATATATTTGTAACTGGAATAAAGGGAACTACATCCACAGCGCCAAGACGCGGATGCTCACCCTTATGGTATCTCATGTCTATGAGCTCGGAGGCAGCTTTAGTTGATCGAAAAGCGGCTTCTTTTACCGCATCAGGTTCACCGACAAAAGTAATTACAGTGCGATTATAATCTTTGTCAGGTTCTACGCTTAAAAGCTTTACGTTCTCTCTGGAATCGATACTTGCCGCAATTGCATCTATGATATTATGGTCTTGTCCTTCGCTAAAATTTGGTACGCATTCTACAATTTGTTTCATCTAATTCTCTTTTTATTGTTATTATTAAAATTCTAAAAGTACGCCATTTTTCACCACTCTATAAACATGGTTTTCACCGAAGTGATAAGGGAGAAATTTATAATTCGGAATATCCAAAATTATTACGTCGCCGCGTTTGCCAATATCTATGCTTCCAATTTCATCCGACAGGTTCAAAGCCGCCGCCGCATTAATTGTGGAAGCGGTAATTACTTCTTCTGGCGACATCCGCATGTGTGTGCAAGCGATTGTCATCATCATCTGCATCGAATACGACATACATGAGCCAGGGTTGAAGTCGGATGCAATTGCGACAGGAACGCCGTTGTCAATTATTTTTCTTGCCGGTGCGTATTGATGATTCAGGAAGAAAGAAACACCAGGTAGTAAAACGGCGACAACACCCGCTTGTTTAAGTGCTTCGATTCCATCATCCGAAATATGCTCGAGATGATCGGCGGATACAGCACCAATTCGTCCCGCTAACTCTGCGCCAGCAAACGAATTAAGCTCGTCTGCGTGAATTTTCGGAAGCAGTCCGAATTCCTTTCCTGTTTTCAAAATCTTCTCTGAATCCTCAACACTAAAATAGCCCTTTTCGCAAAATACGTCGCAGAAGATTGCCAATTTTTTTTTGCTAATATATGGTATCATCTTCTCGCAAACTAATTTAACATATTTATCGGGTTGGTTTTTATGCTCAGGTGGAATCGCGTGCGCTCCTATAAACGTCGGAACGATATTTATGATTTCTTCGTCCTGAAGCTCTTTGATAACTTCCAACATTTTAATTTCTGTATCTATATTCAAGCCGTATCCACTTTTAATTTCCACAGTTGTAGTCCCTTGGCGCAGCATAGCATTCAAATATTTACGTGCGGGTTTTTTCAAATCTTTTTTTGATGCCGTGCGGGTATCCCGAACACTGCTTAAGATGCCTCCTCCTTTTTCAGAAATCTCCTGATACGTTGCGCCTGCAGACCGCATCGCAAATTCTTCTTCGCGACTTCCGCCGAAGATGAGATGCGTGTGCGGGTCCACGAAACCGGGCATCACGATTTTTCCGGAACAATCGAACTCGTCAATATTTTTGTCGCGGGCTACCGTCGACACCTCACTCATCTTACCGTACCACGAGATGCGCCCGTCTCGGATGATTAAAGCAGCGTTTTCGATAATACCGAAGTTACGCATTGCATCGCCGATGCGGGTTCGTTTTTGTTCAGGATGATCGCCCACCGATGAAACTGTTATGAGTTGTTTTATATTTGTTAATATTAGATTCATAAAACTTGTAAAAGATAATAAAATGAAGCGGATATTGCAAAAAGAGGAAACTGAATATTTTGTTTTGCCATCAAAAAAAGTTATCTTTTTATTGAGAACGAAAATATTTTGAAAGGATTTCATTGTTCGAGCAACTTTATATTTTACCAATACTTTTATTTTCAGTTGTAATTCATGAAATAGCCCACGGTTATATGGCTCTACGATTGGGAGATTCAACCGCTAAAGATATGGGGCGCTTAACTCTAAATCCGGTACCACATATCGACCCAATTGGCTCAATTGTAGTCCCTCTTTTTTCTGTGTTAATGACAGGGCGTGTTTTTATAGCTTGGGCAAAACCGGTTCCTGTGAATCCTTTAAATTTCAGGAATTTTCAGCGGGACGATATTCTCGTTTCGGTTGTTGGACCAATGTCTAACATACTGCTAGCTTTTGTTTGCACAATTTTGACAATAATTGTTCTACACCTACAGTCAACAATTCAAGCATTTAATTCTGAATTATTGCTTGAAACATGGCTTTTCTTATCAAAAATGTTTTATGGAGGGATCTTTCTAAATATAATTCTTGCTGTCTTTAATATGATTCCTATTCCTCCGTTAGACGGATCGCACGTCCTTGCATCGTTGCTGCCTGATTCGGTAAGTGATCAATTCCGCAGCATCGGTTTTTTTGGTATTTTTATCATTCTCTTTTTAATGCGTGTCGAAGGTTTCAGAACGATATTTTTCGGAATAATCGACACGATTGCTTTTCCATTCATGTTGTTATTAAAGGTATTCGCATAATAGATTTTATAAATTTTCAAATCAAAATAAAAAGACGTTATGAAACTTTATGATGTTGTAATTGTGGGAGCGACTGGATTAGTTGGAAGAAAAATCATTGAAGTGCTCGAAGAACGAAACTTTCCGGTTGGGAAATTACGTTTGCTTGCGACTGAAAAATCCCTCGGTGCGCAAATAGATTATAAGGGGAAAACTTATGATGTTGAAAAATTAACATCTGAGTCGTTTAAAGGATATGAGTTTGTATTTTTTTCTGCAGGTGGACCTATTAGTAAAGAGTACGCCCCCGTTGCTATCCGATCCGGTGCATTGGTGATAGACAACAGTAGTTTCTTTCGAATGGACGAAAATGTCCCGCTCGTTGTCCCCGAAGTAAACCCTAAACAGGTTCTCAAACATAGAGGTATAATCGCAAACCCGAATTGCTCGACAATACAAATGGTAGTTGCGTTGAAACCGCTGCACGACAGATGGAAGATTAAAAGAATTGTAGTTGCAACTTACCAAGCGGTTACTGGCGCAGGTCAGTACGCGATTAATCAGCTTGAAGGTGAACTACAAAATTTACCTGTGCGATACCAAAAATTTCCACACCCCATTGCTTATAACTGTCTGCCTCATATAGATATATTTTACGATCACGGCTACACACGCGAAGAGTGTAAAATGGTGAATGAAACAAAAAAAATTATGGAAGACCCGACGTTAAAAATTACTGCAACTTGTGTGAGGGTTCCTACGATAGGCGGACATAGCGAAGTGGTAAATGTTGAATTCGAAAAGCACTTCGAAATTTCTGAAGTTAAAACAATCCTTGACACAGCACCGGGTATAATCGTTCAGGATAACCCTCAGCAAAATATTTATCCGATGCCGATTTGGGCTCACAACCGCGACGAAGTGTTTGTTGGAAGAATCCGTAAAGATGAAACAGTGAAGAATGGACTCAATCTGTGGATAGTCTCGGATAATTTGAGAAAAGGTGCCGCAACAAATGCTGTTCAGATAGCGGAAGAATATATATTGAGAAAAGGTTCATGAAAAAACCATTTCGCGAAAGATTAAAAGATGGACCAATACTATGCGACGGCGCGATGGGAACGGTTCTCGATTTATACGAATACGATGAGATGCCGCATGAAATACAAAACCTCAAAAATCCGGATATTGTTGAACGGATTCACCGGGAGTATGTTGAAGCCGGTTCAGAAATTATCGAAACAAACACATTTTCGGCAAATCGCTACCGTCTCGCTGAATATCATCTCGAAGATAAAATAAAAGAAATAAATCTAAAAGGTGTAGAAATTGCCCGCCGAGCTGCAAGTGATACTGTTTACGTAGGGGGGGCAATCGGTCCAACAGGCAGACTTCTCGAACCAATCGGCAAAGTAAAACGGCAGGAAATTCGCGATGCATTCAAAGAGCAAACCGAATATTTACTCGAAGGCGGTATTGATTTGATTATGCTTGAAACTTTTGTGAGCACGCAAGAGCTCGATGAAGCAATCGAAGCAGTAAAATCGTTAACTGACGTTCCGCTTGTTGCTCAAAAAGCATTTTCCGAAGACGGCTCGATACTTGCAGGTGATTATCCTATCGAGGTCATGGAACATATCGTTGCAAAAGGTGCAGACATCGTAGGTGCAAATTGCACTGTCGGTCCCCAGCGCATGTTCTCGATTATCAGAAGCATATATAAAGAAGGTGTTATCCTTTCGGCACAGCCGGCTGCAGGAATTCCAACCTTACAAGACGGTCGCTCCATTTACCATACATCGCCCGAATACTTGTCGGCTCATGCACGTGAACTCATTGAAAGCGGAGTAACCCTGATCGGTGCTTGTTGCGGTTCAACACCAGCACACATTAGAGCAATTAGAGATGCGATTAAAGACGTTAAAGTCAATAAAATCGAAATTAAATCTTTGGCGAAAACTGAACTTCCTACTGTTTCAGCAAACGAGCTACTTTATTATAAAGAAAAATTCAAGCGGTCTAAATTTGCACGCAACATCGGAAAAAAAATTCTGACTTCTGTAGAACTTGATATTCCGCGTGGCTTAGATATGCGCTCGGTTTTAGAAAGCGCTCAAAAATTACATGAGTTTGGTATCGATGCAGTTAATATCACAGATGGCGCTCGAGCACGACTACGGATGAGCCCGATTGCAATATCTCAATTATTAGCTCAGAAGGTTGGTATCGAAACAATCACTCACCTTGCGACGCGCGACAGGAACATGATTAGCTTACAAGCCGAACTTCTCGGCGCTCACGCTCTCGGAATCAAAAACTTACTCTGTATCACCGGCGACCCAACTCATATCGGAGATTATCCGCAAGCGACCAGTGTTTTTGATATTGACTCAATCGGTTTAATTCGCGCTGTTAGTTCAATGAACCGCGGTACAGATTTAATGGGACATACTATTGGTGAACCGACATCTTTCTTAATCGCCTGTGCGGCTAACCCAAAGGCCTTTGACATAGAAAGAGAACTTGAGCGGCTTGATATGAAAATTGAATCTGGTGCAGAAATAATTTTCACTCAACCACTGTTCGAGTTACAAACTCTGGAACAATTTCTTAAAAGGATAGAACATTTGCATCTGCCTTTAATGTTAGGTATTTTACCTCTGCGTAGTTACCGGCATGCAGATTTCCTTCATAATGAAATTCCGGGAATAAGTATTCCTGAGAACATAAGAGAAAAAATGCGTTCAGCTGGAAATGAAGCGGCAAAAGTTGGCGTTAAGCTCTCAAAAGAATTTCTCAAAGAAGCAAAACATATTGTGCAGGGTGTTTATATAATGCCGCCATTCGGAAAATATAATGTGGTAATGGAGTTGATGGAAGTCGTAAGATAAAATAAAGATTATATAATAAATTGAGCACAAACAAATCTTCATATATTAATGCAATAATTGACGTTTGCCACCGCTTATACAATAAGGGGTTCGTCTCAGCAAATGACGGCAATGTAAGTATCCGTCTTCAATCGATAGAATCGGGGCCTGATAGCTGTACATTTCTTACAACCCGTACAGGTATTAACAAAGGATTGGTAACACCTGATGATATCATCGAAGTAGACAATGACGGAAGAGTTGTGTCTGGTATTCACTCCCCCTCGACAGAGCTTGCAATGCATCTCTATATTTATTCAAAGCGTCAGGATGTGAATGCAGTTGTTCACGCACACCCGCCTTACGCAACAGGATTTGCGACTGCTCGACAACCGTTAACCGGCTGCTTATATCCCGAAGTAATTGTTGGACTTGGCGCTATTCCACTGGCAGAATATGGAACACCTTCAACAATCGAAGTAATTAAATCAATTAAACCGTTTGTGAATCGCGCCGATGCAATACTACTTGCGAACCATGGAGTCGTAACCTACGGCAAAGATCTGTTGGATGCATACTTCAAGATGGAAAAAGTGGAACACGCAGCACATATTACTTTTGTTGCAAGAATGTTAGGAGGTGAGAAGTTGCTCTCAAAAGAAGACGTGGAAAAATTGAAAGCAATAAGCATACAAAGCTATGGGAAAGATTTAACAAAAAAAATCTCCTGTCAATTTGCTGATAATGAAAATTCCAAAATGAAAACAGAAGAAGACACTAAAGAATTCATCAGAAAAGTATTAAACAATCGTGAATAGTGAGTATAGAATCATGAAGAAAAAAATTAGGATTGGAATAATCTTCGGTGGCAGGTCTGCCGAACACGAGGTATCGCTCGTATCTGCAACCTCGGTAATTGATGCACTCGATAAGAAGAGGTATGAGATCGTTCAAATCGGTATCACACTCGACGGACAATGGATTAGCTCTACCGACGCACTCAGTATTTTAAAAATTAGAAAGAATATTAACAAGCAAACGCAAAATATTATTATACCCGACCCGAACCACCGCTCTTTGGTAAAACTGTTCGCGAGGAAAAAAAATGAAGAAAAACTCGATGTCGTTTTCCCTGTTCTTCACGGAACATTCGGTGAAGATGGAACGATGCAGGGATTACTTGAGATGGCAAATATACCGTATATTGGCGCCGGAGTTCTCGCTTCATCAGTTGCGATGGATAAAATTGTAGCTCGCCGGTTATACGAATCTGCCGGTATTCCAGTAACTCATGATATCTGGTTTTTATGGAAAGATTATCAAAATTCGAAGATTAGAATTATTGAAAAGATTGAGAAAGCATTATTATACCCCTGTTTTGTGAAGCCCGCTAACTCTGGTTCAAGTGTTGGCACCTCGAAGGCGCACAACCGCAGAGAACTTCTCAAAGCAATAAAACTTGCCGGCGAGTACGACAGAAAAATTTTGGTAGAGAAGTCGGTCGAAAATGCTCGTGAGATAGAAGTAAGTGTGTTGGGAAATGACGATCCGATTGTTTCCGTACCAGGGGAAATTATTTCTTCAAATGAATTTTACGATTACAATGCAAAGTACGTTGATGGAAAATCACGGACCGAAATTCCTGCCAAGTTGCCTATAAATATTGTAAAAAAAATACAGGAATACGCAATTCGAGGATTCAAAGCGATTGATTGTTCGGGTATGGCCCGTGCAGATTTCCTTGTCGAAAGCAAAACAAACAATATATACCTCAACGAACTAAACACGATACCCGGCTTTACATCAATAAGTATGTATCCAAAACTTTGGGAAGCGTCGGGAATTCCGTATCCAAAAATACTCGATAGATTGATCGAGCTTGCATTTGAACGACATGAAGAGAAAGCAAAATTAAAAACTGCTTATAAACCGAAATCAAATTGGTATAAGAGTTAAGAAGCAAACCAGTTATTTTATCGCGTTCTTAATAAAACCTTTTGCTTTTATTAAAAGTTTTTGGGCTTTATTTTTATCTACATTTTTTATAATCATAACAATTGCTGTTTTTACGTGTCCGTGAGCTTTTTTTAAATATTTTTCTGCTCCGTCGTAATCAATTCCTGTAGTCATTATTAAAACTCGCTTTGCCCGCTCTTCTAATTTGCGGCTATTCATTTTAAGGTCAACCATCATATTGCCATAGACTTTGCCGAGCTGAATCATTGTTGTGGTTGTTAGCATATTCAAAACTAATTTCTGAGCTGTTCCGGATTTCATACGGGTTGAACCCATTATCACCTCGGGACCAACATTAGGACAAATAGCAACATCGATTGACTTATTAAGATTTGAAAATATTTTTTGCTTTAGTAGCGACCTTGGATTGGTTGTAATCATAATTGTCACAGCTCCGACCGATTTTGCATACTCGAGTCCTGCACACACAAATGGAGTCCGGAAACTTGCAGCAATACCACACACAATATCTTTATTAGATATTTTTAATTTTTGTAAAGATTTAATTGCTTCATCGCGTTGATCTTCTGAGCCTTCTTTCGAGCGGAACACAGCTTTTTTACCACCGGCAATTATTGCTCGTACTAGTTCGGTGTTAGTTCCGTAGGTAGGCGGAATTTCAACTGCATCTAAAACGCCTAAGCGGCCGCTTGTACCAGCGCCAATATAAATAAGTCGCCCACCTGATTTGAGCGATTTGACAATGAGTTTAACCGCCTTAGCAATATGCTTAATTTCTTTTCTAATCACGGTAGGAACGGTTGTATCTTCTTTATTTATTACTCGAAGAATATCTTCTGTCGATAAACTATCGATATTATGAGACGACGAGTTGCTTTTCTCTGTAGAGAGTAAGCTAAGCTGTTTTAATAGGTTGTTTTTAGCTAACATATGATTAATTGAGCAGGCGTATGTGTGTTGATGCTTTGTGAATTGTTTAAAAGTTTACAATAATTACTTTTTTATCTCGCAATGCTTTGCTGCTCGTTCCGGCAACAAATATATCTTTAATTATCATTTCTCTATACTTACCATAAAGTTGAGCTTGTTTTAATTCGTTCACTAAGTCTCCCCCTTTTAGCACGACGAGGGTAGAACTAATATTGCTTGTACTATATTTTTTTACAAATGGGTACGACCATTTAATCAAATCTTTTAATGGGGCTACTGCTCGACTTAGAATGATATCGTAATGGTTTACATGTTCTTTATTTAAATTTTCAACACGAGACCAAATAGCACTTGTATTTTTCAATTCAAGTTTAGAAATAAATTCGTTTATAGCGTTGATCTTTTTTTTAATAGAATCAACGAGTGTTAAATTGATTTCGGGTAACAGAATTTTTATAGGTATTCCGGGTAAACCACCACCAGTTCCTAAGTCAAGTATTAAAGCTTTTCGGGGAAAGCTCACATTAAGAATAATCGAAACCGAGTGGATAATATGATTTTCCCATATATTATCTATATCTTTCCTGGAAATTAAATTAACAACATTATTTTTTTGTAAAAGTAAATTAACATACGCTTCCATTTGATCGAGTTGAGTATTATTAACTTCGATACCATTTAGTTCTGCAATTTTCTTAAAATAAAGTTTGTCTTGAATAATATTTTCCATAAGTTCGTTTCACGTGGAACTATTATCGATGTAAATACACCATCAGTGCGGATATGTCGGCAGAAGTAACTCCAGGAACCCTAGATGCCTGCCCAATTGATTGTGGTTTTATCTTGTTTAACATTTCTCTACCTTCTTTTGAGATAGCTTTCATCCTATTAAAATCGTAATTAATTGGTATTGGAATTGACTCTAATTGCTCAAATTTCTTAATTTGCTCATTCTGCCGGTGAATATAACCCTCGTACTTTATTTCGATGTCTACCTGTTCAAAAACTTGGTTTCTTATTCGTTCGTCTAACAATTCAAATCTCTCAACCAATTCAATATTTCTCAAAGAGGTTAAGTTCAACAGATCTTTCATTTTAGTATTGGTTCGTTTAAGTGCTTGATATAAGCTGTCTTTTTGGATAAATGGCATTTCGCCGATAGATGTTAAATAGGAGTTTATCTCCTGAGGTGAAATATATTTTGTTTTAAGAAATTTAAGAAATTCGCCTATCCAGATTTCTTTTAAACGAAGTCTCTGATAAGCTGTTTCGGGTATTAATCCAAATTGGTATCCATACTTCATCAACCTTTTATCTGCGTTATCTTGACGGAGAATCAATCTGTATTCAGCTCGTGATGTAAACATCCTGTATGGTTCATCAGAACCGATATTAATTAAATCATCTATTAGAACGCCGATATATGCTTCAGAACGTTTCAGTATAAATGGCTCCTTGTTTTGAATTTGCAAAGCTGCATTGATACCCGCGACGATACCTTGGGCGGCAGCTTCTTCGTATCCTGATGTACCATTTATTTGTCCTGCAAAATATAGACCTTTGATAAGCTTGGTTTCTAATGTGTGTTTTAATTGATACGTTGGGAAATAGTCATACTCCACTGCGTAACCAGGACGTAATAATTTTACATTTTCTAGCCCGGGTATTGTCCTAAGAGCTCTTTCTTGTACATCGGCTGGGAGACTTGAGGAAAAGCCATTAACATATACAACATTAGTATTGTATCCTTCTAATTCTAAAAATATTTGGTGTCTCTCTTTATCTTCAAACCTGTAAATTTTATCTTCAATAGAAGGACAGTACCTAGGACCCTTCCCTTTAATAACTCCTGTAAATAACGGAGATTTGTCGAATCCTGTTTTAAGGATATCGTGGGTTTTTGGGTTAGTAAAAGTTAAATACATTGGAATCAGCTGATTTGTAATCTTGTCAGTTTGAAATGAAAACGGCATTGGTGGATCATCGCTTTTATGGATTTCAACTTTAAAAAGGTCGATAGTATTAAAATCAATTCTTGGTGGTGTGCCGGTCTTCAGTCGGCCGCACTCAAATCCTAATTTTTCGAGGTTTCCACTCAAATTATTTGCAGCTTGTTCTCCGTACCGACCGCCAACTGTAGTTTCCAATCCAGTATACATTATTCCTCGTAGAAATGTTCCTGCGCAAATAATCACAGAATGACCGAATATTATTCTTTCTTTGTGTGTTTTTACGCCCTTGACCAATATTTGTCCGGCACTCGGCTTTTCGGTAATCACTTCATCAACGATATCTGCTAAAATATCTAGTCCATCTTGATCAAAAACCCGCCGTTTCGATTCGTTGGAATATGCTTGTCTATCGGATTGGCAACGTGGTGACCATACCGCAGGACCTTTTGATTTATTAAGCATTTTAAACTGGATACCAGTAGTATCGGCAATTTTTGCCATTTCGCCACCTAGAGCATCTATTTCTCGCACAAGGTGCCCTTTCGCAGCGCCACCTATTGCAGGATTACAAGACTCTTCACCGATTTTAGATATATCCATGGTTATCATAACGGTTTTTAAGCCCATTCGAGCGGTAGCTAACCCCGCTTCAATTCCCGCGTGTCCACCGCCAACTACAATCACATCATATTTATTTGCCAAATTCATTTTATTGTTTCACGTGAAACTTGTTATTTACCAATGCAGAATTTTGAAAAAATGTCATTTAATATATCGTCAGTTGTAACTTCACCCGTAATAGTTCCGAGTGAATTTATTGCAGCGCGAATATCAATCGAAATAAATTCACCGCTTAAATTATTATTTACGCTAACCATAGCTAACTCTAAACTTTTTTTAGCATTAACCAATTCCTGACGATGTCTTTCAGCGGATATTAATATTCCTCCTTCGGGAGGTAATGGGTTGTTTGAAAACACTGTATCAAATGCTAATTTCTTCAACACATGAATTCCAGTGCCCGTAATAGCAGAAACTTGTCCAATAGGAAAAACTTGAAATTGTGATGAAATTGGGTTAAGTAGCAATTTTTCTTTTTGAACCAAGTCGATTTTATTGAGAACAATTAAAACAGTTTTTCCGTCAGATATTAGTTGATTTATCAATCTAACTTCTTC
Source organism: Ignavibacteriales bacterium (assembly GCA_037443685.1). GTDB lineage: Bacteria > Bacteroidota > Ignavibacteria > UBA10030 > BY39 > JAHJRJ01. The sequence continues at coordinate 22,657 of JBBINX010000007.1, forward strand.
TTCAAAAGTGTCTTGACTGATATCCACTAAAAATAATACAATATCAGATTCTTTAATTTTTTTATGTGACCTCCGAACGCCTTCAATTTCAATATTATCAATCGACGAACGAATTCCAGCAGTATCAGTCAATTTAAATAAAATACCATTGATGATAAAGTTTTCTTCAATAATATCTCGTGTTGTACCAGGATGTGGCGTAACGATTGCGCGATCTTCTCCAAGTAATAGATTCAATAAACTTGACTTTCCAGAATTGGGTCTTCCGGCGATAACTACTTTTATTCCTTCGCGACAGAGTCTCCCTTGTTGATATGTATCTATTAGGTTTTGAAGTTTTGATAAAATATTTAATAATGTTTCAATTATTGAGCTTTTTTCAGTTAAAATGATGTTTTCTTCGACAAAATCCAATTCTAACTCAATCAAACCAATTAAGTTGATAAGTTGTGAATTAATGTTGATAATTTTATGGGATAGATTTCCCTCTAATTGAGAAATTGAAACCTTGTGGGCTAAATCTGAACGTGCTTTAATCAGATCAGCAACAGCCTCAGCTTGTGCGAGGTCGATTTTTCCGTTCAAAAAAGCTCTTTTTGTAAATTCGCCTGGTTTCGCCATGCGGATGCCAGAATCCAAAATTATTTGTAGAATTTTATTAGTAACAAACCACCCACCGTGACAATTAATTTCTACCATATCTTCAGAAGTATAAGAGTTCGGATTCCTGAATACGGAAACCAATACCTCATCAATAGCTTCCTCGCTGTGGTTTGTGATGCATCCGAAATGTATTGTATGAGAATTTGCTGCGGCAAGGTGGATTTTTCCTTTAAATATTTTATCAATAAGCTCTATACATCCATCACCGCTAACGCGTACTATTGAAATCGCACCCTCACCTACCGGAGTAGATATTGCTGCTATTATTTCTTGATTGTATTTTAACATTAATGTTATTTAATTTACTAAAATTTGTTAGGTTAAGCAATTAGTAAGAATAAGACCAAATTTTCAGATACATTTAAATATCTGAACTATTGAGCAAATAAATAAATGATAAATGTGGGTGGGGCACTTTGGGGTGGATGTCAAAATATTTATACAAGATAACTTGTCTCTTTAACGCGGTCTTTAGCCGCTCATAATAGAAATAAAAAAAAGCCATACTTTTTATAGTATGGCTTTTAGTCGGAACGGCGGGATTTGAACCCGCGACCCCTTGCACCCCAAGCAAGTGCGCTAGCCGGGCTGCGCTACGTTCCGAGTATAGATTATTTAGTTTTGTATTTTGTAACACTTGCAAAGCCTATACAGCTTCTTCTAGGCTTGTATATTTTGCAATACGAATTATTTCTACGATAATGTCTGCGTGATATTTATTAGACACTCTTTATCAGCTCAATATAATACTTACTGTGTCAACCTTACTAACATCTCTTCAAAGAACCTTTTTATCTCAATTAAATCGTTCCGTAAACGATTTTCGATAGGTTTCGGCGGAGCTTCTGTTTGCTCGGTAATCGGAGGTATTAACTCAAGCTGCTCGCCCCCCTCATCGTTAGGAATATACGATTGTAAAACCTGCTTGGCACCCTCAATAGTGTAGCGCTCGTCCCTCAACAGCTTTTTTATATGCAAAATCGTTTTAATATCACGGTTTGTATAAATTCGATTGCCTGCACGATTTTTTGCCGGCTGAAGATGTTCGAATTCAGATTCCCAATATCTTAAAACATATTGTTCAAGGTCTGTTATTTTACTAACCTCGCTAATTGAGTAGTAAAGTTTTTTTATGCCGAGTTGTTTCATATAACACTCACAATGTTTGTAAAATACAATTGTATAATAAGCAAATTCAGATTTAAAGGCAAACGGTTCAATTCATGCTTTCTATAATCACAAACGCTATTACAACAGTTTCAGAGTGTGAAATAGAGATGAAAACTTTTTGCTCTGTGAGTAATTCTTTCATTTTTCCAGACAATATAATGGCCGGTTTGCCAGAGGGGTCGTTCGTAACTTCCACGTCTTTCCACCTAAACCCGCTGCTCCACCCGGTTGAAATCGCTTTTGCTACGGCTTCTTTTGCGGCGAACCGTGCGGCAAGGTGCTGTACAAATTCTTTTTTCGATTGTGCGTATTGTAGCTCGGTTTCAGTAAAAACTTTTTCCAAAAACCTGTTACCGTAGTCATTAACTGATTTTTTGAATCGCACAATTTCTACAACATCTATTCCTATCCCCGAAATCATATTCTTCACAATATATTTTCTGATTTAACAATTTCTATTAACTCTTGGACATCGTCGATTTCATAATCGGCACCGGAGTTTATGGTTCCAAATGTATCACCGTATCGTGCAAAAACTGTTTTCATACCAACTTTTGCAGCACCGACAACATCGCGCTCAGCCCAATCTCCAACCATCAGAGCTTCGCCCCCATTCACACCGAGTGCATCAAGAACCTTTTGAAACGGTACTGGACTTGGCTTTCTCTCACCAGTGTCATCGAACGTAACGATACAATCGAATATATGATGAAGGTTTAGATAACAAAGCCGCAGCCAAGCTTCTCGTGAAGGTGCATCTGATACTACCGCTAATTTCATCCCTAACTTTGTAAGCTCTATTAGTGTTAAATAAACGTGTGGATAAGGAACTAATGCAGCTTCGCGAGCACGACGGTATGCAATTATTCCTGCTGATAATATTTTATAATCAACTTTCTGAAAGATATCGTACATCAACTGGTCGAACACACTCTGAAATTCCATTCCGCGTTCTTTATAGATAGCATCGATACGTGAGTGAACTTCCGCTTTCGGTAACTGTAAACCCGCATCTATCATCGAGTTAACGGCAGCGTCTATCGCGAGACGTTTCATTGCCATAAAATCTACTAACGTATTGTCCAAATCGAATACTACTGCACGTATCATTTTATTTTTTCCTTCTTGATTCGGTTTTTTTCTGCTTCACCCTGTTTGCGTACAACCTCATCTTCGATATATTGGCGCACCGCCGGTTTCAAAAAAACATTCTCGAGGCCGATTTCATAAATTCCTTGCGCTAATACCGAAGCTTTTCGATTATCAAATATTTTTTTATTAACCACAAGAATTTTTTGGGTTTTCAAAATGCAAAATCCACCGTCAAAATCTCCTTTTTCATATCTTACTTTGATTCCGAGTTGGGCGGCTAATTCTTCTAATTCTTTTAATAATATTTCCTGATTCATACCGATGTGTCGTTCCGTTTTAACGGTTGAAAAATTACTAACCAGATGATGGTATAATAACAAAACTGAGCAATTATAGGTACGCCCGACAATGCAGCTATTCTGTGAATTAGCAATTTCCTGAATTCAACCAGCTCACCTTGCGTGAACAAGTCTTGATATATCATCCTGCCGTCTAACACCAATGTGTAAATTTCGACTGGTGTAAAGAGATAAAATAAAATTGCGCTCATCATTAGCCAACCATTCTGTCTCAATTTTAACCGTGTCGTTGCTAAAAATGATATTCCAGCCATCCAGACAACGACGTATGAGATAAATATGATGATAGAACTTTTTGCTATCAACCCAAAAATGGAACGTTCTACCAATGGATTGATATTTGGCTCAAAGTCGAGTGTTCCCATAATTAGAATATCGTTTCCGATTACGGCTCTGATATTTATTCCACCGAGCCAAAAAATTGTTCCGATAAGGATAACTAATAGAGAAACTTTGGCAGTTCGAGTTTCTTCTGGTATAGGTATTTGATTCATGTTGGAATAAAATAAAATAATTTAAGAATATTTCCAAAATGTTGGAATTCTTGATTTTTATTGTAATACTTCAGATATTTTAACATTATGAGGGTTATTGCTATGAAAAAGATTATCATTACACTATTAATCATATCTATTGCAGGGTGCAGTTCGCAGAAGCCTGTATTTAAAAACGAGGATAAAGTTGTACAGGATACGGTAAAAGTTGAGCGAGCAGTTCTGCAACCAACTTTGAACGCGTCGACAGCAATCAAAGAAAACAGCACACTCGTTGCAGCCGTTGTTGACTCGGTTGAATCGTTAGACAGCATAGGATATAAAATCATAGCACGGCTGCAGACTGCTATCCCGGCGTTGTCACACGAAAGCATACTTGAGCCAGGACAAACCATCACAATTTATCCTGCTTTTATACTGAACGAAAATAAAGAAATAGATGCTGGAAATCTTACCAACAACAAACTTATAGAATTAAGGACGATAAAACGAAAAGGATATTTTATCGGCAATGTCAGTTTAGCGGCTGATAATAAATATTACATCACGGCGGTAGAAGTGTTTTCGAATCCTCCTGAAGAGATTAATAATGAATTTTAAAAAAATAAATATATTTATATTTTCCCTGGTTTTCTTAGCCTCGTTACTTATAAATTTAGACGAGAAAAAAAACAGTGGCATCTATTCAAACAACCCATCATATTACAGGTCAACTAATCGAATAAAAGCGGGAAAGCCAAAAGCGGATAAACCCGGCGAAGCAGTAAAATGGATGTTCGAGCAGAGGGCATATCCCACCAAGGGCATACCAACAGACTGGAGAAATCGCGCACTTACACACATAAATAATAATAATCTATTAAAGGATTCAAAAACCGCTATAAATTGGACGGCAGTCGGTCCGTATAATATCGGTGGAAGGGTTCGTGCGATTGCAATATCTAACCAGAATCCTGATTTAATCTATGCAAGCTCAGTTAGTGGTGGCATTTTTAAATCGACTAATGGCGGATCATCATGGGTACCAATAAGTGATTATGCGTCTAACCTTGCAATTTCTTCGATAGTAATCGACCCTAATAACAATAATATTATTTATGCAGGTACGGGAGAAGGCTTTTTCAACTACGACGCTGTACGCGGCGAGGGGATTTTGAAAACTAATGACGGAGGTATTACTTGGAGTCTTCAGAAAAATTTTTCGGGTACAACTGAGTTTCCATACTTCATCAACGATTTATATTTGCGTCCCGATAGCACTAATATTCTATACGCTGCCACAAACAACGGACTTTTTAGAACGACTAATTCAGGAAATAATTGGAGCTTCATTCATCAGGGTTCTTTCTCCATCCGAGCCACTCAAGTAGTTGGCGACCCCTTAACCCCGGCTACTTTTTATATATGCTATGGCAATCATACCCAAGATGGAATTTATAAAACTATAAATGGGGGTAAAACTTTTACAAAATTATCCAGCGGTTTTCCAACTGCAGGATATAATCGAATTGCATTAGCTGTTTCGAAAAGCAATCCTAATATTTTATTTGCTTCTTTGGATTCTGCATCAACACATTTTACACACAGCATTCAAAAATCCACAGACGGCGGTATAACTTGGACAGCAGTCGCTAAACCAATTGATCTAATGTTAGGCGGTTCACATTTAGGCGGACAAGGTTGGTATAACAACGTTATAGCTGTACATCCTACTAATCAGAATTTGGTGTTTGCTGGTGGAGTTAATCTTTTTAAATCAACTAACGGAGGTGCCAGTTGGTCGATGAGTACTTATGGTTATCCGCCCTCAGCATATCCTTACGTCCATGTCGATCATCATGAAATAAAATTTCACCCCACCGATCCTGCTATTATATATTTTGGAACTGACGGCGGAATATTTAAAACAACGAATACAGGTACTACTTTTATTGAATTAAACAACGGATTTGAAACTACACAATTTTATAGCGGTGCGGTACATCCTACCTCCGATATTTATTACGGTGGAACACAAGACAACGGAACATTGAAATCGAATACTCTTCCAAACTGGTCGATGGTGTTTGGCGGTGATGGCGGTGCAACGGCAGTCGATTTCAATTCACCGAATATTGTTTACACTGAATATATAAATCTACATATTAGGAAATCCACAAATTCGGGAACAACTTGGTTAAGAGCAATGGCAGGCATTCCCGCAGGAACGGGAGAGTATGACGGGACTACTGACAGAGTTTTATTCATCGCACCTTTTGTTATGGATCCGACTAATTCTTCTATACTTGTTGCTGGAACATACAAACTTTATAGAACTACTAATTCAGCAGTATCTTGGATAAGCATGAGTAATGATTTGACTGGAGACGGAACTGGTGCAATCGGTTCAAAAATTTCTGCAATTGCTATTTCAAAAACATCTTCTTCAACGATTTATGTAGGAACTACGGGCAGCAGCACTTCGGCTTCGAGAGTTGTGGTTACAACAAATACGGGTGTGAGCTGGGCTACAATTAGCAAACCACCTCTTCCTAATCGTTATGTAACGAGTTTAGCCATTCACGAGAATAATTCTGATGTTGTTTGGGTTGGCTTCTCGGGCTACAACACTAACACAACGACAACACCAGGTCATATTTTTAAGAGTACAAATAGAGGGTCTTCTTGGACTGACGTAAGCGGCAACCTTCCAGATATTCCTATCAATACAATTATAGTCAACCCAAACTATGAGAAGAATATCTTGATTGGAACCGACCTTGGGATTTTTGAAACTAATGATGGTGGAACGGTTTGGACCCAACAAAACTATGGAATGGCGAATGTAGTTGTTGCCGACCTAGACTTGCGCAGCGATTATTTTGTGTTTGCTGCAACGCACGGGAGAGGTATGTTTAAAGCGCGGCTAACAGTTTTTGCACCGAATGATACAATCTATCCGGGTGATACAAACAACGATGGCATCGTCGATGCGAGGGATATACTTCCGATTGCGCAATATTACGGGAACACCGGATATCCGCGTATTAATCCGTCGCTCAATTGGTCGCCCCAACAACTTAGTGGACCATTTTCTCCGATACAAGCCGCATACGCTGATTGTAATGGTAACGGTACTGTTCAAGCAACTGATGTTCAGGCAATTATTCAAAATTGGTTTTTCACTCGCAACCCCATTTCTATGCAACCAACCAATCGTGTAACTACTTGTGAAGAACTACTAAATTCAATTGGAACGCATCCAACTTCCAGTCCGATGAAAGAAATTCGAAGTGAAATTATCCGTTACAGGTCTGAATTACTCAACGTCCCAAACGAATGGAAATTAGACCAGAACTATCCAAATCCATTTAACTCGAGTACAAAGATAAGATTTAACACACCAGAAGAAGTTACATCGGTCAAACTAATTATCTACGATATAACAGGAAAGTTGATAAAGGAAATGGGTAAGACCAATGTCCTTCCAGGATATAATTATTTTGAATGGGATTCGACAAACGATAGCGGCCTCCCCGTTTCGAGCGGTGTTTTTTATTATACTCTGACTTCAGATAAAATCCGACTCTCAAAAAAAATGATTTTAATTCGATAAGGACGATGGTTAATGAAGAAAACTATATTCTTAATAATATTATTACTATCCGTTGTTTTTTCTAATGGATGCAAAAAAGATCTCGTTAGTCCGCCACCAACCGTTGAAGATTTTTCATTTCCTCCGAGTACAAAGTTTGCAATTACAATTTACAGCTCTCAAACCGTTATCAATAAAGGAGATAACATCGATATCAGATTAGTATTTTACAATGTACAAAGTCTGTTCGGGACGGCGATAGAGTTAAACTACCCGAACAATTTGATTGAGTTCACGGATGACTCTAAGATGCTTTTAGGGCAGTTCTTTCAAATAAGAGATTCAACTTTGGTATTAAAGAAAGTCGAACAACTACAAGGGCGGGCAAGCGTTGGAATATCATACATTAAGGGAAGTGGATTGACTGCTAACGGCAGCGGCGTAGTTTTTAAGCTTAAGGGACGGGCTATCGCTGCAGGTGTTGCGCAGATTGATATCAATAAAAATAAATTGCAGATGTTAAGAAACGACGGCACATCGATTAATAATTTCTCAGACATTCTCATCGAAAATTTAACGCTTAATATCCAGTTTTGATTTCACGATATTTTTTCATTATCTTAACACAAATTACAGTAACCTTACAACTAATAATAAAGCTGGAGATTAACCGATGCCTCGGTTAGATACGCTGTTTTTGTTTGTAATTTTTATTGCACTTGTACTTTCTTCTTGTTCTAAAAGAGAAACCGCTATTACAACAAAAGATCAGTTATACATTTATCTTGATACGCTTGAGCTTAAATATGAGGAAGCGTGTATCGCAACTGGCATTGCCAATTGGAATTTATACTCAAGAGATGGAAAATCAAACCTCAATGCAGTAAAGAAAAAATTCGCTGCAATTTTTTTAGATACACTTAACCGGAAAATAATTGAAGAGTGGCGCGCTAAATCGGGGTCGCTTGCCGACGAGATGCTGACTCGTCGCCTCGAACTTTGGTCGCGTACGTTCATAGGAGGAATTGTTTATTCCGATTCGCAAATATCGGTTCTCGAAAACAGCTTACAGGAACGGATTACTAATTTTAATTTCCGGTTTGAAAGCCAAAATATCACTTTAGCTGATTTATCCAATCGGCTGAAAACCGAAAACAGCGAAAAACAGCGGCGTAAACTTTGGCTTACAACAAGTCAGTTATCGGGAAAGGCAGCAGACGATTTAATTAAGCTTGTAAAGCTGCGAAACGAAAAAGCTGTTTCTCTTGGCTTTTATAACTACTATTCTCTCTCGCTTTATCTTCAAAGTATCAGGGAAGATTGGTTGCTCACAATTTTAAATGAGTTAGAAGAGAAAACAAGGAATAAGTTTAAAGAATTCATCGAATCCTCAAAAAAGAAATTGAAGATAAAAAAGTTTCACGCTTGGGATTTTGACGCAGCTCTTTACAGATGGGCAACTATCTCAGATAATAATTTTCCAAAAGATTCGGTCTTAAATATCCTCCACCGCTTTCACCGTAACATCGGTTTCGAAGTTGACTCGCTTCCTATAAAAGAAATTATTAGAGATATTCCTTTTGGTGGTATAAATGTTGGCATTCAAATACCCAAAGATTCCCGCCTGATAATCAATCCAATAAACGGTAAATGGTTTTATAACCGTGCGTTTCATGAATACGGCCACGCACTGCAAGTCGTACACACAAAAGTAAATTATCCCATATTGAAAGGTTACGAATGGATTCCTGGAGCATCAAGCGGTGCGTATTCCGAGGGTGTTGCGGAACTGCAAGCTGAATTCATTGACGATTATGAATGGTTAAAGACTTTTACAAATGCGTCGCAGGACGAAATCGAAAGATACATCGCAAGTAAAACATTTTCCGACTTATACTACTTACGCAGTACGCTAAAAGATTTCTTCTTTGAGTATGAGATGTATAAGAATCCGGAAAGAGATTTAGCAGAGGTGGAAAGGGAAATGTATTTTAAATATTTACTCGTCGAATTAGACGAAGGTACTCCGCACAGGTTTGCATCATCAATTTTGTACACGATATATCCGTGCTACTTTCAGAATTATGTTTTATCGCACCTGATAGCTACACAGGTTTTCGAAGTGTTGGTGAACAAGTTTGGTGCTAATAGAATTTCGGATTCAAACGTTAGCAAATGGATTATCTCACATTTCTATGAAAAAGGGGAAACTGAAGATTGGCCCAAAAGGATCCGAGGTGCTTCCGGAAAATCGCTCGAAACAGGTGCGTATTTACGAAAATTAAAAATTATGGATTAATTTTTAGTTATGATAAAAAAATATTCATCCGATTTTTATAATAGAATAATTGATATGGCCGACGAGTTAATTTTCCAAACAGACTACGATGGAAAATTTCTCTTCGTAAATCCGGCGACTCTGAAAACTACTGGCTACAATAGCGAAGAACTTTTTAGAACAATATTATTCAAACTTATCCCTCCCGAATATTCAAATACTGTCAAAGAATTTTTTTCCAATCAAATCAAAAATAAAATCGAAAAAACCTATTTCGAATTTCCCATAACTTGTAAATCGGGCAGAGTAATCTGGTTGGGACAAAGCACCGTGTGGGCGGAGGATGTTGCCGAGCTAAAAGGATTGCAGTGTATTGCGCGCGACATTACTCCGCGCAAGCTTGTTGAACAAGAAACTTTAATGCTTGCGAAAATATTAGAGCAAACCACAGAGATGATTCTGATAACCGATAAGAAGGGTATAGTACAATATGTTAATTCTGCATTCGAGAAAATTACGCAGTACACGAAATGGGAAATTATAGGTAAAAGAGTTGACGTATTGAGAACCGATGAAGAAACCCAACAATACATCGACGAAGCTTGGGGGAAAGTTCTTAACGGACAGGTTTGGCGCGGGATTATTAAGAACCGAAAAAAAGACGGCACTGTTTACGATGAAGAACTGACAATCAATCCGGTATTCAACGAATTCGGAGTCATCATAAATATTGTTGAGATTAAAAGAGATATATCCGAAGAAATAAAACAAAAAGATGCTTTAAGTAAAGCTGAAGAAAGGTTTAAAAGTCTATTCGAAAATGCTATCGAAGGAATATACCAATCTTCTGTTGACGGTAAATTGCTCATGGCAAACCGGGCTCTTTTAGAGATGTTGGGATACGAGAGCATCGACGAGTTAGAATCGAAAGACCTCGCTGATATTTATGTTAACCCCGAGGATCGCGCTGCTTTTCAGAAGATTATGGATAAGGACGGCAAAGTTATCGATTACGAGATAAAGTTGAAGCGCAAAGATGGATTCGAAATATTCGTGCTCGAAAATTCACGTGCAGTTACTGATAACAAGGGGAATATAATATACTACGAAGGCATTATACAGGATATTACCAAAAGGAAGGAAACAGAAAATGCCATAAGGAAACTGATCGCTCAGAAAGATAAATTCCTTTCGATTGTATCACACGACCTACGTGCGCCGTTCAACAGCATACTCGGTTTTACCGAAATTCTATTGGATGAAACTTCAGAGTTTAATACCGAAGAGAAAAAAGAGTTCCTCGTGTTTATTAAACAAGCTGCTGAGCAGCAACTTAATCTGCTCGGTAACTTATTAGATTGGTCACGCATCGAAACGGGCAGGATCCGTTTCGAACCGAAACCAACCGACTTAAAAATGTTGGTTGAGAAATCTATTATTTCGTTAAAGGGAAACGCACTCAGGAAGCAAATTAACTTGTATTCAAACATCCAAGAAAATATTACGGTTAACATTGACGAAAATTTAACACTTCAACTCTTCGGTAATTTATTATCGAACGCACTAAAATTTACACCTCAGAATGGCAGCGTGTGGGTTGATATTAATGACTCACGAGTCGATTTCGTAAGTGTATCAGTAAACGACAATGGAATTGGCATCCCACATGAAGATTTTGATAAATTGTTTAGAATCGATACGAAATACTATTCGCGGGGAACCGAGGGCGAAGAAGGGTCGGGATTAGGACTTGCGCTCTGTGCAGAAATCGTTAAAAAACACGGCGGTAAAATCGAGGTAAAAAGTGAACTCAACAAAGGTACTTCTTTCATTTTTAATTTACCGGCTGTTCGTAAATCTGTTCTTATCGTTGACGACAACAAAGGCGACCGCTCTTTAGCGATGCTCTACGTCCAACAATTATATCCTGATATTATCGTAATTGAAGCTCATAACGGTTACGAAGCGATGTCGTTAACAATGTCGCGCATCCCGTCGATCGTTCTTGCCGACTTTGCCATGCCTGGAATGGACGGTTTACGACTATTACAGGAATTAAAACAACAGCCACAAACTCGAAACATACCGGTAATAATAATTACTTCGTTCGAATCGAAAGCCGATGCAGTCTCGTTAACAGAGTATGGCGTAACAGAAATTTTAATTAAACCCATTGCTAAAGAAGAGTTACAACAAGTATTAGCCAAATATATATGAATATGATAAAATTATTTTTCATAGTTGTATTAATTCTTACTATCAATCTTGTAGGTTGCGGAGGGGTGGAGAAAAAAACAACCGATTCGCACACACGATTAATCCAACTTGCAAAAGAAACCCTGGAGATCGTTGCGCAGATTGAAGAACATGAAATGCGTTATGCCCAAAAAAAATCGTTGAATGATTGGACTATTGCCTATCAATTGAAAAGGGCGGGGGTTGATAGCTTATTAATTCAGTTGAACGATAAAATTTTAGAAGGGCGTTTTTTTGAAAAACTACCAGAGGAAGGGCTCACACAAAAAGCAAAAATTTTCCTTCACGCAGCCGAGAATATTAAAATCTATATTAATACCACAAATGTTGATATGACTCAATTAGTTGGTGGTAAGCCACCGCCAGCATTTGATGTTTACAGTTCAGAACGATATTTAAAACCAGCAACCAGCGAACTACAAAAAATTTTAGATAACGAAAGCAAATCGTCAAAATAAAACTATTTTTTAATAAAATAATAGGAGAATTTATGAAAAAAATACTTTTAACAGGTCTTACAGCCGGCATTGTTATTACTATCTGGCAATTTGCAGCGTGGATGATTCTACCATTTCACAAAGATACTATTAAGCCGTTGTCGAACGAAGAATCCGTAACTGTAGTTTTAGAAAACTCAATTACCGAAGAAGGCGTCTTTAGTATTCCTTATTCCCCGCAACAGATGGACAATCAGGAAGAAGTGAAGAAGTGGGAAGAAAAAATCCGCAGCGGACCAATAGCAACGATATTTTATCGTCCGACTGGCGACGATCCAGCAATGACGTCCCAGTTTATTATCGGAATTATCATACAAATTATCGCTGCTATGATTGCAGCGTGGTTGCTTTCGCGAAGTACTGCTGCTTCTCAATCGTATATTTCCCGTGTCTGTTATGTAGGTATTTTAGGTATATTTGCATCTATTATAACTCATGTTTCATACTGGAACTGGATGTATTTTCCTTTCAAATACACAACCGCGATGATGTCTGATTTGATAATCGGCTGGATTATAGGCGGATTCGTGATTGCAGCGTTTATAAAGCAGGCAAAATAACAAATCAATAACCAAGCTCGCGCCCTAAATATTTTTATATCATTTTTTATCATTTGCTTGAAAGCAACTGCGATAGCTGAATAAAAAATTTATTAAAGTTCTTTTTTAGTTTATTTTCTTGCAGTTCACTATAGTGAACCCGATAATGAAAATTTTTTCACAGTTGGCTTTTGCCACACACATTGATTAAACAGGAAGAAAAACTTATATTAAAAACGAAAAGTTTAGTAAAAAAAAGTGAAAAAATAAAACGAAAATAAAGAAATCATCAGCCGCCGAGAATAAAATGGAATTATTCTCAGTAAGTATATTTTCTTGAAAGGTATAAGAAATTAGTATAGGGAAATATAAATTGACTTTAACAATTCTGTTTGTTATTTTTCTAACAATCAATTAGGTAGAGATGCCAAAACTTACTATCGATGAAATACGGCAACGTTTTTCTTCAGCCACAGATTTTAATGAAATATTCGATGCTTTCGAATCTGCGCTGAATGAAAATGTTCAAGACATCGAGCTTTACCGTTTATTATTCTGGAATGACTCGCTTACAACCGATGAGTTGTGTCTCTTCGGTGAAAAATTATCTCAAGTATTTCCTAACCTTGCCTATGATGTATATATGTGGCTCGCTAAGGTTTTTGAAGTTACTTACTCGATGTACGATAATTACGAATTAACACTCCAATATTTCAACAAAGCAGCATCCGTCAAACCGGACGAGGTAGAAACTTACATTGCCGCAAGCGATTGTTATGAGCCCGACCTAAACATTCCACCAATCGACTATCTTTTAGATTTTTTGAAACATGGTTTGGAATATGTGAAAGATAAAACATTACTTTATAGACGCCTCTCCGAGTTGTACGAAAAAGCAGGCGACGACGAACAGAGCCTATACTATCGGAAGAAAGCCGAAGAGGACGAAGGTCTTTCGCCCGAATAATGAAATCCGCTAAGGGCTACATCTTTGTTTTAGGAGCGACAATCTTCTGGGGGGTATCTGCTACATTCGCAAAATTCCTTTTCACTCGAGAAATTGAACCGCTCCTGCTTGTACAATGGCGAATAACTATTTCGGCTTTGATTCTACTCTCATATTTTCTACTCTTCAACAGACCGCTGCTTCGTGTGAAGGTCAAAGATTTATACATGTTTGCTTTGCTCGGGATTTTAGGTATCGCTGGATCGAACTTCACATATTATTTTACAATACAACAAACCAACGTTGCAACAGCAATTCTAATTCAATATCTTGCACCACTTTTAGTACTATTGTATGCCGCTGTTTCCAAAGAAGAACAAATAACGGGAATTAAAGTGAGCGCTGCTGTAATATCAATTACCGGTTGTTTTCTTGCAATTACGGGAAAAGATTTATCTTTGATTCATATAAGCAAAATTGGTTTAATAACCGGCGGAGCATCCGCTGTATGCTGGGCTTTCACGAATGTTTATCTCCGCCACATCCTGAAGCAATACCAAGTATGGACAGTATTGATTTACTCGTTTCTTGCCGGGGCGGTCTTTTGGCAATTTATTAATCCACCGTGGACAACTATCCAATCCAATCATTCGTTGGAAACTTGGGGAATATTTTTTGGTATTGCTATAGTGTCTGTACTGATTCCACATACTTTATACTTTACGGGATTACGTTACATCGGTGCATCAAGAGCTATCATAACAGGCACTTTCGAGCCGATTGTAGCTATCGGTTCCTCCTTTATCATCTTAAGCGACTTGATGGCTCCGGTTCAACTGTTCGGCGCCGCAATGGTGATTGGTGCAATTTTAATCTTACAACTTAAACGAGATTCATCTGAAGAAATCGGTTAGGAGATATGACAGAAAAGAGAGAGAAGAAAATAAAAAGTGTATTAATGAAACGGCAGCCTGATTTGACTTTGGTGATCGAAAATATTCACGATCCTCATAACGTAAGCGCAATGCTGCGTTCCGCAGATGCAGTAGGTGTTAAAGAAGTCCAGCTTGTTTATACCGTAGAAAAATTTCCGAGGTTAGGTAAAAAAAGTTCTGCCAGCGCAACAAAATGGGTGGAACGAAGAAAATTTGGTACGATTAAAGAATGTTACGACCAACTGCATAAAGAAGGATTTAAAATTTATGCAACTCATCTCGGCAAAGACTCAAAATCACTTTATAGTATGAACCTTACTAGAAAAATCGCACTTGTTTTCGGCAATGAGCATCACGGTGTATCGGATGAAGCCGCAGAGTTAGCTGACGGGAATTTTCAAATTCCGATGGTAGGGATGATTCAGAGTTTGAACGTTTCGGTTGCCTGCGCTGTTACTCTGTATGAAGCGATGCGACAGCGGGTTGTAAAAGGGGCTTATAACAAATCCAAGTATCGTTCACGTGATCTAAAAAAGTTTTTTAATGAGTGGTGCAAAAAGTAAACTGGTGTAAATATCGGATATATAACACTGAATCCCGAATAGAGACTTCTGAAAAACAGAAAATATAACACGGTTGAACACTTATTAAACAGACTATTGCCGATTGTAATCCGTATATAACAGTCTAATCCGTGTTTTTCAGTCCCGATCGCTATCGGGATTAAATTATTTTTTCATCGCAGATTTAATTTTTCAGAAGTTTCGAATAATGAAGTATTGAGGTACAAATAACAAATATTAAGTGAAAGACCGAATAACGATCAACAATTAAAGGTATAATTATGAAAACAGATAAATTAAAAATAAACGATAAGATTCCGGAGTTTAAAAACTTACCAGGTGTCGACGGTAAGAACTATAGCTCTGCTGATTTTTTAAATAAGAAAATACTCGTTGTGGTATTTTCGTGCAATCACTGTCCGTATGTGAAAGCTTATGAAGAAAGGATTATTGCATTCCAGAAACAGTATGCGGATAAAGGAGTTCAGGTAGTTGCAATTAACTCGAACGAAACAAAGAATTATCCCGAAGACAATTTCGACGAGATGGTAAAAAATGCAAAAAAGAAAAACTTCAACTTTATTTATTTAAGGGATGATGATCAATTAGTGGCTGATGTATTTGGAGCAACACACACGCCTGAGTTTTTCGTATTTTCCGCCGGAAGCGGATCCGCCCCTGGAGGGGATGAAGAGCGGAAACTTCGTTACCACGGCAAAATGGACGATAACTGGCAAAATCCTACTGCAGTCAAAGCTAAATATTTGCAGGATGCGATAGACGAAATTCTTTCTGGTAGAGAAGTTAAAACTCCCGAAACTTTCTCAATCGGATGTACGATTAAGTGGCGGTAACATATGTCGAGTTATCTGTTGTCCTTTAAGTCCGTAAAATTTAAAACTCGGGTGTCGTCGACCACCCGATGACACAAAAAATTTGTTTTTAACGAAGTTACTGTTACAAGCTGGTTACACCACCTTATAAACGGGATAAAATGTGACAATCTCTGTTTTTACTCACTGTAAGACCTCTTGTCTTACTCACTTTTTCTTAACCAACAAATCTTTCACGGCATCTTTGTGAACCATAAAGCTCAACATCTTCAGTTTTACGAAATCTTCTTCATAAAAATAGTAACCGGGATGATTGTTATTGCGGGAACTAGATCCAGAATCTTTTATTAAATACCAATCCTTGCCGTCTTTCTCAGTATAACCAACCATATGAATACCGTGGTCGTCGCCTGTTGTACCATTGCCGAATCTGAACTGCCGAGCATCATCGTTGATGTATGAAGACGGAATGTCGAAACTTGGAATCACCGCAAGTCCAATATTCCCGTAAATACCCGCTTCCGATACATCGCCACCAATACAGACCGTGTAACCGTTTCGTATCGCACTTTTTATCGCTTTCATCCAATCGGCAAGTGGTACGTTGTAATAATCTTTACTATGCCACCAGTTGTCCGGCACCTCGTATTCGACAAACTCATAGTACGGTTTTTCCATTAACGACATAACATCTATGTAATCGTCTAGATTTAGTTTCACAACTTTTTCTAAATATTCTTTTGGCGTAAACTGTTTTCCGTCAATGGTTACGGTTTTTGGCGGCTCACCGATGAAATGGTTCATAATTGATTTTACTGTTGAGATAGCTTCTTCTTCATTCCAAGCGCCTGAAGTTTTTAAGGATTGTATGTACTTGTTCAACTCTTCATACATTTTGCTGTGATCGTGGAATGGCTGCCCCGGTTGCATACCCGTATAAGCTTCTGCTGGCACGATGCCGTACATTTTCCACATTCGTACAACTGCATTGGATTCAGAACCTTCAGCGAATGCCGAGTTGCCTCTTTCACGAATAAATCTTCGTGCCTTTTCCATATACTCATAATAGACAGTGAACATTTCAGAAAGCTTGATTTCTCTTTTTGTCAACCGATAAATTTCGGATTCGAAGTAACTTGAAGTACAGAAACACCAGCAAGTATTCGTGTTTCCCTGTGAGATTGGTTTGTTGTGCCAGTATTTATTAAAATCGTTAATACTTGCTGGCGCATTTACCGTAGAGAAATCGAGTTTGAAACTTTTTTTTGCAGGTGTTTCTTTCTTGTAGAATTTATCGAGGGAATATTTTATAGAATCCATGAAGGCATTCTTTGAATCGACGAAAACAGATTTATCTTTTCTATCTGTCTGAGGAAGAGTATTGTTGCTCATTAGAGCAATCAAAAATAAAAAGACCATGAAGTAATAATATTTCTTCATATATAATCCTTTCAGAAAAAATTTATAAGATATGTGGACAAACGGCAAAACCCAATTGCTGTAATCAAATAAAAAGGATTATCTCATCCCCAATCCCAATATTGTAGATAGGGCTATCCATAAAATCCATAAACCGAATGCAACAGCCAAACCGGTTCCTGTTGATTTGTTAGTAATTTTCGAAATTCCATAACCAACGAGGGCAGTTTGCCAAATTGAGAATATGTTTAAATGAAGGAGCACTGCATGCATTTTATTATTCATGTCTAAAGTGTCGAGCATAAAAATTGCCGGACTCAATGAGGCATACACCGACTCAA
This sequence comes from Ignavibacteriales bacterium, assembly GCA_037443685.1. Lineage (GTDB taxonomy): Bacteria > Bacteroidota > Ignavibacteria > UBA10030 > BY39 > JAHJRJ01. The sequence continues at coordinate 40,616 of JBBINX010000007.1, forward strand.
AAGCATAAATCATAAGTATGTTTACAATTATTCCTAAAACTCCTACAAAAGCGGCAAGCCCATATATCTCCAATACCTTTTTATATTTTCCAGAAAATTTGAATCCGATTTTTAAAACTAACCACAAAATTAACGCAGCAGCAAAGTATGATATAAGTATCATTACCGATGCTGAAATACCGCCGTAAGCCAAGAACATTCCTAAGCTCGTATTTTCCATATACTCCATAGTTTTATTGGCTTGCTCTTGAGTCATTTTGCCCTGTTTAACTAATTCCTGCATTTTACTTGATTGAAGATCGTTGATTTGATTACGGGCAGCGTCGTTATAGAAAATTGCTGTAACATTTATCAATGCAAATATGATCAGCAACACTAACGGGACAAACCACGAACTTGTTTTAACAGGATTTACCGCCACCTCTTGGAATAACTCCGTAGGTGTAGTAAATACATTTGCCATGCGGGTTGTTAATGGTGTGATTTGAAGATTAGGTGATTCTATCTCGGTCATTGTACCTCCTTAGTATTGTTCAACTTTCATTTTGAATTGTGAAAAGATAATAATAAATTAAGAAAGTGTCAATAAACAAAAAAAGTTAATCTACCCGCTTCAGAAAAAGTTTAACCATGGACAAATGACAATATGATTGATTTTCTTGACTTTTAATAGAATATAGATTATATTTAGAGTGTTTTTTTAAGAACATTGTTGTACTACGTTGAACAACAACAGGTTACAGCAATTTGGATTTTATTATGAAAATATATTTTAAAATAGTTCCTTTCATTATCATTGGAACCTTGTTGATTCCTGTAAAATTATCAAACTCGTATCCTTTTACAGTAAACATTGCTCATGCAACAGAACAAGGAACGGCTGACTACCGAGATAACTTATCTGTTAGGATGAGCCAATATCAAAAATTTGTAAAGGACGAGGTTAGCGATGTCCCGAATGCTTTGGGGATAGACTGGCGACTGATTATGGCGATAATAAAACAGGAATCGAGATTTGACGAGAATGCTATTAGTAACAAGGGTGCCCAAGGTTTAATGCAACTGATGCCGATAACGCAGAGGGAGTTTATGAATGACTCTATTAACGGTTTCCATCCTCATCAGAATATTAAAATGGGTATAAGTTATTTCTTAAAATTATATGCATTGTTTGAATTTGCACCAAAAGAGGATCGTCTCAAGTTGACACTGGCCGCCTACAATGCAGGACCAAGTAGGATTTACGATGCACAAGATATTGCTGCATATTTAGGAGAAAACCCGTTCTCTTGGCGGGCGATCCAAAACGCACTGCCGCTGCTATCGAAGCGTTACTATACGCTGCACCAGTCAATCTGGGATGGTGGGAAACCCAGAAATGGCTACTTTGGTAGCTGGCGGCAGACAGTTTTATACGTTCAAAGCGTTATTAAAAACCACGAAGAATTACTCGTTCAATAATATTTTACCAAGTTCTCAGCTTTCTATTGGCTAAACAAGAAAGCGTTCTGGGATTTTAACTCATCAGTAAGGATAACAATATATTTGGAGGAAATGATGAGTACAGAAGTGAAAATAAAAATTGCCATTGCAGTAAGTGATAAAATTTATTATAATTTAATAACCGAACTGATTACGGGCAATCCACGTTACCAATTAGTTGGCACTTACAAAAAAACCGCTGATATAATGGACAATATCGAATCCGACCAACCAGATATTTTGATAATAGAAAAATATCTCCACGATAAATCTACTTATGATCACATAAATAGAATTATTTCCTTAAGAGGCCAAATGCGGATACTAATAGTTGCTCAGAATGAAGAATATGAGGATTATTTACAAGGAATCGGGGCTGGTGCATTCGGGTTTGTTCCAAAGTTAATTGCTCCTGAAAAATTTTTTAAAACGATTGACGATGTTCATGAAAGCGGGGTAGCGATGAATAACCAACTCATCCGAACGATTATTAAAGTGTTAGAAAAGGCCTCGATCCTTCCTGAAGGAATTCCACTTTCTATGAGGGAGATACAAGTGAAATCTTTACACTTCCAAGGGCTAAATTGTAAAGAAATAGCAGATAAATTGTATATAAGTCCCTCTACTGTAAGGACTCATATACGAAATATTAGGATAAAGCTTAAAAAATCCTCGGGAAACAGATCATGAGGGTGTTGCCAATTTTGTAACACTCTTACGATGGGAATGAGCCGTGAAAATTTTTGATTAGAAAATTACCTTAAACAAGGTATTGACAAACCAGTTTATATTTTGTATAATTGCACTAATTTTATAGAGCCAAAGGTCGTTAATAAATAACAGGCAGTCGCCTCGGGAGGCGGATGAAATGTTAACTAATAGATCTTTGGCTTTGTTAATTTTACGGCAGAAGTATGGCACAAGATAGGACTGTCGTCCATAAGCCATTCTTATCACCTTCAGCCGATTGGGTAATATTATAAGTTTTAATTATTTTTCCACTCATTTTGTACGTTTTTTCTCGCTCATCCCATGCATCGTCAGGATTAAATTCAAGACCTAAGGTGGAGGCGAGCATAGTCGCTGCTAAATCTTCGGCATATTCGCCTGCTTTCTCATCTGTTTCTCCAAACGGATGATGTTCCGACAGGTAACCATATTGAGTTGAGTCTGCCGGGGTGGCTACACCAATCGAAGCAGCTATCAAGCGGTTTGGTTCATTTGTTGAATTCCTTGCCATTACACAAAATGTAATTTGTCCCGGCTGTAATAATCTTGCACCTTCATCAGCTGATATCCTTTTACCGCCCGGCGGAAATATACTCGATACCGTTACTAAGTTACATTTTTCAATCTTCGCATCGCGTAATGCAAGCTCAAACGATTGTAAATAATCCTTGTGTTTACCTACACCTTTTGTAAAAAATATTTTAGTTGGAACATACAATTTATCATCTCCTTGCCCCGGTAAAATTAGGGACTGTATAATTATTACTAGTTATTTTTTTTTGTTACTTTTAAAAATTTTCGTTTACCAATTTTTAATATTAAACTTTCGGTAAGCGATACAACTTGGTTAAGTTCCGAAACTTTGTTCCCGTTGATGCTGACCCCGCCCTGTTCAATTAGGCGTCTTGCCTCGCTGCGAGATGTTGCTAATCCGGTATCGCTTAACAATTGTATAATGTCAATCGATTCGTGATTGGTTTGCACGAAATATTCTTCAATATCTTCGGGAATGTTTTTCCTTATAAAAATTCTATCGAATTCTTCCTCCGCTTTCTCAGCTGCTTCTTTTGACCAATAAATTGTGACTAATTCACGAGCTAACTGCCGTTTTGTATCTCGCGGTTTTAAACTAATTTGATTCTTTATCTTTTTCAAATCTTCTTCAGCAACATTTGTAGCGAGGAGAAAGTAATCGTATATCAAATTGTCAGGTATTGAAAGAGTCTTGCCGTAGATATCTTTCGGTGATTCAGTTATGCCGATGTAGTTATCGAGCGACTTGCTCATCTTCTCGACACCATCTGTTCCGACTAATATAGGTAAAGTGATAGCTACCTGTGGCTCTTGTCCATATTCTCTTTGAAGATCTCTTCCCACCAACAGGTTGAACTTCTGGTCTGTACCACCTAACTCCACGTCTGCCCTTATTGCAACGGAATCCATAGCTTGTGCGAGCGGGTAAAGAAATTCGTGAACACTAATTGGTTCACCAGCGCTGTACCGTTTCTCAAAGTCATCTCTTTCTAACATTCGTGCTACCGTGTATTTGCTTGCTAACATAATTACATCGGCAAAAGTCATCTCACTCAACCATTCGGAATTATACAAAATTTTAACCCTTTTAGTTGATAGTATCTTAGTTGCTTGATCAAAATAGCTCTGGCCATTACGGCGCGTTTCTTCTATCGTCAATGAAGATCGCGTTTTGCTTTTTCCCGACGGGTCTCCAATCATTCCAGTAAAATCGCCTACAATCAAAATTGCCTCGTGACCTAAATCTTGAAAATGTCTAAGTTTTCTTAGAACTACAGAATGGCCAAGGTGTAGGGCGGGTCGGTTCGGGTCGCAACCAAGTTTAACGATAAGCGGTATCTTGGTTTTTATGGACTTTTCTAATTTCTCGACGAGGCTTTCTTCTGGAATTATCTCGGACGAACCTCGCCGGATGAGATCCATTTGTTCATTGATGGGTGGAAACAATTCTTATTAAATTCTCCTTATTTTGCATATTTACGTTTAATGTCACGTTCAACATCACGCTTCGCAATTGCCTCACGTTTATCGAATGTTTTTTTTCCGCGTGTAACCGCTAACTCAATTTTTACAATATTTTCTTTTAAATAAACCTTTATCGGAATAAGCGTTACGCCTGGTTCTTGAGTCTTTCCCGATAATCTTCTTATCTCTTTTCTGTGAAGAAGCAGCTTCCTGTCGCGTCGTGGGTCGTGATTATTTATACTCCCTTGGTCGAACGGGCTTATGTGCATGTTTAAAAGCCATACTTCACTATTTTTAATAATCGCGTAGCTATCTTGTAAGCTTGCATTTCCTAGTCGTATCGATTTAACCTCAGTTCCTTTTAAAGCAACCCCAACTTCGTGAGTTTCTAATATTTGAAAATCGTGGGTCGCTTTTCTGTTTGTTATCAGAATTCTTTCAACATTTTTACCGCTCTTAGCGCCGGGATTATTCATCGTGTCATTTATCTTTTCGGTGGTTATTATAACCATTTTGCCAAATAAAATCAATCAAATTTATAATTTTTTATTTGAGTGGTTTTTTGTATATTCTTTTGCATCAATAAAAACATAGGATAACAATAATAAATAGAGGATAAAATGAATATAAGAGATATTGAAAAATTTTTAGGTGGAGAAGCCAACGATCTGCTGAATCACAAATGCGGAACTGTGCCGAAAGAAAATCTGCACTTGCCGTGTCCTGATTTTGTTGATAAAATTTTTGAACAGTCCGACCGCCCTATTCCTGTGTTAAAAAGCTTACAAACATTATTCAATCACGGGCGATTAGCTGGAACCGGATACCTCTCAATTTTACCGGTTGATCAGGGAATCGAACATACTGCGGGTGCGTCGTTTGCTCCAAACCCAATTTACTTTGATCCAGAAAGCATAGTTAAACTTGGAGTAGAAGGCGGCTGCAACGCTGTAGCTTCTACACTCGGTGTATTGGGTGCTGTGGCGCGAAAGTATGCCCATAAAATACCGTTTATCTTGAAATTCAATCATAATGAATTGCTCACTTATCCAACCAAATACGACCAAATAATTTTTGCAAATATTAGGCAAGCTTACGAGATGGGAGCTGTGGCGGTTGGTGCAACTATTTATTTTGGCTCGACCGAATCAACTCGTCAAATCCAGGAGGTAAGCAATATGTTTCATCAAGCGCACGAGATGGGTATGGCAACAATTCTTTGGTGTTATTTGAGGAACCCTGCCTTTCAAACTACAGAGAAAGATTATCACGTTGCCGCAGATTTAACCGGACAAGCGAATCATTTGGGTGCTACGATAAACGCTGATATCATAAAACAAAAACTTCCAGAAAACAACGGGGGATTTACCACGTTAAAATTCAGTAAATCGCACAAGAAAATGTACACCGATTTGTGCACAAACCATCCGATTGACCTTACGCGTTATCAAGTCGTAAATAATTATATGGGACGAATTGGATTGATTAATTCGGGTGGTGCTTCAGGAGCAAACGATTATGCCGAGGCCGTACGAACTGCCGTTATCAACAAACGTGCAGGTGGTATGGGGCTAATCTCAGGAAGGAAGGCATTCCAGCGCCCGATGAATGAAGGGATTCAAATTCTGAATGCGATCCAAGATGTTTATCTCTGCAAAGATGTAACAGTTGCTTGATTAGTCCAAACTGTCAGCTTAACCTTTTTGTTAATTATTGTTCATCTCAGAGTCTTTAACAAATTCTTCGCGGCATTTGCGGTAAAAAATTTTTTAGTAAAATGACAAAATCAATAAAAATCTCTATCGGAATTATCGCAAGTTTACTAATAATTCTCATCGCATTATTTTTTTTCTTCCGTTATTTAGTTGTTAAATCTTTTCCGGAATACGATAGAACAATTTCGGTAAAAGGGCTGCAAAACACCGTGAAGATATATCGGGATGAGTTTGGAGTTCCGCACATTTTTGCAGAGAATGAACACGACTTGATGTTTGCTGCAGGTTATGTGCACGCGCAAGATCGGCTCTGGCAGATGGATATAACAAGACGCACAGGCGAGGGACGATTATCGGAAGTTTTAGGTTATACAACGGTTGATTTTGATAAGTTGTTCCGAACGTTGAACATCTCCGATGTCGTTGGCAGGATTTATGAACATATCCAACCCAAAGTCATTTCGGCTTTGCAAGCTTACGCTGACGGTATTAACGCATACATCAACGACCACAAGGGAAAGTATCCAATAGAATTTGATATGATCGGTTACGAACCCGAATTGTGGACAGTAAAACACAGCTTGCTTCTCTCGCGGTTAATGGCTTGGGATTCAAATATAGCGTGGTGGGTCGATTTAGCTATGGGAAAGTTAGCAGAAAAAGTCGATATTAAAAAATTGAGCGAGATTTTTCCGAATTATCCAGCTTCCGCACCGACAATTATTGAATTACATCATCATTTACAAGGGAAAAAACCGACAGATAAAAAATTCTCCGCTTCGGTAACTAATTTTATGAATGTCGTTCAATCTTTTAGAAATTATTTTGGAAACGATGGTTCAGCAATTGGAAGTAATTCGTGGGTTATTGATTCGACTTTATCGGTAAGTGGCAAACCCATTTTAGCAAACGACCCACATTTGAGTTTGCCAGTTCCTTCAAAATGGTACGAGATGCATCTATCGGCGCCCGACTGGGACGTTGCGGGTGTCTCACTACCTGGTTCACCTTTTATTATCATCGGAAGTAACAATCGGATAGCGTGGGGACTAACAAACGGAATGATTGACGAAACCGATTTCTATATCGAAAAAATAGATTCTATAAAATCGACTAATTATATCTGCGAAAATAAATCCATACCTATCGCTGTAAGTGAAGAAACCATCTACATAGGAAAAGACGACAGCGTAGTAATAAATGTTCGCCGAACACACCACGGTCCGATAATCAGCGACATTCATTCTGTTACAAATAATTCTGCAACAGATGCGAACCAGGGAACTGTATCTATGAGATGGGTTGGGTTTGAAGTTAGCTCGGAACCCTCTGCATTGTATTTAATTAACAAATCACAAAACGCGGAGGATTTTGAACGCGGTATCAAAGAGTTCGCTGTTCCGGGACAGAATGTAGTTTATGCAGATGTTGACGGAAATATCGGATATTGGACGGCGGCAAAAATACCTGTCCGTGGTAAACAGAACCCAACTTTACCACTGCCGGGCTGGTCAACAGAGTTCGAGTGGAAAGGTTTTATCTCGTTTGAAAAACTCCCCAAACTTTGGAATCCGAAAGAGGGTTTTATAGCTACAGCAAACAACAAGATTACAGAAAACCAGCCATTCTTTATTTCCAATCTTTACATGCCACCATCCCGCATAGAACGGATAAAAGAATTATTAACCAACAACAAAAAATTTTCTGTAGAAGATTTTAAAAATTTTCAATCGGACTATACATCGCCGCACGCTAAAAGTATTACGGAAGTATTAATAGAGTCTTGTAAAAATTTTAACGATACAATTACTGCTTTTCAATATTTACAAAACTGGGATTACAAGCACCGTCCCACGGATATAGCGTCTGCCATCTTTAACATGTTTTTTGTGAAATTGCTACACAATATTTTCATGGATGAAATGGGAAGCGAGTTGTTGGAAGACTATATATTCTTTTCGGCGCTTCCAATTATTGCTGTTGACGGGTTGATAAAATCTGCAAATTCAAGCTGGTTTGATGATATTAACACCGAAGAAATTGAAACAAGAGATGATATTTTCCGAAAAAGTTTTACAGAAGCAATCGACGAACTTGAAAAAAAGTTAGGTCCCGAAATGAAAAATTGGCAATGGGGAAAACTGCACACTGTAACGTTTACACATCCTTTCGGGTCGCGTCCGCCGCTCGATAAAGTTTTTAACATCGGTCCTTTTCCCGTCGGTGGCTCAATGTCAACCATCAATAACGGCGAGTATAAATTTAACAAACCGTTTCGCAATCACGTAGGTCCTTCTACCCGGTTAATTATGGACTTATCTCGGTTGTCGGAATATTTTAGTGTTTTACCGACGGGTCAATCCGGTCAGCCGCTTCATAAACATTACGACGACCAGACACAATTATGGCTAAACGGTGTTTACAAAACTGTAAAACGTGAAAAGGAATGGATAGAAAATTCAGCGTGGAATAAACTCGTGTTAGTTCCGCAAAAATAAGGAGGTAAAAATGTTTTCAGAAAAATTAATTCAAAAATTAAAGTCAGCTGATTCGGTTGTAGTATTAACAGGAGCAGGTATTTCGGCTGAGAGCGGAGTGCCGACGTTCCGAGGAAACGAAGGACTCTGGAAAAAATTCAGACCCGAAGAACTTGCTAACTTCGATGCTTTTATAAGAAACCCTGAATTAGTTTGGGAATGGTACAAATACCGTAAGCAAATTATTGCAGGAATTAAACCCAACCCCGGTCATTATGCTCTCGTAGATTTGGAGAAAATTTATAATACATTTACATTAGTTACACAGAATGTTGATAATCTTCATCGCAGGGCAGGGAGTAAAAATGTTTACGAGTTACACGGTAACATACAGCGCAATTATTGCATCGATTGCAGTAAAGAATATTCAGACGAAATAATTTTTTCCAAAGCGGAGGTTCCACGCTGTGATGTGTGCTTAGGATTGATTAGGCCTGGAGTTGTTTGGTTTGGCGAGATGCTTCCCGCAAACGAGTGGAATGCTTCAGAAAAAGCTGCATCGTCTGCCGCTCTCTTTTTTTCTGTTGGTACTTCCGCAGTTGTTTACCCGGCTGCTTCACTGCCATACATTGCTAAACGGAACGGAGCGTTCGTCGTTGAAGTCAATCCGGAAACTACACCACTTACCGATATTGCGGATGAATTTTTGATGGGGAAATCTGGCGAAATATTGCCAGCCCTTGTAAATGTTTTTTGAGATTTTAGAGGTATCATAAAAAAATAATAGAATTCATACTCCAACCAGGGTTAACCCAAAAGTGGTGCTTACTATTTTGTTATTCCCATAAAAGTGGGGATCCAATAAACACTGTAATAAAGTTTTCAGTTATCCATCACAAAAAAAAATTGTTCTAACAAGTAGTATCACCCCAAACTTGGTGAATGGCGCCAAATGCCCCCCACATATTTCAGCATCCCGTTTGGAGAATAGCGGAAGTGCTTAAGATAACGACAGTAGTGTGTCTCGCATCGGCAATTTTTACCTGATTTGTAAAATTTATTTAATCAATCAGTATTATTTACCTACCTAAATCAATTGCCAAATATTCACCTGTTAAAAACAGCCAATTACTTCAAATTTTGAAGGAGTTTCCTTATGGCACAACCATTGCAGTCCATCCAGCATAGAAAATAATAAGGAAAACATTAGTAACACAGTAAGTAACAACAAAACAAACACACAACAAACAAATTAAGGAGATTTAAAAATGGGTCAACAACAACTTTTATTAATCATCTTGGGCGTTATCATAGTAGGTATTGCTATCGCTGTCGGTATAACAATGTTTTCAGCAGGCAGTGTTCAATCTTCTAAAGATGCTATTATTAACGACCTGAATAACCTTGCTGCAAATGCATACCAATATCGTATCCGTCCTGCCTCAATGGGCGGTGGCGCGGGTCAATATACCGGTTATACTATTCCAACAAAATTACAACTCACCGAAAACGCTACATATACACATGTTGTAGGTGGACCGGATGCAATTACATTTACAGCAACGCACACTGATTATGGAACAGTACAAGCCACACTCAATGCAACTGGTCAATTGACTGGTTGGGCATACACGGATGAATTCCAATAACCAAATCTACAGAAACTTTTAGTCCGATGCGCTGCCAAATGAAATTTTTTCTAACTACTCCTGTATTTGGCAGCGTTTTATTTTATGACGCGAATAACAGAAAGGTTTCTTTATGGGTCAACAACAACTAATGTTACTCATACTCGGCGTAATCATCGTTGGAATCGCAATTACAGTCGGAATCTATTTGTTTACAGCTACCTCTGTAAGCTCTAATAAAGATGCAATTATAAACGATATGATGAACCTCGGGCAGTATGCGTATAGATATCGTTTGAAACCTGAACCTTTAGGCGGCGGTAGCAGGTCGTATCTTAACTTTACCCTACCCGCTAATCTTGCAGATAACGACAATGCAACATATACATATGTGGTAGAAGCTAATTCTATTCTATTTACAGCGACTTCCAAATTCGGATACGGAACTATTTCTGTAGAATTGAATGACATAGGACAACTTGGTACTTATACTTTTACCGATGATTTTATGTAGAGAAATACAAAAAATATTATTATTGGTTATTATTTATAGAGGATAAACAAAATGCCAGAATTTCGATTAGAAGGAATATCAACAAACGGAAAAACAGTACAAGGTATTCTCGAAGCTGACAACCCCAGGCTCGCAAAGGAAAAAGCTAACCAGATGGCTGTGCAGCGGAAGTTTAAAGTTCTAAAGCTGACTATACGGGGTACTTTTCTTTACAAAGTACAGAAGGGGAATGAAAAACCTGTTACTGGTGAACAAAAAGCTTTTACAAAAGAAGAGGTTCAGGAAGCCCTTTCGAAAATGGGCTTTCGTGTTTTATATGTCCGGAAAAAACTATTCGATTTAAAACCTAAACCACCTATGTCGGATATTGTAACATTCGTCCGTGTAAGTGCAGACTTGATACGACAAAAATTACCATACAACGAAATTCTGCAATTAATGGCAAATGATATCGAGAATAAGACACTCAGGGACACGATACGTGAAATAAACACAGAGCTGAAGCAAGGAAAAGACAGCGAAAAAGTTTTTGTAAAACAAGAACCAGTATTCGGAAAATTTACTGCTCATATGTTAGGTCTTGCCTCAAAGAGTGGAAATATGGCTGAGATTTATGAAAGCACTGCAAAATTTCTTGAACGCCAGGCGCAATTTAAGAAAGATTTAAAAAGTGCATTAATTACGCCCATAATTACATTAGTTGCGCTTTTCGGTGCTGTTGTTTATTACATCGGTTGGATTTTCAAGCCGATGGCTGAGATATTTGCAAAGATGAAAATTGATTTACCTCCGATGACTAAGCATACACTCGATATAAGCTATTTGATACTCGATAACCTGATTATTATTTTATTAATAATTTTCGTGCCTACTGTTATCGCAATACGGTTCTTTACTACACCACGTGGAAAGTACGTGCTCAACAAACTCATCTGGAAAATTCCGGTTATCGGGTCGCTGCTACATAAAACAAACATTGAAATATTCTGCCGTGTATTTTACGCGCTCTATAGCGGTTCAGGTGAAAATATCGATGTTATAAAAATGGCTGCCGAAGCTTGCGGAAATAAGTATATGGAAGACCAAATTAAAACCGTAGCAATTCCAATGATGGTCGAGAGGGGTGCCGGTATTACCGATGCTTTCGAGGCAGCGGGTGTTTTTACCAGAACAGCTATTTCACGTTTCCATAGTGGCGCCGAGACCGGAACCGTAAAACATACAGCTCATCAATTGGCTGAATATTATGAAAAAGAAACCAGCTATAAAATGCGAAATGCTATCGAATTTATACAGCTCTGGATATCAATGATTATAATGGTAGTGCTAACAGGATTAACACTTGTTTCATCCGAAACAGCATTTATAAAACCGAAGCGTCCAGGTATGGGTTTTATCGAAATTCAAAACATCATAAGTTGGTTTACTTAATATGCCCGAAATTGACATTACTGATAAAATAGGCTATACTCTTCTCAAGAAGTGCATCATTGATTATGATGTATTAGAACAGTCGCTTCGCATAAAAGATACAGAGGATAAAAAAAAACGCCGTAATTTGGGACAAATTCTTGTATCAGATTTTAACATCGATCACGATGCTGTGTTTCGTGAAGTTGCCAATATATACGCCTTTCGTGAAATCTATCTTGCCGACGAGGTTCTCGATCAAGCCCGTATTGACTTCATAAAGAAAACAGTCGAAGGCTTGTCGGATACTTATCGTTCGATGCTGATAGAGACTAAAATTTTACCCTTAAAGTTCGACGATAAAGTTTCTGAGAAACTGATAATCATAGCAGCAGACCCTACCGATAAACGCATACCAATTATAGCCCGGAATTTCGGTGTTAAAAAATACGAGGTTTGTTACTGTCGCCTTAAAGAAATTACAAATGTATTAGAGAAAATATTCCCACCGGAAAATGAATTTTTAAAACTCCTCGAAACATCGGATATTGGTATTAATGTAAAAGAAGAAGAAGGCGTTGACGAAGAAGCCCTCGAAGCTGAAATTAGTAAAAGTGCTCTGATAAATCTAGTCGAAGGAGCTTTAGTTGAAGCAGTTCGTCAGGGTGCCAGCGATATCCATATTATTGCGAGAGAAGGAAACCGAACCGATTTCCTGTTTAGATTAGACGGTAACTTAAAGCTTTGGCACACTCAGGAAAACACGATGCCCGAAGCAATCGCCGCAGTAGTAAAAGACCGCTCAAAAAATATCGACCGATTTGAACGTGAAATGTCACAAGATGGTTTTATACAGCGTCTTATCGATGGTCATCAAATGCGTTTCCGCGTTTCAATTATGCCTATTGTAGCTACCGAGTTCAGCCATAAATTAGAAAGCATTGTAATTCGAGTTCTGGACGATCGAAAAGTAATTACAGATTTGAATAAACTCGGCTTACAAGGACCTGCACGCGATTATTTCTACAAGGCAATTTCAAAACCACAAGGAATCGTCATATTAACCGGTCCCACAGGTAGTGGAAAGAGTACAACTCTGATTGCAGCGCTACATCAGGTTATCGATCCTAGCGTAAACGTATTAACAGTAGAAGATCCCGTTGAGTATATCATTAAAGGTGCGCGGCAATTAAAAATTGGACCTAAGATGGATTTTGATAGTGCTATCCGTGGTATTTTACGCCATGATCCCGATATAGTGCTTGTTGGAGAAATGCGCGATAAAACTACCGCAGAAATTGCGATTAAACTTGCAAACACAGGTCACTTAACTTTTTCCACGCTCCACACTAACGATGCACCTAGTGCTATTTCACGTCTATTTAAAATGGGTGTGGAACCGTTTCTTATAGCTTACGCTATCAATATAGTGGTTGCTCAACGACTTATACGGACATTATGCAAAAATTGCAAAAAACCATTGAAGTTAAACGAATCGGAAAGAGAAATCTATAGAAAATTTGGTTTTACTGAAGAAATGTTGGACGTAAGCACATTTTACCAGCCAATCGGCTGCGAAAAATGTAATCAGGGCTGGAAAGGACGATGCGCAATTCACGAAGCTCTATATTTCACACGCGAAATTAAACAACTGATAGTAAGTGCTGGAAACGAAATAGATGAAAATGCAATCAGAGCACAAGCCGAAAAAGATGGCGTATGGACGTTACGCAGAGCCGGTATGGAACGGATGATGGAAGGTGTAACAACATTCGAGGAAATACTTGCCACAACTACCGAAGATTAGTATCAGAATAGTATTTATGATATACACTTTTGTAGATATTACAAGGTGTAATGGTAATTTTTACCTTTCTATCCTAATATTTTACATTTACTCTACTCCCGAAAGTTATATCTTTAAATCTCCAAATCTTAATGTACCTGCATGGCACATCCATTGTTCTTTTATTGGTGATATTTAGCACTTTCATAATGGTTTTTTATGACATAGAAGACGGTAAGTGACTCGGGTCAAACTGTGATTCGTAAATAAATAGCATAATTTAATGAAACTTTTAGAATATTGAACAAACAGAGTCGGATATCAGAACACAATCGTGACGATATTGAATAAAAATAGGTGAATTTTTGAATATGACTAAGAATAAATTGTAATAGAGGAAACTGGAAATATGTCAACTAACCAAACTTTGCTCACAATTGGAGCTCTGGCACTCTTCAT